>NZ_CP136684.1:1895000-2222857 GCF_032921865.1 Thalassospira lucentensis
TTGCTAATTGACTAATTCTGACTTCTTGCGCAGCGGTAAAACCCGCCAAGCAAAATACAAAACAACCAATATCGCACCTAAATCACATTCCGATCTCTTCGCTGTGTTTCGACGGCCCGGTGGCCATAGCGGCCGGGAACCACCTGATCCCATCCCGAACTCAGAAGTGAAACCTGCCTGCGCCGATGGTACTTTGTCTTAAGGCACGGGAGAGTAGGTCACCGCCGGGCCTTCTAAACACAGCTTCATATTCCCTAATCACACAAAACATCCAACGCCGCCTCACATCATGATGCGGCGTTATCTATTTAACCCACCGGTTAAAATACACCCTGACGCGGGGTGGAGCAGCCCGGTAGCTCGTCAGGCTCATAACCTGAAGGTCGTAGGTTCAAATCCTGCCCCCGCAACCAAACGATCAAACCCCGCCATTGGCGGGGTTTTGTCGTTTTAGTCTTGGGTCAGAATTAGAACCTGTGATCTTCCTGCGTTATGGGCCTGTGCTCATAACTTGAAGGCTGAGACTGTGAAGAAATCGCTCCAGTGGAGCGATTTTAAGCCGAAGGTTGAGCACGGGCGATAGCCCGCGCGCAGGCTGCGTAGGTTCAAATCCTGCCCCCGCAACCAACTTTAAAAAAGCTCGCCCTCGTGGCGGGCTTTTTTTAATGGTCGCTTGCCGGGGGCATGTGGATTGGAACCCGCAACAGGCCAAGCCTGTTGCCAGGTTCTTTGCGCAGGCCAAAGGCCGGAGCTGAGCGAGCAGCGCGAGCGCTAATCCTGCCCCCGAAACTAATAAAAAGACCCTGTCACCAAAGGCGACAGGGTTTTTTCTTGCCTGCTGGAACAGTATTGGGCGTACGCCAGCAACGCATTTCGCGTATTTCGTCCTGCGCAGTCTGGGCGCGTAGGCTATCCGCCCGTGGTGGCACGGGCGGATGGATCAGACCTTTATGCCGAACAGTTTTTCCGCATTTCGGAACGCAATTTTTTCCTTGGCTTCACGTGGCAGATCGACTGCGCGAAACCAGTCGGTGCCCTGCTTCATGTCTGCAAACGGATAATCGGTTCCAAACATCACGCGGTCCACGCTGATGTATCTCAGCAAAAGATGAAGCAGTTCATCCTGGAAAAATGCGCTGGTCGTGTACCAGAAATTGTCATTGAAATACTGGCCGATAGGCTTGTTTAGTGAGCGCTCGGTCGTATCGCCCAAATCCCCGACGATACGCTCGTAGTAGAACGGAAGGCCTTCTCCCATGTGGCCGATGATCATCTGCAGTTTGGGGAATCTGTCGAACACCCCGGTCATGATCAGTCGGAGGCATTGCGTAAGCACTTCCTGATGCCAACCATATCCTGAACCACTGAGAATATAGTCCTGATACTCGTCATTATATCCCGGTTGCATGATGCGGTAGTAAATGTCGAAGACTTCCTTGGGCGGGAAGCCCGGATGCAGGTATATCGGCACACCCAATGCCTCGGCACGTGCCAGAAGGGGCTCGAAATCGGGGTGGTCGAGAAACTTTTTGCCAATGAAGCCATTGGTCATGGCGCCGACAAAGCCATCTTCGCGAACGGCGCGTTCCAGTTCGTCCGCTGATGCCGACGGGTCCTGTAGCGGCAGGGTCGCATAGGCCCGGAACCGCCCCGGATAGGTGACCATCGGGCCCGTGGCAATCATCCTGTTGAGGCGATAGGCAAAATCGATGCCTTCCTGACCCGCGAGATCCTGTACGCCCGGCGTATGTGCGGAGAGGATCTGAACATTGATCCCCGCCTGATCCATGGCCCCGATGCGGCCTGGGCCGAGTTCGGCAAGACCGGTTTCCTTGAGGTATTCCACGTGATCATCGTTAATCGCGTTCAGCGCGATCAGTTCGTCGGTGGTATAGGTTTCCTCGGTGGCGATAAAGGGCAGGTCCTGGTCTCGCAACGCGATGATCGAAGACGTCTCTGTCGCGGCCGCGCGGGTGATAATGGCGGGGGCTGCCAATCCGGCACCAACACCAAGTGCCGCCGCGCCACCCAGAAAGCTGCGGCGTCCGATTGTGAGGCTATGTTGGGGTTTTTCGGTCGGTTTCATGTCAATTTCTAATCCGCTATTGTTGTGGTGAGCAGTTCGGGTATTGCTTTCGTCATCATGTTGGCGTGAAGGGGGTATGCCCGACCGTGTGCACCCAGACATCGGATCAGCGGGCAAAAGAGATGCTCCTTCGGGGGATTGGCACAGATCGCAAGGCCGCAAGGTGGGATACAGGGCGGGATAAAAGACAGGACATCTATCCGCCGCGATCAGCCACTCAGCCGCCCGGTCGCTTCGGGCCAAACAGGCTAAACCGGGACACCCTGTTGAGGTTCGACAGCTAGGGCAGATGGATCAACGGTGTCAGCCATCCCTCATCCTGCATCAGCTTGATGCCTTCAAATATCGGTCCGGCAACCAGAAACCACATCGCATCGCGTGTTGTGGTTAAAAACAGTGCCGGTTTGCACAGCAGGTTTTCCTCATCCCGCCAGCGAAACCAGGTCGGGCGAAAGCGCGGTACGGTATTCTGATAGCGCCGGAATGCCTTGCCAAAACGTTCCGAGAGCAATGCTTCCTCGTGCGCGACAACATTGCGAAACACCATCCAGCACAGGCCGGCAAACAAACAGCCCAGCACGATACTGCCGGTCTGTGCGCCGACACCGAAGGCGCCGATCATGTTGAAAACATAAAGCGGATTTCGGCAGCTGGAATAAGGCCCGGTGGTGACAAGCTCTGTTTTCTTGCGCCCGCCGATATAAAGGGAGCACCAGCCACGCCCGAAGATGCAGACGCCAATCGCAAACAGCCCGGTGGCTTCGATCATGTCGTGAAGCTCGCTCTGGCGCTCCGCCATCGCCCGGCTTCCGGCAACAAGAACCAGAAGCACGACAACGCCAATGCGAAGAACACGTTTTCGTCGGCGCTGTATGGTGCGCAGAGCCGCGCCATCGGGGAGCACCCCCGGCGTCTGGTCTGATGGGTCTTTACGGGCGGAACGGAGTTCGGCCGAACGCGACATGAAATTCACTCCTGCAGGATCAAGCCACAGAAGTCATATCGTCAGGGGTTGGTTCTGGCGTCCGATACTGCATATCCGGTCGTTCGGATGGCCCTCCCGGACATATGGCCGCCGACCATATGCCTGGGTGGGGTGCCTGCGCCCTTTCCGGCGGCATATAAAATTTCTCGAAAAAGTTCTTGATTTGTTCTTTTATTTGTGGCATAAAAGAAAAGTCAACGGGGGAAAACCGCCCGGACCGAAACCCGCGAGGCCTTGAGCCTCGCGGGTTTTTGCGTTTGGGGCTGGATGAAAAAGGTGATCAGGATGCAGCGGCAAAGATACGGACACAGACAGGGGCAGTGCAGCGGGGTGCTCCGCAGGATATGGATCGGCGGATGGCGGAGCCATTATGGCGGCATTCTGCCCCAAGACTAAAGAGGACGAAGGGGACTAGCCCGATCATTTGTCATGACGGGAGAGGTGCGTCTTGTTGGGGAGGGATAAGTTAAATCTGCCGGGAGCGGCAGGAATGGCAGCAGCGGGCAGCAGTGATCTGTGACCCGCCGATGGTGGACCGGTGGGGGCCGTACGCCCGAAGTGTGTCCGGACCTCGGCGGTTAGCGGAAAGTGTCGCCGTTGCCGAAAGTGACCGGAGCGGGTCGTGGGCCCGGAGACCGTCAGTTCGCGAGGTTTGCGAAGGCCCGAGGTGTGTCCGGGCTTCATCGGTTGCCGGAAATGTCGACGTTGCCGAAGTGACCGGAGCGGGTGGCGGGCCCGAGATGGCCTGTTTGGCGAGACTGGTGGAGGCACGAGATTTGTCCGGGGTTCGCGTGTTGCCGGAAATGTCTTCATGGCCGCAAGGTACCAGAGCGGGTCGTGGCCGAGGCGGCCTGTCTGCACCTCGCAGGCGAGGATGCCAAAGCCCGAGGTTCGTCCGGACTTCCCTGATTGCGGGAAGTCCGGTTTTGGCTGAGCTGTTCTGCCGTTGCATCCATCGTCGCCAGGCTGCTTGTGCTGCCCGGAAGTTATTCGGATTTCGGGGCCATTGCCATTTCTATCGTGTAGCGAAGCGCTTTTTGGCGGCTTCCGTTTCCGGCATGTAAATCGAGACTGCGTTTCCTTCCGGATCGCGGAATTGAAATGTCTTGTTGCCCCACGGCATCGTCTTCAGGTCGTGCACTAGTTGCACTTTGTCCTTCAGGCGCTCGAATTCCGCATCGACATCCTCAACCTGAATCTCCAGATAGGCCGTCCGATTGGCTCCCGGCTCACCACTTCCTTCTTTCCAAAGTGCTACAGTTTCAGATGCGCCGATTGCAAGCGTTGCACCAGGTCCCACAAGCTCAGCGAAGACTGGAGCAAGCCACTCCGCCTTGCGGCCCAAGATCATTTCGTAAAACGCGACCATTTGCTTGATATCGGCTGCGATGAAGCGGATTGATGCGAGTTTCATTTTGTTTCCGTTCCTAAGGTATCGTCGTGTTGGCGTCCAATAGACCATTGTCGCACAGCCCTGTTGCCACCTGTATGGCAACAGGAGTCAACAGCAATGCGCCCAGTGGCCTTGCGGGTTTTTGCGTTTGGGGCCGGATCAAAGAGGTGATCAGGATGCAGCGGCAAAGATACGGACATAGACACGGGCAGGGCAGCGGGGCACTCCGCAGGATACGGGGCGGCGGATGGCGGAGCCATTACGGCGGCATTCTGCCCCAGGATTAAAGGGACTAAGGGGACGAACCCGGTCATTTGTCATGACGGGAGAGGTGCGTCTTGTTGAGGAGGAAGCGTTAAATCTGCCGGGAGTGGCAGCGATGGCAGCAGCGGGTGGCATTGAGCGTGGCCCGCCGATGGTGGACCGATGGGGGCCGTACGCCCGAAGTGTGTCCGGACCTCGGCGGATAGCGGAAAGTGCCGCCATTGCCGAAAGTGACCGGAACGGGTCGTGGGCCCGGAGACCGTCAGTTGGCGAGGATGGCACACGCCCGAGGTGTGTCTGGGCTACATCGGTTACCGACAATTCGGTTTTGGGTGACGTGATTTGCTGTCGCATCGATTATCACTTGGTGGAGGCTCGAATTTCGAGGTCGTGGCTTAGCGGGAGAGTGTCATTGGTCATGGCACCAATGCCGTGGTGTCAGTCTCAGACTTACGCCAGCTTCGCAAAGGGCCTGTGTTCTTGCTGTGTTCTGTGCCTGTGATCATAACCTTACGGTTTCGAGGAGCGATGCGTTTGATGGGGGGCATAAAACTTCGGAAAATACATCAACTTTGGTGTTGTACTACAAATTTGGAGGTGCGGGGAACTTTACTCTATCTTGCTGGTATTCCCCGCAGCGCCCAGTCCCTCAAGAGGGTAGAACATCTCATGAGTCGTACTGTCTATTTGTGGGATAATAACTTTTTCATATTCGAATAACTCTCTGCCGTTTAAATAAAGTTTCCCGTCTGCTTTACTTGGCCAGTGGACACCAAATTCGATAGTTCGGAGGAAAGGATAAATTTTCAAAAGTTGAGGTGCTCCACCGATCACCCCCTTGAGGGTGCCATACCGATCAGTAAAATTAGGTTTCTGAAGCATGTCGCAAAGAGCAGAAAATGGCTCCATGTTAAGACACTCTGCCGTTTGAAATTCAATAGTGTTCTTTAGATGGTCAAAATAATGATAGCGGAGATCACCGATCATTCCAAACTGCGTTGCACGGTTTAAGCTTCTACTGCGTCCTTTTGGAAAACGTGATTTAGAAGCAACATACTCTCCTTTGCCGGCATCATACCGAATGTTACTAATTATTGGTCTCTGTAGACGCCACGAAAAGCTTCCGATTAGAAATGATGTTTCTTTAAGTTCGGATTGTAAGTCTATCGGGTTCATATAAGATTTAAGAAATTTATTTGTCAGGCTGGCAAACCTATTAGGAAGCTCTGATCCATCAAGAGAGCGGTCTAGATTTTTCTTGTAGTGTCGAACATAAGAAATGAATTGATTGATAATTGGATAAGCAAGAAGTGTACTTCCACAAAAACCGATCGCGGCATCTTCTCGAGGTAGAGGGAAGACTTTTTGACAAACATCAATATTTCCTCCGCCACTAAGACGACTATCAGAGCAAAAAACTAATTCAGAGTAGTTTGATAACTTTCTTTCCCAAGCAATAGTAATTGTCATTGTTGCCTCTGTCATTTATTTGAGGGGTTAAAATTAAGTGTTTATATTCGGAGGGATAGTCTGAAGTTTGGACACGTCTAATAATCAACGCGGCGGATCAAGGGGCTGAAGCAACAATCCTCACAACAGAAGGATATGGTAGCGCTATTCTTCCGGAGGATTTGCCCGTAGATTTGTAAAACCATAAAAATTCATGTCCTCCGCATCGCGGAGACGCAGTTTCTTCCATATATCTAATAAACTTGGACGATTACTTGGCAAGCGGTAGCGTTTGTTTGCTATGTAAAACGAGATATTCTTTTGCTTTAGCACTCCGAAGAAAAAATCGTTGTCTACGAAGTTTGTCGGGGTGCCACTAAGCCAACCTTTTAAGTCCGCTTCATATGCCAATAGCCACATGTCGGACTTTAGGCTGTCCGCGGTCATGTAAGTTTTCCAGAGGTTGACATTTAAGTATTGAGCTAAACCTAGTGATTGGAGGTGAAGCGCAACTATCGCACAGATCGAATTTTCAAGGTTGCTAACTAGCTCGCACGATCTTTTACTGAGAGAGATATTCAGGCTTACGGCTAAATATAATACCCAAGAAACCTCGAAGTGATGTCCTCTCGGTGAATGTATTGCAATAGTATCTTCAATTAGTTTTGCACATCTGGCGACGTTGATTGGATAGTGAGCTTCACTGTAAGCCGAAAGAATTTGAACAACTACAGGTATAGATGCCGTCTGCTGGCGAGAGGTTTTTAGTAGAAATGTTTCAAAAGTGGGCCAGGTGCTTTTTTGTATTTTTTTACTTCGAATTGATTTAACTGCCCATAAAACAATATGTTCGTGAGGATGTTGCTGCTGCAAATGAAATGCATTAGTGAAAAACTCGAAAAGCTCAGGTTTTTTTGGTTTAGGGGCCATTCGAGATAAGATTGAAGTGAGCTCTTGAACCCAAACAGAGCGATATACGCTGTCGGTAGAAATTGTTTTCGTTTTTTCTGCGTTTAGCTCTAATTCGAAAGTGCGGTATGAGTTATCTAGGTGATTGATGGCTTTCTCTGCTGCACCAAGGCTATCGAACCCTATAAACCAATCGTCAACATTCCGGATCGCTCTAGCATTTTTTAATGCATTACTTTTCTGGATATTCTGGTCTACAGATGATGCAATTATCTCTGAAAGAATACGGGAAGTATCTGGCCCTATTGGAATACCTAAGGTTTGATTGTCCTGTCCCTTACGAACAGCAATATCTAATTGATTGCCTAGGGAACTTGCGAGTGCTGGACTGTTGATGTTCACCTTGGACCACTGTTTACCGTGCAATGCCCATGCGAGGGTATGTGTATACAAGGTTCCATAGAAACGAGAAACGTCACTTACAAGAGCAAAATTGTATTCAGCGCTTATTTCTAATCTGTGCTGCTCAATTGATTGAAAGTCAGGAGTATCGACGGCTCTACCACCGGTGCTCCTTATTTCTAACTTGGAAGCGGAGTACTGTGATTTAATAAGGTGATTCCGAATCTTGATCCAGTTATTCGCAATGAGCTCAGATAAATAAGTTTGAGAAATGGGGTTCACAACCCGAAGATGTCTGCGTCCGAACTGACCTTTCGGTATAGAGAAAGTTCCTGGAACTGTTTTAGGTGTTTGGCTAAGCGTCTTTGACCATGACCTAAGAATGCTTGATCTATATTTTCCCAAATCCTGTGTATTGAACGGAAGAGGAAGTTCACTAGGAAAGTAGCCTTGCTGGAGCAGTGATCTTAGTCTGGTGGATTTGGATATGAAGCTGAACCACATTTTATTTTTGCCACCTAAGATGGTGATGTCTATAAGTGGTTATTGCAAGTTTAAATAAGATAATTCGTATTTAATGACTGAATAGCCCCTGGAATTGTAGACACCCGATAGCCTATAAATTGAGGCAAGGAGTTTACGATGCCCAAGAGTCATTTTACCGATGAGTTCAAGATTGATGCCGTTCGCCAGATTACCGAACGAGGCTACTCAGTAGCGGAAGTTTCTGCACGTCTCGGTGTCAGCACACATTCCCTGTATGTGTGGAGGAAGAAGTTCAGCAAGTCCCCTGATGCGATTGCTGAAGCTGATCAACAATCATCCGAGATACGCCGCCTGAAGCAAGAACTCGCCCGGATCACCGAGGAGCGCGATATTCTAAAAAAGGCAACCGCGTACTTCGCCAGGGATGCAAAATGAGGTACGCGTTTATTGACCAGCATCGCCGGGTCTATTCGGTCCGCACCATGTGCCGGTGTTTGCAGGTTCATCCCAGTGGCTTTTATGCCTGGCAGAAGAAACCACACAGCGCCCGGTTTCTGGAAGACCAAAGGCAGACCGCGCTTGTTCGCCAGATATGGGAAGATAGCGGTCAGGTATATGGCTACCGCAAGATCCATGATGATCTGATGGATATGGGAGAGCGTTGCAGCCCGAACCGTGTGGCCCGACTGGCCCGCAATGCAGGCATACGCGCGCGGATCGGTTACAAGAAGCGTCCCGGCAAATATGGCGGCAAACCGGCTGTCGTCGCTGACAACAAACTGGATCGGCAGTTTGATACCGCCAGACCAAATACCGCTTGGGTGACCGATATCACCTATATCAAGACACAGGAAGGATTTGCGTATCTTGCCGTCGTCATTGACCTTTATTCCCGCATGGTGGTTGGCTGGGCATTGAAGCAGCGACAAGATACAAATGTTGTTCTGCAAGCATTGCTGATGGCCGTCTGGCGGCGAAAGCCAAAGAACAGGGTACTGATCCATTCTGATCAGGGTTCCCAATATACCAGCATCGACTGGGCCGCTTTCCTTCGTCAGCACGATCTGGAACATAGTATGAGCCGCCGCGGAAACTGTTATGACAATGCTGTTGCCGAAAGTTTCTTTAACTTGCTTAAACGCGAACGCATCCGCCGCAGGGTTTATAAATCACGGGATGAGGCACGTCAGGACGTCTTCGACTACATAGAAATGTTCTATAACCCGAAGCGCAAACATAGTACCAATGGGATGTTGTCACCCGTCGAATTCGAAAGACGACAAATCTGATCAATCCGGGTGTCTACAATTCCAGGGGCTATTCAGACCTCTATAAGAAAACACCCTCAGCCTCACGGCCGAGGGTGTTTCTCGTTCAGAGCCCAAAAGCTCCAATCCAAACCATTTCAAACGCGTAACCTCTCAGGAGAGATCAAGCTGATCCGATTTAAGCTTCGTGATCTGTGGAATATTTCTTCATTCCCTCTCGAAGAATCTCGAGGAAAGTATGATTTCGAACTTGAGCATCAGCAACGATGGCATCAAAAGATAAAAGGAATATTGGGGTTGGAACCTCGGTGCCATTTGGTCTAGGCGTAGAAAATTCTTGATAATAAACTTTTCCTTTAGAGAATAGCGGTGTCCACTTAAGTTGTCGCAACCTGGTTTCCAAGGTGCTTTCGATGTGAATTACCGAGTAATACCAAATTCGCTGAATATTATCGCAATGTATTGCAAGTTTTTCTGCTCTATCTAGGAGCTGATTAATTGCAAAAAGTGTCTCTTTTTCGTCGCTCGTTTTTCTTTTGATTTCAACGATTACGACATCGACAGCAAGTGATTTATCTGGGTCTGCAGAGAAAATCATCGCAATATCTGGGCGGCCATCTCCTCCCAAACTCTCATCGTCTAAGCGTATAGCGCTAATTACAGCGTCCATACGAGCTTCGCTCAAAATAGTGCTATATGACATAAACTTGTCATCAAGTAGCCAAGCATTATTTTGATAGATGTGGGAGCTAAATTCTGTCTGTTCGAATTGTTTGTAGCGAGGCACGATGAGGTTATGAATATCGGCCTCTGGATCAGCCTCATTTACCTCGTTCATCCTGCGGATGATTTTATCTCGATATAAAATATATTCGGTAAGTGACCGCGAGGATAGTTCTAAAGATTTTTCGAATATAGCGTCATCTAGATGTTCGCTCTGCAGAACTTTCTTTTGATCTTTAAAAAAGCTTTGTTGAGCGGCATTCAATGATTCGTCTCTTTCAATCAATCCAACTGTTGTTTCTTCAAAATACCCTAGCAAGTGAGGGAATGTTTCCTCAAACTGTTGCTTGGTTTCTTTATTTTTTTCTGCGATTTCTGGGATTTCTCTTGCCAAGATGTCTCCGATTTCTCGGCGAAGTACACCATTGAAGAATGTTTCATTAATACCTTCCGGCAAGATGAGCTTTTGGCGTGATGTATCGCTCTTGGCTTTGAAAAATTCAGACTCAAAAATGAAGACTATTGACTGTCCTGCAGGGATCGATTTTTGGTTAATCAAATTGGCCGGAATAGTTCGACCATCAATGTTGAAGGCGATAAGGTGCTTCGGCTTCCCCATTGACTCTCGAATATGATACCGAACTTTTATGTTGCTTAAGAGATCAAATTGGGAGCCATTTATTTCAATTTCTTTCATTTCAGGTAAGTCAGATGCTGTTATCGATTCTGACCTAGAAAAGAAATCCTTCTGATTATTTGTATCTTCTGTTTCTAAGGATATTGAAATTTCGAAATCGACAGATTTTCTTTTGAGAGCGAGCAGCGACGGAAGAAAATGATCAATGATCTCTAGCTTTAGAGCTGATGGCTTCAGATCATCGTAAGAATGTACACGTTCCTTTCTAAACCCTGTGAAAACTAATATGCTTCCCGAGTTGGCAGTTTCAGGAGCTTCCTTTGGCGGAGCTTTCCCATCAAATAAGCTGTCAAAGGTAAATATTCTTCTCTTATCACTCCAGAAGCTATCAATATTAACTTTTTCAAAATAATCGAGAAATAGTAACCGCCCGATCCCTTTGTGGAACTCGTCTCTAGGTTTCAGTAATGTTTTAAACCGGTTGAAGTTTTCATCGGTGAAGCCTCTTCCATTGTCCGTAATCGTAATTTGCAAAGAAGAAGGATTATCAAAAGATGAAATTTTTAAATCTATGGAAATTATGGTTGCATCTGCATCCAAGGCATTGGCAATCGCTTCAAAATATACCATGAGAAGTGAGGGATTTGGAAAGAACAGCTTTATTGCGTTTGATGCTTCAATATCCACGAAAAACTGCTCCGTCCAAAATTTGATTATATCTAAGTTAGAGGATGCAACAGACTCTATCCTAGAAATAGCATGCAATTATGCAAAATAACATGTTGCCAAGCTGTTGTCTTCGCTCATCTTTCTTGCTTGTGATGATGAGGGAGCTGTTTACAAAAAACACCCCCAGCCTCACGACCGGGGGTGTTCCTCGTTCAGAGCCCGCAAGCTCCAATCCAGATCATCTCAAAGGCAGGCTGCCCTTACGCGGCGAGGTCAAACCGGTCCGCGTTCATCACCTTGGTCCAGGCCGCGACGAAGTCCTTGACGAACTTCTCGTGGTTGTCGTCCTGGGCGTAGACTTCGGCATAGGCGCGCAGGATGGCGTTTGAGCCAAAGACGAGGTCAACGCGGGTCGCGGTCCATTTGGTCTGGCCGGTTTTGCGATCAACGATGTTGTAAAGGTTGTCGCCTGCCGGTTTCCAGCTATAGGCCATGTCGGTCAGATTGACGAAGAAGTCGGTCGTCAGTTTGCCGACACGGTCGGTAAAGACGCCGTGCTTGGTGCCGCCATGATTGGTGCCAAGAACGCGCATGCCACCGACCAGTGCGGTCATTTCCGGTGCGGTCAGGCCCATGAGCTGGGTACGGTCCAGCATCATTTCTTCGGGCGAGACCACATAATCGTCTTTCAGCCAGTTGCGATAGCCATCGGCCAGTGGTTCGAGCGGCTCGAAGCTTGCGGCATCGGTCATTTCGGCCGTCGCGTCACCCCGGCCCGGTGCGAACGGGACGGTGATGTTGACGCCGGCATCCTTCGCGGCCTTTTCAACGGCTGCCGTGCCACCGAGCACGATCAGATCGGCGAGGCTGACTTTCTTGGCAAGGCCGGCCTGAATGCCTTCAAGGGTTTTGAGAACCTTGGCAAGGCGTTCGGGCTCGTTCCCGGCCCAGTCCTTTTGCGGGGCCAGACGGATGCGTGCCCCATTGGCACCGCCACGCATGTCCGAACCGCGATAGGTTCGCGCACTGTCCCAAGCGGTGTTGATCAGTTCGGCACTGGTCAGGCCGGATGACAGCAGTTTGGACTTGAGATCGGCGATTTCGGCGTCCGAGAGGGTGTAATCGACGCTTGGGATCGGGTCCTGCCAGATCAGGTCTTCCTTGGGCACGTCCGGGCCGACATAGCGGACTTTCGGGCCCATGTCGCGATGGGTCAGTTTGAACCATGCGCGGGCAAAGGTTTCGGAGAAATATTCCGGGTCCTTCATGAATTTCTGGCAGATGGCGTTATAGGTCGGGTCGACCTTCATCGCCATATCGGCATCGGTCATGATCGGTTTGCAGCGGATCGAGGGATCCTCGACATCGACCGGCATGTCTTCTTCCTTGATGTCGGTCGGTTCCCACTGCCATGCGCCCGCCGGGCTTTTCTTCAGCTCCCACTCGTGGCCAAACAGCATATCGAACCAGCCCATATCCCATTTGGTCGGGTTGGTGGTCCATGCACCTTCGATGCCCGAAACCATGGTATCGCGGCCAATGCCACGGCCATTGGTCTTCATCCAGCCGATGCCCTGATATTCGACGTCGGCGGCTTCTGGTTCGGGGCTGAGATCAGACGGCGAACCATTGCCGTGCGATTTGCCGATGGTGTGACCGCCTGCGGTCAGGGCTGCTGTTTCCTCGTCATCCATTGCCATGCGGGCGAAGGTTTCGCGGACCTGGGCGGCGGTTTTCATTGGGTCAGGCTGCCCGTTCACGCCTTCCGGGTTCACATAGATCAGGCCCATCTGAACAGCCGCCAGCGGGTTTTGCATGGTGTCGGGGCGGGTGATGTCCTCATAACGGCTGTCGCTTGGTGCCAGCCATTCCTTTTCCGCACCCCAATAGGTGTCCTTTTCCGGGTGCCAGACATCTTCGCGGCCAAAGGCGAAGCCATAGGTTTTAAGACCGGCGACTTCATAGGCAATCGTGCCGGCCAGGATCATCAGATCGGCCCAGGAGATTTTGTTGCCATATTTGCGCTTGATCGGCCAGAGCAGACGGCGGCCCTTGTCGGTGTTGACGTTGTCAGGCCAGGAGTTGAGCGGTGCGAAACGCTGGTTGCCGGTACCGCCGCCACCACGGCCATCGGCCAGACGGTAGGAGCCGGCGGAATGCCATGCGACACGGGCGAACATGCCAACATAGCTTCCCCAGTCGGCGGGCCACCATTCCTGGCTTTCATTCATCAGCGCGCGAAGGTCGTTTTTAAGGCCTTCGACGTCGAGCTTTTTGAGTTCTTCGCGGTAGTTGAAGTCCTTGCCCAGCGGATTGGTTTTCATGTCGTGCTGATGCAGGATGTCGAAGTTAAGCGCGTTTGGCCACCAATCCATAACCGTGGTGCCCAGTGCGGTCATACCGCCATGCATGACCGGGCATTTCCCTGCTGTCTGTTTTCCGTCCATTTCTCTCTCCCGTAATGGCTGGCTATTCCTGTTTTCCTGATCCGGTCAGGTTTTACCCAAAGCGATATTTGCGGATTGCGGCATGATGGGGCATCCCCAATTCGCGGTCTTGTATCGACTTCTGGTTTCTCTCTCCCGCCCGGTCGTGAGCCGGTCATATTGACCGCAGGAATATTTGAACATTCTGGTGAACATTTCGGCGTGATGCTTCCCTGTTCAAGGTAATGTCGAAACTTGTGATCGCAACAAGACGAGATTGTTAAATCATTGGGCGTCATGTCAGGCGATGCTGTCAAGCAGGCTAACGCGTTTTGAGTGTATAGGTTAAATAGTTATTTTTGAATTTTTTGATAGATTTTACCGATTTATGGTCGGGCCGATCCGGGGGATCGAGGTCACAAAACCGCCATGGCGCATTTGCATGCTTTTCAAGCGCGCGTGATTGGCGTTAGGCTTGCGCGTACAAACATCAAAACATCATTGGGGAAGTTGTGCGACATGGACGGGTCCGATCAGGCGATGCCCGATATCGCCTATAGCCCGATGCCCGACGAAGCAGGCATCCGTGACTTCATAGCCACATGCGACCGGTTTTATCCGCCCGATGCGGTTGCCGCCGATATTGCGCAGCAACGCAAATGGTATGAAGCGCTTTGTGATGCCTTTGCCTATCCCCATCCGCCGGGGCTTCTGACCTGTGATGATCATATTGCCGGGGTGGCGGTCAGGATTTATCGCCCGGCCAAGATTCGGACAACGCGGAAGTTGCTTTACCTGCATGGCGGCGGGTTTATCGTCGGGTCGCTTGATAGCCATGATGCGATCTGTGCCGAGATTGCCGAGGCGGCGGGTGCGGAAATGATTTCGGTCGATTACCGGCTGGCGCCCGAACATATCTGGCCAGCGGCGCATCAGGATGCGTTTGCGGTTGCGCGCGATGTGCTGTCGCACGGTGCGGAGATCGTGCTTGTTGGTGATAGTGCCGGGGCGACATTGGCAGGCGGGCTTGCGATCCGGGCGCGCGATGAGGGGCTTGGCGCGGGTGTTGTCGGGCAGGTCCTGATTTATCCGGCCCTTGGCGGTGATCTTGGCTGGCCATCCTATGGCCAGATGGCATCCGCCCCCGGTTTAAGCACCGATGATGTGATTTATTATCGCGATGTCCTGAAGGCGCCGATGGATGATCCGGTGGCCTATCCGTTATCGGCGGAGGATCTGCGCGGATTGCCGCCGACCTATATCACGGCGGCCTATTTTGATCCGCTGCGCGATGACGGGCGGGAATATACCGCGCGCCTTGCCCGGGCCGGGATTGACGTGACGTATCGCGAGGAGCCGCAAATGATCCATGGCTGGCTACGCGCGCGGCATATGAGTGAGGGGGCGGCGACCGGATTTAAATTCCTGTGTGATGCGATAAGGCGCATGGCGGCAGAATAATTCTGCGGCATAATAATGTGCCGGATATTGCCGCGAATTCGTGCGCAGCATGAAATGATCCGGATTTAATGGGTCCGGTAAATCGCCGGAATTATTTGGCGGTTTCTTCTGGTTGATTGTCGCGGTCTGGTATCTGTATTCACCCGTGGCGTGAAATCCGCCGGTGATGAGTGTTTTGATAATTTCCTGTTCTGGTGATAGTCTTTATCGCCTCATCTGTTTCGAAGGTGTGTTTTGCCCGTTAGGGCACCCGTAGAACGGAGGCAGGGAATGTATCGCAAGATCATGGTACCCGTGGATCTGACGCATATCGACAAGCTGGAAAAGGCGCTTTCGACGGCGGCGGATCTGGCAAAGCATTATGATGCCAAAATCTGCTTTTTCGGGGTTGGAACCAATACCCCATCCCCGATTGCACATACGCCAGCAGAATATGATCGCAAAATGGCGGCCTTTGCCGAAGAGCAGGCCAAAAAGACCGGTATCGAATGTTCGGGCATGACCCGCATTTCACACGATCCGGCGATTGATCTGAGCGAAATCATTGTTGATGCGGCAACAGAGGTCAAGGCGGATGTGATCGTCATGGCGTCCCATGTGCCGGGTATGGCCGATCATATTTTTGCATCCCACGGCGGATATGTTGCGTCGCATTGGGATCATTCCGTGTTTCTGGTGCGTTAATAGCAGGCAAACCGGACAGATTGCGGCCAGGGGTGGCCGCAAAATTGCTTTTCAAGGGAGATTTTCATGGGATCGAATGCCGAGACGGGCATTGAAAGCCCGGATGGTGCGGCCAATCCGATCGATACCGAATATGAAATCGGACAGGATAACATCACCACACAGATCGGGCCGTTTGGCCTTGATATTCATAACCCGGTATTCCTGATTTCGGGGTTATCGATTGTTGCATTCGTGTTTTTCACACTGGCCTTTCAGGAAAGTGTCGGGCCGATGTTCAATGACCTTCGGGGCTGGCTGACATCGACCTTTGACTGGTTCTTCCTGTCGGTGGCGAATGTTTTCGTTTTGCTGTGTCTGTTTCTGATTGTATCGCCGCTGGGCAAGGTCCGGCTGGGCGGGCAGGATGCGACACCGGATTATTCCTATAGCGGCTGGTTTGCCATGCTGTTTGCGGCCGGCATGGGGATCGGCCTTATGTTTTATGGCGTGTCCGAGCCGATTTCGCACTTTACCACATCGATGGGCGGCGCGACGGTCGGTGATGGCGGGGTGCGGACCGACTGGGCACCGCTAGGCGGGGCGATGGGCGATGCGGACGGTGCCTTTGACCTTGGCATGGCGGCGACGATTTTCCATTGGGGGCTTCACCCGTGGGCGATCTATGCCACGGTGGCGCTGGCATTGGCGCTGTTTTCGTTTAACAAGGGCCTGCCATTGACCATGCGGTCGGTGTTTTATCCGATCTTTGGCGAGCGTGTCTGGGGCTGGACCGGGCATGTGATTGATATTCTGGCGGTGTTTGCCACCCTGTTCGGGCTTGCGACGTCGCTTGGTTTTGGTGCGGAACAGGCCAATGCCGGGCTTGAATTCCTGTTTGGCATTCCGGTTACGGATGGATCGAAGGTTGTCCTGATTATCGCGATTACCGGGGTTGCGCTGATTTCGGTTCTGGCCGGGCTTGATGCCGGGGTCAAACGGCTTTCGGAAATCAATATGGTTCTGGCGGCATTGCTTTTGCTGTTTGTCGTGCTGGTCGGGCCGACCATGGATATCATCAAGGGCTTTTTCACAAGTCTTGTCGCCTATGTCGAATATCTTCCAGCGCTTTCGAACCCGGTCGGGCGTGAGGATACCAATTTCAGCCAGGGCTGGACGTCGTTCTATTGGGCGTGGTGGATTTCCTGGTCGCCGTTTGTCGGCATGTTCATTGCGCGCGTGTCGCGTGGCCGGACGGTGCGGGAATTCATTACCTGTGTCCTGATCATTCCGTCGCTGGTCTGCGTGCTGTGGATGACGGCGTTTGGCGGCACGGCGGTGCATATGGTCAATGAAGGCGTGCAGGCGATTGCCGATGCGGCGCTTCCGATCAAGCTGTTTAGCATGCTTGAAGCCCTGCCGTTGCATGCGATCACGTCCTTTATCGGGATTGTTCTGGTGATCGTGTTCTTTGTCACCTCGTCCGATTCCGGGTCGCTGGTGATCGATACCATCACCGCAGGCGGCAAGGTTGATGCGCCGGTGCCCCAGCGGGTTTTCTGGTGCACGTTTGAAGGGCTTGTTGCGATTGCGCTGCTGCTGGGCGGGGGGCTTGGCTCCCTGCAGGCGATGGCGGTTTCAACCGGGTTCCCGTTTGCCATCGTGCTTTTGCTGGCGTGTTATTCCATCATTCAGGGATTGCGTAGCGAACCGCGATAGGTTGCCGACAGACCAACGCAAAAGGGGCGCAGTGATCTGCGCCCCTTTTTTACGGGTTCGTGTGATCCCTGTTCCGCCTATGGCTGGATCGGTTCGAACGTCATGATGGATTTGGCGCTGCCATCCACCAGCATCAGGTCGCCGTCCTGTACTTTCCAGCCTTTGACATCTGCCATGGCGGCGATAAAGGCGTCTTCGATCTCCATCGCGTCTTCCATGCACATCATTTTGGTGCTGCCGAGCGGGGAGACATCAAGGGCGGTATCCTTGCGGGTGTAACTGCCGAAATAGCGGTTGCAGCCGGTCGATCCGGCAATTTTCCCGTCATTGGTAAAGTTGACGCTGGCAAGGATCGGGGTCATCGGGGTCAGGCTTTTGTCTTTCGCCTCAATTCGCATCAGCTGCCAGTCGCGACCGGCGATGGCCGACCAGTCGGCGGGTGATTTTTCCTCGGCCGGTTTGGTTGTGGCAGCACAACCGGCAAGCCACAGGCTGCTGGCGATGCCAAATGCCGCGAAGGTTAATGAGGTTACTTTGCGCATTCGAAATATCCTGTGTTTGGAATCTGTCCCGGTCTGACTGCCGCGTTTCGGGCGGCATGAACCGTGGCGGGATACTCATACGACTTTGCGGCGAAATTTTAGCATATTCGAGCTCCGGTTTTATAGTGCAGTCGTAGGGGTTTTGCCGAATGGTTTTGCAGGGTTGCGGTGCACAAGACCTTTGCGTCGGGGCATTCGCGCGGCTAATGTATCCGGGCCCGCCATCATTATCTTCCCGCCACCATCTTTAAGGTCACCATCATGAAGCTTGCCCTGTCTGACGCACATGCGCTTGTGTGCAATACCCTGCTGCGCTGCAACGTTGATCCCGACAATGCCGGATCGGTTGCGACCGCCCTGGTCACGGCCGAGGCCGCAGGACAGGGCGGGCATGGTTTGCGCCGCGTTCCGGCCTATGCCGCGCAGGCGCGTGCGGGCAAGGTTGACGGGCATGCCAAGCCGGTGGCCGATCAGCCGTTTCCGGCCGTTTTGCGGATTGATGCGCGGTTCGGATTTGCCTATCCGGCGCTTGATCTGATGATCGAACGATTGCCCGATATTGCGCGCAGTCAGGGGATTGCGGTCGCGGCAATCCATAAGTCGCACCATGCCGGGGTGATGGGACTTACCGTGGAAAAGCTGGCCGAGGCGGGGCTGGCGGCGATGATGTTTGCCAATGCGCCAGCCGCGATGGCGCCGTGGGGTGGTCGCCGCCCGATGTTTGGCACCAACCCGATTGCCTTTGCCACGCCGATTGGCGATGGCGATCCGATCGTGATTGATCTGGCCCTGTCCAAGGTGGCGCGCGGCAAGATCATGGCGGCCAAGCAGAAGGGCGTTCCGATCCCTGATGACTGGGCATTGGATGTTGACGGCAATCCGACGACGGATGCCGTCAGGGCGCTTGAAGGCACGATGGTCCCGGCGGGTGGGGTCAAGGGGGCGGCCCTTGCCATGATGGTTGAAATGCTGGCCGCCGGATTGACCGGGGCACAATTCGGGCATCAATCGTCGTCGCTTTTTGATGACAAGGGCGCGCCACCGGCATTGGGTCAGATGGTGATTGCCATTGATCCGGTTGCGGTCGGCGGGGCGGGGATCATTGATCATTTGCACTATATTGCAGATGAAATCGCGCTGGAGGAAACCGTGCGCTTGCCGGGGCGGCGCGGGCAGAATGCGCGCCGGGATGCGGAAATTCAGGGGCTTGATATCGAAGATGATGTCATTGCCGCGATTGAGGCGATCAAGTAAATCCATCCGCGATCAGGCGCAATACAAGGCCCCGGCAGTTTCTTTCTGTCGGGGTTTTTCGTTTTTTGGCCCGTCCATATCCATATTTGTGAACACGGTCACAAGTAATAATTGAATTATTACATTGTTATTTCTTGGTGGTTCGATTTTTTATTTGATTGATATCTTGATGTATAGACAAGTTTGATTGTTGTCGGTGAAATGAAGGCGTCGTAATCATCGAACTGTAACATCACCGTCACCATAGAGTCGCGGATTGTGCGTAGCTTCTTGACCAGCGAAACACAAGCAGGCGGACTTTAATGCTGGTCGTAGACATATCCGGACTGAACAAGAGCTTCTCGCGCGATAAGCGGGCATTGAACAATGTCAGTTTACAGGTTCGCGAGGGCGAGATGGTCGCGCTGATCGGGGCGTCCGGTTCGGGCAAATCCACCCTTATCCGTCATATTGCCGGTTTGCTGCGTGGGGATCGCGATGGCGGCAAGATCGAGGTATTCGGTGAAGTCATCCAGCAGAATGGCCGTATTGCAAGGGGTGCGCGGAAGGTGCGTGCCGATATCGGCGTTGTGTTTCAGCAATTCAATCTGGTCAGCCGCCTGACGGTTCTGACCAATGTTCTGACCGGGATGCTGGGCCGTGTGCCTGCGTGGCGCGGATCATTATGCCTGTTTACCAAGGCTGAGCGCATGCGGGCGATGACCGCGTTAAAGCGTGTCGGTATCGATAGCCATGCGACAAAGAAGGCCCGCAATCTTTCGGGTGGGCAGCAGCAGCGTGCGGCGATTGCACGCACGATTACGCAGGGTGCGCGTCTTATCCTGGCCGACGAGCCGATTGCATCCCTTGACCCGGCGTCATCGCGCAAGGTGATGAATACGCTGGATCGGGTGAACCGCGAAGACAATGTCACGGTCATCGTGTCGCTGCATCAGGTCGATTATGCCCGTGATTATTGCGCACGCACCATTGCGATGCGCGATGGCGCGGTCGTGTTTGACGGGCCATCCACTGAACTGACGCCGGAGTTCCTGCGCGAACTTTACGGCGAATATTCTTCCGAGCTTTTCGCGTCTGCCCCGGATGACGTTCCGGCAAAGAGCAGGGTCGCGGAGAAGGATCTGGCTTTCGTTTCAAACTAGATCAGGACGATTTCTCTCTGCCTTACATCTCTTTTTATTTCACCTCTACCAACCAACCTGACGGGGGACTTCCCATGATCCGTAAAACAATTGCATCCGCAGCCCTTGCTGCCAGCATGCTGGCTTCGGGCTTTGCCCATGCCGATGTCGAATTCAAGCCGCTTGAAAAAGACCCGGAAACCATCGTGTTCGGCTTTATCTCGACTGAATCCAGCTCGAACCTGAAAGCTCAGTGGCAGCCGTTGATCGAGGATATGGAAGAAGCCCTTGGCAAGGATGTCGAAGCGTTCTTCGCGCCTGACTATGCCGGCATCATCGAAGGCATGCGTTTTGGCAAGGTTCACGTTGGCTGGTTCGGTAACAAGTCGGCCATGGAAGCCGTTGACCGTGCGGGCGGCGAAGTTTTCGTCCAGACGTCCAAAAGCGACGGCACGAACGGCTATTATTCCCACATCATCACCCAGGCCGATAACGACAAGCTCAACACGCTTGCCGACATGCTGAAATGCGATGGTTCGCTTAATTTCGGTATCGGTGATCCGAACTCGACCTCGGGCTTCCTGGTTCCGACCTATTACGTCTTTGCGCAGAACGGCGTTGATCCGAAAAACTGCTTCAAGACCGTTCGCAATGCCAACCACGAAACCAACCTGATGGCGACCGCCAATAATCAGGTTGATGTTGCTGCCAACAACTCCGAACAGCTTGCCCGCACCCAGATGGTCAAGCCGGAAATCACCGACAAGGTCAAGGTTATCTGGACCTCGCCGCTGATCCCGTCCGATCCGATGGTTTATCGCAAGGATATGTCGCGCGAACTGAAATCCGAAATCAAGGCGTTCTTCCTTGGTTACGGTCGTCTGGGCGATGTTGAAGAAGCCAACAAGGTTCTTGGCGGCATTCAGGATGGCATGGGCAAGTTCATGGAAAGCAGCAATGCGCAGCTTTACCCGATCCGTCAGCTTGAACTGTATAAAGACAAGCTGAAAATCGAGAACACCGCCGAACTGTCCGCCGACGAGAAAGCAAAACGCGTTTCTGAAATCGACAAGCAGCTCGCAGAACTCGATATCCTGGTTTCTTACGAGTAACCGGCATCCGAACGGGGAGCCCGATATCAGGGCTCCCCGTTTGTTTTTATTTCCCGGGAAAAGAACATGAACAGCAGCCTTTCGACATCTGCCGTAACCGCCGCAGAACTTCCGCCGCGCGATCTGAAACGTTCAGGCGCAAGTTTCCTTCTTTGGGCGTTCATTCTGGCCATTCTGGCCCTGTCCTGGGAGGGGGCCGACATGCGGCCCATGGCCCTGATTGAAAACAGTGGCAACATGGTCGATTTCGCGGACGGGTTTTTCCCGCCGGATTTCCTGATGTGGAAAACCTATGTCAGCGAAATGTGGATCACGATCCAGATTGCGATCTGGGGCACGGCGCTTGCAATTGTCTGTTCGATCCCGTTTGGCATTCTGTGTTCTGAAAACATTGTTCCGTTCTGGGTGTACCAGCCGGTGCGCCGCCTGATGGATTCCTTCCGCGCGATCAATGAAATGGTTTTTGCCATGCTGTTCGTTGTTGCGGTTGGTCTTGGTCCGTTTGCCGGTGTGCTTGCCCTTTGGATTCATACCACCGGCGTTCTGGCAAAGCTGTTTTCAGAAGCCGTCGAGGCGATTGATCCCGAACCGGTCGAAGGCATCCGGGCCACCGGTGCCAACGGATTGCAGGAGGTCATCTTTGGGGTGATCCCGCAGGTTCTTCCGCTTTGGATTTCCTATTCGCTGTACCGGTTTGAAAGCAACGTGCGGTCGGCTACCGTTCTTGGCATTGTCGGTGCGGGTGGCATTGGCATGGTTTTGTGGGAATATATCCGTGCATTTTATTATGCGGAAACCGCCGCGGTCATGATCATCATCATCCTGTCGGTCAGCCTGCTTGATGTGATTTCGCAGCGCCTGCGCAAACTGGTGACCTGATCCATGACGTTCAAGATTACGCAGGCCAAACCGGCAATGAAACAATTGTCGGAGGCCCCGACGATTGATCAGAGTGCGGTTGTTGTTGATTGCGAGTTTGGTGTCTGGACCGAAATTGGCGCACGCACCAGCATCCGCGAAAGCGTGATGGGTGATTATTCCTATGTCGTCAATGACAGCGAGATCATCTATTCCGACATCGGCAAATTCGTAAATATCGCCGCCCATACAAGGATCAATCCGGGGCAGCATCCGATGGACCGGGCATCGATGCATCATTTCCAGTACCGGTCGAGTGCCTATGAGCTTGGCGATGATGATCCGGCGTTTTTTGACTGGCGCCGCGAAAAGCGGGTGAAGCTTGATCATGATGTCTGGATCGGGCATGGCGCGATTGTTCAGGGCGGGGTTGCCATCGGGATCGGGTCGGTTGTCGGTTCGGGTGCGGTGGTGACCAAGGATGTGCCGCCCTATACGATTGTGACCGGTATTCCGGCCACCCCGCTTCGCCCGCGATTTGACGCGGAAATTGTCGATGCGCTGCTTCGCATTTGCTGGTGGGACTGGGATCATGCAACATTGGCAGAACGGCTTGACGATTTTCGGCGTCTGCCGGTACGGGATTTCTGTCTGAAATACGATCTGCGATAAATCGAAAGCCAGTTCGAGGCCACATGACCGACTATCAGCGTTATGCTGTTTACTATGCACCGAAAGCCGACAGTGATCTGGCGGCTTTTGGCAATTCCTGGCTGGGGCGTGATCCCGAAACCGGACGGGAAATGGACCGCCGGGCTGCCATCGGCCTTGCCGATGGCGAGGTCGCGGCGATAACCGTTTCCCCGTCGCGATACGGATTTCATGGCACCCTGAAACCGCCCTTCACCTTAAAGGACGGGCAGACGCGCGTGCAGCTTGAACGTGCGATTGCTGACTATTGTGCGGCAGCGTCTTCGGTGACGTGTGGTCCGCTTTTGCTGAAATCGATTGGCAGTTTTATCGCCCTGATCCCGACTGCGCCGACCGATCAGCTTGGTGCGCTGGCGTCTGGTCTGGTGCAGGCGCTTGACGGTTTTCGGCAGCCCGAAGACGAAGCCGCGATGAATAAACGCCGTGCATCGGGGTTAAGTGATCGACAGGAAGAATATCTGGTCAGATGGGGATATCCCTATGTGATGGAAGAATTCCGTTTTCACCTGACCCTGACAGACAAGCTTGACCCGGACCGGATGATGCGGGTGCGCGATGCGCTTGCCCCGATTGTTGCACCCTTGTGCGAGGCACCATTTACGATCAGCGATGTCTGTCTTTTTGGTGATCCGGGTGATGGAAAGCCGTTTGATTTGTTGGGGCGCTTCGCGCTTGGATGACGGGTGATTGCACCTTGGGAAATAAAAAATGCTGCAGCGTTTTGCTGCAGCATTTTTTGTTCAGACTACCCGGTTGCCGGGCGCTTGGTCCCCATGTGCCGGGCGGTGGAAAATGGCATCAATGAAGCGGCCAATACCGGTTTCAAGGTCATTGTCATTTTCAACGGCGATCACGTTGGGACCATCGACCTGATAGGCCGATGCGCGCCGCAGGCGTTGTTCGATATCGTCGGAACTTTCGCGGCCACGGGCCACAAGGCGTTGGCGAAGGGCATCTTCGTGTGCCCGGATGCTGATGACCCGGACGTGATCGGAACCCAGAAGATCGCGGGCATCGTCAATCACGCTGCGTGATGCGTTGACGACAACGATTTTGCCGTTGGCGACGTCGTTCTGGACATGATTGGGAATGCCGTAACAAAGATTGTGCGCCCGCCAGCTCAGCAGGAAGGCACCCTGCTTTGCCATGGATGCAAAATCCTCGGCCCGCACGGGAATATGGATTTCGCCAACCGACCCGGCCGGGCGGGTAATGCAGCGACGGGGAAACAGGATGGTTTCATCGTCGTGCAAACGCGCCCGTGCCGCATCCAATAGGGTATCCTTGCCAACCCCGCTGGGGCCGACGACAAGAATCAGTAATCCATTTTCCGAAGCGCCATGATGGATGTCATGGCGCGCGGTCATGACACGCGGCTTCCCATACGCCACACACCGCGCACAATCGGATGATGCGGTGAATGATGCACCCGGATCAGATCGCCGCGTTTGCCAACCGCAATCTCGCCCCGGTCGTCAAGGCCGACCTGTTTTGCGGGGGTCAGGGTCGCGGTGCGCACCGCACGCGGAAGATCATAGGCGTCGAAATCATCAAACAGCTTCATGACACCGTGCAGCAGGCTGTGGGGGACATAGTCGCTTGAAATAATGTCGAGATAGCCATGCTTTGCCAGATCGCCCGCCGCGACATTGCCGCTGTGCGAGCCGCCGCGCACAAGGTTTGGCCCGCCCATCATCACGCCAAGACCGCCTTCGTGCGATGCCTTGGCAGCCGCCAGTGTCGTCGGGAATTCGGCCACGGTCATTTTATCGGCGACGGCTTCGGCGACATGTTCCTCGGTCGCGTCATCGTGGCTTGCCAGCGCCAGATGTTTTTGGTGAGCAAGTTCGACGACGTGACGGCGATGTTTGACGGAATAAAGTTCGGAATCACGTTTGCGGCTGGCGACGAATTTGCGCATTTCCTCGTCCGAGAGGCCGTATTTGCCCTGATAATAGGTGTAATAGGCATCCAGGCTGACGAATTGGCGTTGGCCCGGCGTGTGATCCATCACCGAGAGCATCTTGACCAGAGGCAGATCAACCAGATTATCGAGCGCCTCGACCAGACCGCCATAGGACGTTTCACAGCGCAGATGCAGTTTGTGATCTGCACGCAAAAGGTTGTTCTCGAGCGCATGCTGAAGGGCGGTCACCGATTCAACCAGTCGTTCGATCCGTTCTGATCCGTCCGAGACGTCGCCGACAGAGATGGCGTCAAAGACCGTCGTGATGCCGGCACTGGCGACCTGATTGTCGTGTGCAATCACCGCGGCGGTGGCGGGCCAGCGGGTTTTGGGACGCGGGGTCAGGTGTTTTTCGAGATTGTCGGTATGCAGTTCGACCAGTCCGGGCATCAGGTAATCGCCGCCCATGTCTTCGGCACCCGGCAGGTTGGACGGGCGATCCGAGATATCGGTGATCAGTCCGTCCCTGATCTGAACGGCACCCTCGATGACATCATTGGCGAGGACAATTTTGGCATTGGTAAAAATCTGTTCAGTCATTGGCCCCAACTTTAAACGAAGTCACATCAAATGATCCCGTGCAGACCGCATCGCGGGTTTCGTGATCATGGAAAATACCGGCAATGGCAGCGCCGCGTGCCTTGGCTTCTTCAATCAATGCCAGAACCGTGGCACGATTTTGGGTGTCAAGCGATGCGGTCGGTTCATCAAGCAGCATGATCGGATAATCGGCGATAAAACCGCGCGCGATATTCACGCGCTGTTGCTCGCCCCCGGAAAAGGTCAGGGGTGAAAGTTGCCACAGACGTTCGGGGATGCGCAAGCGGGTCAAAAGGTCGCGGGCCTTTTCCATGGCCGTTTCGCGGGGCGCACCCAGCGCGATCAGCGGTTCGGCAACGATTTCCAGTGTCGGTACACGCGGAATGACGCGCAGGAACTGGCTGACATAGCCCATGGTGCGTTTGCGCATATCAAGGATCGCATGCGGGCTTGCGGTGGTGATATCGAGCCAGTCACCATCGTGAAGCACGCTGATCGAGCCGCTTGAACAGGTGTAATTGGCATAAAGCATGCGCATGAAGGTACTTTTTCCCGATCCGGATTCACCGGTCAGCGCAATGCATTCACCGGCATTGAGGCGGAATTCCACCCCTTCGAATACCGGGATCGTGACGCTGCCCTGAGTATGGAGGGTAAAGCCCTTGGCGACGTTTTTGGCGTGAAGCATTTCAGACATTTCAATCGCCCTAGTTTTGCAGGATGGAAGAAACAAGCAGCTGGGTATAGGCGTGCTGCGGATCGTCCAGCACCTGATCGGTCAGGCCGCTTTCGATCACTTCGCCGCGCTGCATGACCATCAGGCGATGCGATAACAGGCGGGCGACCGCCAGATCGTGGGTGACGATGATCACCGCCAGATTAAGGTCGTGAACCAGCCCGCGCAGCAGATCGAGCAGGCGGGCCTGAACCGAGACGTCCAGACCACCCGTGGGTTCGTCCATGAAAACGAGACGCGGGCTGGTTACGAGGTTACGGGCAATCTGCAGGCGTTGCTGCATACCACCCGAAAAGGTTGAGGGCAGATCATCAAGGCGTTCGGTGGCAATTTCGACCTTGCCAAGCCAGCTTTCGGCGGCATTCCGGATATTGCCGTAATGACGATCACCGACGGCCATCAGGCGTTCGCCGATATTGGCCCCGGCACTGACATTCATCCGCAATCCATCGCGGGCATTCTGGTGTACGAACGCCCAGTCGGTGCGCATCAGCAGTCGACGTTGCGCTTCGGACATCTGATAGACATCGCGGATGCCATCGATGCGGGTATGGTATTCGACCGTGCCCTTGGTCGGTTCCTGCTGGGCTGAAATGCTGCGCAGCAAAGTTGATTTTCCGGACCCGGATTCACCAACGATGCCAAGCACTTCGCCGGGGCGGAGCTCGAAACTTACATTGCGGCAGCCGACCCGGTCGCCATACATCATGGTCAGGTCGGAAACGCGCAGAAGCGGTTCAGTTGAACGGGTCATTATTCTGCGGCCTTTCCGTTGCTGTGGCTGGTGCCAAGGGGCTGGTCATGATGTTGCGGGCCACGATGGCCGGCGTCCTGCCGTTCGCTGCAATAATCGGTGTCCGAGCAGACGAACATCCGGTTGCCCTTGTCATCGAGGATAACCTCGTCAAGGTAGCTGTCGGTTGCGCCGCACATGCCGCATTCGTCCTTCCAGCTTTGCACCTCGAACGGGTGATCTTCGAAATCGAGGCTTTTGACCTTGGTGTAAGGCGGCAGGGCATAGATGCGCTTTTCACGTCCGGCCCCGAAAAGCTGCAGGGCGGCCATCATGTCCATTTTCGGATTGTCGAATTTCGGTGTTGGCGACGGATCCATGACATAGCGATCATCAACCATCACCGGATAGGCGTAGGTGGTGGCGATATGGCCGTGACGCGAAATGTCCTCATAAAGCTTCACATGCATCAGGCCATATTCCTCAAGCGCGTGCATCTTGCGCGTTTCGGTTTCGCGGGGTTCCAGGAAGCGAAGCGGTTCGGGGATCGGCACCTGATAGACAAGGATCTGGTCTTCGCGCAGTTCCTTTTCGGGAATGCGGTGGCGGGTCTGGATAATTGATGCCTCGGCGGTTTTTTCCGTGGTCGCCACATTGGCGGTCTTGGCAAAGAACTGCCGGATGGATACCGCGTTGGTGGTGTCGTCCGCGCCCTGATCGATGACCTTAAGCGTATCGTCCGGGCCGATGACGGCGGCCGTGACCTGCACCCCGCCCGTACCCCAGCCATAGGGCATCGGCATTTCGCGACCGGCAAACGGCACCTGATATCCGGGGATGGCAACGGCCTTTAGCAGCGCACGCCGGATCATGCGTTTGGTTTGTTCATCAAGATAGGCAAAATTATAGGCCGAAGATGATTCTAGCGGATTATTTACGGTCTGTTCCATATTGGTTACTCCGCGGCTTCGGGTTGTGATCTGGCGTTTTTGGCATCGGCTGCATCCGCCTTTGCCAGACGTTCCAGCACTTCGGCACGCATGCGCCGGACAAGTTCAAGTTCGCCCTGGAAATCGACATAGTGCGGCAGCTTGATATGTTCGACAAAGCCGGTTGCCTGCACATTGTCGCTATGTTCCATGACGAATTCCTCGTCCTGGGCCGGGCCCATGACCTGTTCGCCCATTTCGCGTGCACGCATCGCACGATCCACCAGTGCCATCGAAATCGACTTGCGTTCGTTTTGCCCGAAGACGAGCCCGTAACCGCGGGTGAATTGCGGCAGCTTGGTTTTGGAACCCTTGAACTTGTTGACGGTTTCACATTCGGTCAGCTCGATATCACCGATATCGATGGCAAAGCCGAGTTCTTCGGGTTCGATTTCGACCGCAACGCTGCCATAGCGGATTTCACCGACAAATGCGTGGCTATTGGCGTAGCCGCGCTGGGTGGAATAACCGAGTGCCAGAACAAAACCCTCGTCCCCGCGGGCGAGGTTTTGCAGGCGAAGATCACGATCCGCCGGGAATTTGACGGCTTCGCGCGTCAGATCGGCGACCGGGGCGTCATCATTGGTTGGGTTCGGTTCGTCCTGTATCAGGCCCTCGTAATTCAGAAGGTCATCAAGAACGCGCGGCATGGTTTCATCCACCGGATGGTCGGCGGTGTGGGCGGTTGCCGGTTCCTCGCCATTGGCCATCAGGGTGAAATCAAGCAGGCGGTGGGTGTAATCAAATGTCGGGCCGAGAATCTGCCCGCCCGGCAAATCCTTGAAGGTTGCCGAAATGCGGCGTGCGATATCCATTTCGGCGGTTTTGACCGGCCTGGAAAAGGCAAAGCGCGGCAATGTGGTGCGATAGGCGCGCATCAGAAAGATCGCCTCGATCAGGTCCCCGCGACCCTGCTTGATGGCAAGGGCGGCCAGATCGCGGTCATAAAGCGATCCTTCGGCCATGACGCGGGTGACCGAAAGCGACAATTGCTGTTCGATCTGGCTGGTTTCGATTTCGGCAACGTCCCTGTCGCCACGGCGTTTTTCGGCCAGAAGCCGGTGGGCATTGTTGATGGCGCGTTCGCCACCTTTGACGGCTACATACATTTTATCTGACCTCGATCCGGGTGGTGCGCGGAAGGGCGGCGATTTTGCGATCCGCGGCAAAGATGACATCGACACCGCATGGGAACAGATGATGGTTTTCCGCGCGCCATGCGTGGAAGGCGGCGGGCAGGCCGGGGACCGAGAGGTGCTGGCTGTCCTTGATGCCGGGGCCTTGCAGGATCATGTCGGCCTTGTCCGATATGTCTTCGACCATCAGGATCAGAGTTGCTGACTGATCGGGATATTCTGCATTGCCGATGGGCAGTTCCTTGATGAAGGCAAGATCACCATCAAGGCGGGCCACGGCAAAATCGGCAGCGGACGGCGTGCTGCTGATCGGGCTGCCGCAATGGAATTTCAGATGGGCATTGGCAGCGTCCGATGCGCAATCAGGTGACAGCCAGATTGTCGTATCCATATCGGCCATCGCCAGCAGGAACGCGGTTGCGGACTTGTTCAGCCCGGCCGGTGCCGGGACATCAAGCGGCAGATCGTAAATCCGACCGGGATGGGCCATGGCATCCAGAATGGTGCGAAAAACGGCATTGGAATCAAAGGCAGCATTTTCAAAACCGCGCAGCAGATCGGCTGTCCGGGGTTGCGGGATCATTCGTCTTCTCCTCGGACAAGGGTAAAGAAATCGACCTTGGTGGCGGCGACCTTGCGGGCGTTTTCGCGTTTTGCCTCGGCCTGCTGGCGGGCCAGCATGTCGATGAAATCCGATGCAGCGTTGTCGCGTTGCATGATGGCATCAAACAGGGCGGCATATTGCGCCTGTATGCGGTCGCGACCCTTGACATAGGCATGACCGACCGTGCCATCGGACAGGGTAACTGCGCAGCGTGTGACCGTCATTTCGCCAAGGTTGAAGCGTTGCCCGGCACCCCCGGCGCGGCCACGTACCATGACCATGCCGATTTGCGGTTCGCGCAGGTGGCTCCATTGCACATCGGCAAAATGATCGTGCCATTCCTGTTCCAGAATTGCGCGGTCTGTGCGTGCCAGTACTGCCATCCAGCGCTGGCGGGCCTGTGTGGCGGGATCGATGTTTGATCCCTGGTCTGATCCGGATTGCGGGGCGGGTTGCGCCGTCATCTGTCTGATCCTTCTATGCGGGTATCGACAAATTCAAAATTTGTCTAGACGTCTATACATATTCACGTTATAAGACGATTACGCGCGCTTGGCAAAGGTCTTGCGGTGAAAGTTTTGTGAATGGGGATTTCGATGGATTGGGAAGCCGGGCTATCTATCTGGAAGCAAATCGAAAAACAGCTTCTTGCCGATATTGCCAGCGGGGTCTTTGCCCCCGGTGACAAAATGCCGACCGAGATGGAACTGGTTCGCAGATTCGGTGTTAACCGGCATACGGTGCGACGCGCGATGTCGGCCCTTGTCGATGCCAATGTCGTGCGTGTCGAACAGGGGCGGGGGGCCTTTGTCCAGGAACAGATCCTTGATTATCCGCTTGGCAGCAAGACACGGTTTTCCCAGATCGTATCGGGGCGTCATCGTTTGCCCGACAAACGACTGATTTCGTCAGAAATCCTGAAAGCCAGTGCGACCATCGCCCAGTTTCTCGATGTCAAACCGGGAACGCGGGTTGTCGAACTGTTTTCCGTATCAGAGGCCGATGGCATTCCGCTGGCGGTGGCGACAAGCTACCTTCCGGTTGCCCGGTTCGAGGGGATTGTCGAGATATTTACCCAGACAAAATCCCTGACCGAGGCTTTCAAGCATTTCGGGATTGATGATTACAGCCGCAAAACCACCCGCATCAGTGCCCAACTGCCATCATCACGGGTGGCCAGCCTGCTGAAACAGGCCAAAAACCGGCCGGTGATATCCACAGAAAGTGTCGATGTCGATGCGGCAGGAGTGCCCATCGAATACGGGATCACCGCCTTTTCCAGCGACCGGGTTCAGTTGATTGTCGAGTAGCCTGCTTAGTTTTTGGGTTTACGGCACCAGAACTGATACATCCCAGCAAATGTTGACGGGTTTTCTTGCTCGTACTTATGCCAGCGTTTTAGCCGTTCGCTCTTGGCACCCTGATTGATCGATGTTCTTTGCTGGCGGAGTTGCTGTGATCCGGTGATTTCAAAATCGAGGAATTCCAACCCAAGGTCTGCCAGGCATTGTTCGATCTGTGGCAAGGTAAAGCGATGTTCCTGTATGTGGAAAATCAGATCGCGGCAATCGCTTAAACTGAAGAAATCGCTGCTGTGAAGCAGGGTGTTTTTGGCATTGCTATCGGAAGCCAGAATATCCTGTCGACATTTCCGAATGTCGTCTGCGGTGGATTTATACCCGTGACTGGCGATGAATTCGCGCGCTTCCACGATCGCTTTTCGCCCGATTTCGCTATAAAGCGCGATTTTCATAAGCCCGCCGGGTTTCAGTAGATCGCAAAGAACCCGCCAACCGGCCATCGGGTCATCCATATGGTGCAACACACCCCCGCATTCGATCAGGTCAAATTGCCGGTTGAGCTCGCCCAATTTCAGGATGTCAGCCTGCCCATAGGTCAGATTTGTCAGGCCAAGCTGTTCGGTTTTGCGTCGTGCGTAACTCAGGCTTGAAAGACTTAAATCTACGGCAAGAACTGTTGCATCCTGAAACCGCGAAGCAACATCAATGCTGTGCTTCCCCGTGCCGCAACCGGCGACAAGTATTTGAGGATGGGGCGGGCTTTGATAATCGCCAATGTCAAGCATCAGCGGATAGGATTTCAAGGTTTCATCGATAGGCTTGGGGTTCTGGACCAATGAGGTGTGGTTCCAGCGTGGATAAGGGTTTTCTTCGTATTGCGACCGGACGGCTTGGGAAATGTTGTTGTCGATGCCGGTCAGTTGCGGGATCTGATCGCGCAGATAACGTTCCTGATTGGGTTCGTGGAACTGCTGTTCGAACAATGATTTCAGATCGTTCGGAAGGTTCTTGCGCGAAAGACGTTCTGCCCAGTCATATTCGAAAATAGGTTTGTAACAGGCCAGAATTGCAGGGATTTCCGGGCTGAAATCTTTGTCTGACAGGATGTCCTGACGCAGTTGATTGTTCAGGTCATCGATTTTTGCGCGTTCCGCGTCGCTCAGTGCATAGACATATTCGTTGTTAAAGCACTGGGCGGCCAATGCTGCGATCAGCGGAACATGAAAACCGGACTTGCCAGCTTCTTTGAACAGTATGATCTGACGAAGCGAGGTCAGGGCGCGTTCAAAGCGCAAATTCGATAATGGGTGGGTCCTGAGGGCTTGCAGAAAAAGGGGCTGTTCCTGAAGTGTATCAAGGTCCGATGGCTGAAACTTTTCAACGGATCCCTCAGCATTTGAAATCCGTTCGATGGCGGCATTAAAACCTTCCTTGAGGCTTAAAACGGCCAGTGTCGCCTTGGTTGCTGTGCGGGGGCTGATTTGGTTGCAACTGAGAACATTGCCTAAGGCTGCTTCGAGGGTGTCATCGGTGCTGGTGAAGGCACAGCTTTCCAGTGTTGTTGCAAAGCTGGAAAGATGACGCACAATGCCGGGCTCAAGCTTTATGGCCTTAAGATGATGAGGCAGGGCCCTGCCGGGTTGATTGACCAGATTAAGTGCAACGGCCAGATCGGTATGCAGATCCGCATCATCTGGCACAAAGCGTAATGCGCGTGTGTATAGATCAATGGCCTGGTCGGTTTTTCCGACATGAACCGAAAGTTTGGCAAGCCCCCGAAGTGATGCCAAATGATCGGGGTTTTGGCCTAGTGCGATTTCGAAATGACGGATTGCTTCGTCGGTGTGGTTATGGTTGCCCAGAATGGCCCCGAGGTTGCTGTGCGATTCAGTGTGATCGGGTTTCAGGGTTATGGCCTGACGAAAATGCTGTTTTGCATCATCGACCATTCCAAGTTCAATCAGCGCAACACCCAGGTTGCTGTGGACGGTCGCATTGTTCGGATTGAGTTGGATCGAACGGCGCATCCAATCAACGGCTTTTTGATGGTCGCCATTCTGGTAATGACAGAGACCGGTCAGATGCAAGGCATCGGGTTGGTCGGGGATTTGCCTTAGGATATCGGCATAAAGGTTGAGTGCGGCGGGTACATTTCCCTTGGTCTGGTATTGCAGCCCCAACTGCAGGACCTGTTCAAGTGTTGCAGTATTTTTGCCAGTTCCGCCGCCTTGTGCCATCTATTTTGCCTTGAACACCGTTGGATTTCATTCGGGACTGTACTTTGATCTGGTTAATATTCCCGCCCCGGGCGGGCCTTGTAAACCGGGAAGCTCAGTTTGAAGCGTATGGCGCTGGCGCGCAGGGCGAAGGAACACAGGAAGGCGATCAGGGCGACCGGGGCACGGGGAAGCGACAGGATATCGGTGCCGATCACATAGATTGATGCGCCGAGGAGCGCGCAGGTGATGTAAATTTCCGGGCGCAGGATCAGCGGGATTTCGTTACACACCACATCACGCACCATGCCGCCAAATGTCGCGGTGATGGTACCAAGGATGATCGCGACCAGCGGCGATACGCCAAGGTTAAGGCCGATAGCCGCCCCCGTCACGCCAAACATCGCAAGCCCAAGCGCATCAAGCCAGATCAGCGCGACATAACGCCGTTCGACCAGATGGGCGGTGAAATAGGTGAAGACCGCACTGCCGATACAGGTAATCACCCAGGCCGGATCCCTGATCCAGAAAACCGGTGTGGCCCCGGTAATGACATCGCGTACCGTGCCGCCGCCGATGCCGGTAAAGGTCGCGATCAGCACGAAGCCGACAATATCCATCTGGCGGCGGGATGCTTCCAGCGCGCCGGTCACGGCAAAAACCGCAACGCCGGTCAGTTCAAGCCAGTAGATGATTTGCGTAATGGTCATAATGTCGTTTCATCACTGTTTCGATTGCGGATCAAGTCTGGTGTAACCTTTGCGTGCCCGGCTTAAAAGAGTTTTGGAACTGCCGATTTTTCAATATGTTGGAAATAACCCGGCCAAACGGAAGAACATCATGAAAAATGTTTTCATGGTTGGGCTTAAAATGGTCTGAGCGATATCTTATATTTTGCGCAAGATAAGCCGCATTCAAAAAAACAGCGGCATACAAACAGGGCAACCAACAAACGTGCTGCCCTATGGGAAGTGTGAGGATTGACTGTGAAAAGTCTTTCGCGGGTGGGTATTCGTATCCAGATCGCGCTGGCCACGGCGGTGCTTGTCGCTGCTTTGGCAGGCGTTATGAGTTATGTTGTCGGCAAAAGATCGGCAGAAGATCTGACAAGGCAGATCGGTACCGGTGTTTCCGATCTTGCCCTGCAAATGGCCGACGAACTCGACCGGACGATGTGGACCCATCGCGGTGAAGTTGCGGTTCTGAGCACCCTTCGCGCCCTTCGCAACCTTGACGACATCGAACAGGCCAGCGCGCTGATCAACCGGCTGCAACATGAATTGCCGATTTTCACTTGGATCGGGGTTCTTGACGCGGGCGGTACCGTGGTTGCGGCAACCGGGGATATTCTGGTCGGCAAGGATATTTCCGCGCGTCCCGTCTATGAATTTGGCAGCAAGGGGATGTTCATCGGGGATGTTCATGATGCCAAGCTGCTGGCCGAAAAATTTCCAAGCCCCACCGGCGAGCCAATCCAGTTTGTCGATATCGCTGTTCCCTTGATGAACGATGCCGGAAATCTCAATGGTGTTCTGGCAACACATCTGAGCTGGGAATGGGCGGACACGGTGCGGCGTAACCTGTTTGCCGGGCAGGGCCTGCATCGCAATGTCGATATTTTTGTCATCGGTGCGAACGGGACGATCCTGCTGGCGCCAGATTTCGCGATGACCGGGCAGAAGCTTGAACTGCAATTGGAGAAAGGGTCGCACAGGTCAGACATTGGATGGGAAATCGCGAAATGGCCGGATGGCCATGATTATCTGACCGGTTTTGCCCCGGCAGACGGGCATTTTGACTATCCGGGGCTTGGCTGGTCGGTGCTGGTCCGTCAGCCGATAGAAGCCGCCCTGATAACCGTTCACGATTTGCAGTCCGATATTCTGGCCCTTGGCCTTAGTCTTGCCGTGCTGTTTAGTGTTTTTGCCTGGTGGGGGGCCGGTTTCATCGTCGGTCCGCTGGTCACGATCGCGAATGCCGCCGGAGAGCTTAAACGTGGCGAGATCGAAAGCCTGCCGCAGGTTTCCGGTGCACGCGAAATCAACATGCTGTCAAACAGCCTGAACAGTCTGGTCGCCAAGCTGACGGAAAAGGATAGGGCGCTGGGCAAGATGAAGCATATTGCGCATCACGATCCCCTGACCGGGCTTGGCAACCGTCTGGCACTGGACGTTTATTTCGAACATGCCCTCGCACAGGCCAAGCGCCAGCACAGTCAGCTTGGCGTTCTTGCCCTTGATCTGGATGATTTCAAACCGGTCAATGACCGCCTGGGACATGCGGCGGGGGATGAGGTCCTGTGCGAAGTGGCCCGTCGGCTGCGTCGCTGCGTGCGCGGTGGGGATCTGGTTGCCCGCACGGGCGGGGACGAGATGGTCATTGTTTCGCATCTTGGTGAGAACGGTGTGTCCGAAGCCCGCGCATTGGCCGAAAGAATCCTTAATGACATTCTGATGCCGTTCATTACCGGCGGAAAACGGATATCGATCAATATCAGTATCGGTATTGCCGTTTATCCCGATCATGACACCCGCCCGGAGACGCTTCTGGAGCAGGCTGATCAGGCGCTTTATGTGGCCAAAAGCAAGGGCAAGCATCGTTACGTCATTTATGGTGAGGAAAACCGCCAGCAGAATTCCGGCTCACGCGCCTGAAATCGGGTCAGACATGACCATCCAATGGCTTGACTTGGTGGTGATTGCTAAGCATTAAGCAATCCATGACCATTTCATCAGAAACCGAACTTGAACATCTGCGCCGTATCGGACGCATCTGTGCGCGTGCGCGCGACGTGATGGGCGCGGCCGCCGTTGCCGGCATGACCACCGCCGAACTTGATGCCATTGGCCGCAAGGTTCTTGAGGATGCCGGGGCGGTTTCCGCACCCGAAAGCGAATATGATTTTCCCGGTGCGACCTGCATCAGTGTGAATGAAGAAGTCGCACATGGCATTCCGGGGGACCGGGTTCTGGCGGATGGTGATCTTGTGAATATCGATGTTTCCGCGTCACTTGATGGCTATTTTTCCGATACCGGTGCCAGCTTTATCGTCGGGACCCCGCGCCCTGAAATCGAAAAGCTGTGTGCGGATGGCAAAAAAGCGATGTGGGCCGGGATCAAGGTCGTGCGTGACAAGGCACCGATCCGCGAAATCGGCCTTCGGATCGAAAACTTTGCCCGAAAGGGCGGTTACAGCCTGATTAAAAATCTGGCCAGTCACGGGATCGGCAAATCATTGCACGAGGCACCGCAAACCATCCCGACATGGGATGATCCGCGTGAACGCCGGACCCTTAAAAAGGGTCAGGTCATTACGATCGAGCCGTTCCTGTCGCGGGGGGCGAACTGGGCGCTTGACGGGGATGATGGCTGGACGCTCTATGCCGATACCGGTGCACCCACCGTGCAGTATGAACATACGCTGGTGGTGACCCAGAACGGCTATGAAATCATGACATTGGGCGGATAAGCCCCACTGATTTATATTGCGCAGCATGATGGATATGAAAAAGGCCGCCCGATATGTTTCGGGCGGCTTTTTTAGTGCGATATTGGCGGCTGTTATGCGCCGTATTTTGCCTTGGCTTCGCGGCGACGTGCATGCAGGACCGGCTCGGTATAGCCATTGGGCTGTTCGCGGCCCTTGAACACCAGATCACAGGCGGCGGCAAAGGCAACACTGTCATCAAAGTTCGGTGCCATGTTGCGATATTCCGGGTCGCCTTCGTTCTGTTTGTCGACGACGGCGGCCATGCGTTTCATGGTTTCCATCACCTGATCGCTGGTGCAAAGACCGTGATGGAGCCAGTTGGCGATATGCTGGCTGGAAATGCGCAATGTGGCGCGGTCTTCCATCAGGCCGACATCATTGATGTCGGGCACCTTGGAACATCCAACCCCGGCATCGATCCAGCGGACAACATAGCCAAGGATACCCTGTGCGTTGTTATCAAGTTCTTCCTGGATTTCGCTTGGCATCGGGTTGATATCGCCAAGGCGCGGGATCGAGAGGATATCATCAAGGCTGGCGCGTTCGCGTTTGCCAACCTCGTCCTGTACGGCACGGACATCGATCTGATGATAATGCATGGCATGCAGGGTTGCGGCGGTGGGGGATGGAACCCATGCGCAGTTTGCCCCGGCTTTCGGATGGCCGATTTTTGCGGTCATCATTTCCGCCATGCGATCGGGTTTGGCCCACATGCCCTTGCCGATCTGGGCGATGCCCTTCATGCCGCATTCAAGGCCGACATCGACATTCCAGTTTTCATAGGCCGAAATCCAGTACTGGTCTTTCATCGCTTCCTTGCGAACGACCGGGCCTGCTTCCATGCTGGTGTGGATTTCATCACCGGTTCGGTCAAGGAAGCCGGTATTGATGAAAACAACACGATCCTGCGCGGCACGAATGCATTCCTTGAGGTTCACCGTCGTGCGGCGTTCCTCGTCCATGATGCCGACCTTAAGGGTGTTTTCCGGCAGGCCGATTTCGCGTTCGACGAAGGCAAACAGATCATTGGTCAGGGCCACTTCTTCGGGGCCGTGCATCTTCGGCTTTACGATATAGACACTGCCATGGCGCGAGTTTGAAACACTGCTGTTGCCATCAATATCGTGCTTGGCGATCAGGCTGGTAAACATCGCATCAAGGAAACCTTCGGGGACTTCGTTGCCATTGGCATCAAGGACCGCGTCGCTTGTCATCAGGTGGCCGACATTGCGCACCAGCATCAGGCTGCGACCGGGCAGAACAACGTCATTGCCATCAAAGCCCTGATAGGAACGATCCGGGTTGAGGCGGCGGGTAACGGTTTTGCCACCCTTTTCAAAGCTTTCTTCCAGCGTGCCTTTCATCAGGCCAAGCCAGTTGCGATAGACAACGACCTTGTCTTCGGCATCGACGGCGGCAACCGAATCCTCGCAATCCTGAATGGTGGTCAGGGCGGATTCCATGATCACGTCGCACACGCCCGCGGCATGGGTTTTGCCAATCGGGTGTGACGGATCAATCCGGATTTCCAGATGCAGGCCATGATTGCGCAAAAGGACTTCGGAAAGCGCGCCGTCTTTTTCATTGTAGCCAATGAACTGTGATGGCTGTGCCAGTGATGTTTCGCTGCCGTCTGACAGGGTTATTGCCAAAGTCCACCATCCAGAGCCGTCTTCGCGGACTTCGTATTTGGTGGCGTCGGCATGTTTGCCATTGGCCAGCGGGACGGCCTGATCAAGGAATTTTGCGGCATAGGCAACAACCGCGGCCCCGCGCTTGGCATTGAAGCCCTTGGTCTTTTCCTTGCCATCGGCGTCGTCGATTACATCCGTGCCATAGAGTGCGTCATAGAGGCTGCCCCAGCGGGCATTGGCCGCGTTGAGGGCGTAGCGCGCATTCATCACCGGCACGACAAGCTGCGGACCGGCGACGCGCGCGATTTCCGGATCGACATTGGTGGTCGAGATATAGAAATCGTCGCCTTCGGGCAGAAGATAGCCGATTTCCTTGAGGAATTCCTTGTAGGCCAACGGATCGCGGGCCTGATCCTGACGGGACAGGTGCCATTCGTCGATCTTGGCCTGCAATTCATCGCGCTTGGCCAGAAGCGAACGGTTCCGGGGGCCAAGCTCGTTTACGAGCTTTTCGAACGATGCCCAGAACTGATCGGAGGAGACACCGGTGCCCGGGGTGATTTCGTTGGCAACCAGATCATGCAGAACGGTTGCAATCTTAAGGCCGCCTTTGGTGATACGTTGGGTCATGTTTCCTCTCGACAGGCTTGAAGTCTTGCGCAAGGCCGGATGTGACCGATGCATATGTTTGTCACAACATATGGGCTGTATGCGGGCAGGGTCCACAGCCGGTTTCACTTTCGTGGGATGTTTTCCGTATTGTGGAAACGATACCGAAAGTTGCGAAACAATACCTGTGCGGGCGACTTTGCGGCAAAGCCGCGGGTTTACTGTCTGCCGGTATTCTGATCGGCTTCCGGTGCCGTTTCCGCAGCTGTTTCTTCTGTGCTGCGAGGGGCGACATCCTCGCCCCTGTCTGCGGCGTGTGAACCGCTTCCGTCTTCTTCCTCGACGATGTCATCGGTAATCGGGGAAAGTTCAAGTGCCATGGGCGTGGTGCGCGGTACCGCAACAAACTGGCCCTGTTCCTCGATCGAGATGCGGCGACCGAAACCGGCACGATAGATGGCAAAGCTTGCGACCAGTATGCCGACAATCGCAAACAGAACCGGCATGCCCCAGGGACCAAAATGCCCGATGGCAAGCGATCCGATGATTGGCCCGGTTGCAGCAGATCCGCCATAAATGATCAAAAGGCCACCGGATGCCGAAACGATCTGATCGGGTTGCAGATAGTCATTCACATAGGCGACCGACAGGCCATAAACCGGCATGATGAAGATGCCGATGATAGCACCCCAGACAGTCAGATTCCCGCGGACAAGTTCGGGCGCGACCAGCGGGAACAATCCGCAGATTGCAAGCCCGATCAGCACGGCGATCATGACATACTGGCGGGGAACCATGTCCGACAGACGGCCAATCGGCCACTGCATGATCATGCCGCCCAGAATGACAAAGGCCATGAAGTTCGCGACGTCATTGGTTGCAAGGCCAAGATTGGACGCAAAGATCGGACCGACACCGTAAATCGCACCGGAAAGAACGCCACTGCCGGCTGCGGCGACAAAACCCAGCGGCGAAATGGCGTATAATTCGCGGAATTTCATGCGCGCACCACTGACCGCGGCGGGCGGGGGTTGCCGGGTCAGCGCAATCGGCACCAGAGAAAGCGACAGCAGGACCGATGCCACGGTGAACAGTTCGAAGCTGCCAATCGGTGACACGTTCAGCAACAACTGCCCGATGGCAAGACCCGCGAGAGATACGGTCATATAGGACGCGATCATGCCGCCGCGCGATGTGTTGTCGACCTGTTCGTTCAGCCAGCTTTCAATCACCAGATACAGGGCCGAAATGCACAGGCCCGTCATGGCGCGGAACAGCGACCAGGTAATCGGATCAACAAAAACGGCATGCAAAAGCGTAATCGCCGATCCGGTCGATGCCAGTGCGGCAAAGGTCCGGATATGCCCCACACGGTTGACAAGCCCGGCCCCCCAGATGATCCCGCCGATGAACCCGGCATAATAGGATGCCATGATGATACCGGTATAGATCGGTGCAAAGCCTTCGGACGAGGCGCGCAAAGCCAGCAACGAGGATTGCAGCGAAGCCCCGGTATTGAGCGTGAAGGCTGCAAACAATGTCGCAGACAATGCAATGATCAGTGCGACCGGCGAACGCGGCATCGGATCCTCTGGTGGTAATGGCGCTTGCAGGTGTCACCCTGCGCGATGGTCGGGAACCCTGTCAATCTTTACAAGGCGCTGATCTGAAAGGTCTTGTCGATCCTGTCGGGTGTGTGATGGATCGAACGTTACGGCACATACGATGTTCCGCAGAATTTCACGGATTGCATTAAAGCCGAAGCCCTGCCGCGAACAGTACCGGTTTTGCGCAACTGCCATGTGAAAATGGGGTAAACTTGCACCGGTGAAGGTTGCCTTTGATGAATAACCGGCTTGACCTTCGCCCCTTTGATGCGCTCTATGACTTGCAATTGGATACAATTTGCCAAAATCGGCCCGCTTCGGGGCGGGTTTTTGCGTTGATCGCCACTATTGGCCCGATCCGTACCCAAGTTCGGTATTTGCAAACCGACCGGTGCCCGGGTTCTGCAAGGGGAGGAAACCTTGAACATTCTTCGTACAATCGGCGCAATCGCGACCGGTATTGTTGCCCTGTCAGCGGTAAGTGCCGCCCAGGCAGAAACCCGCGTTACTTTCAAATCGGCCAAGGCCGCGTCGTCCTATTATCAGATGGCTGCCCAGTTTGCCGAAGCAATCAAGACCGGTACGGACGGCGAGATCATCGTCACGGTCGAGGAAAGCCAGGGATCGGTTCAGAACGTGATGGAAGCATCGGTTCGCCCGGGCAATTACGTTTTCACAAGCCCGCCGGCACTTGTTGGCCTTGCACAGGCTGGCAAGGGTGCCTTTGAAGGACGCCCGACCGAAAAGTTTAATGAGGTCCGGGCCCTGTTCCCGATTCCATCACTGACCATGCATTTCGTGATGCGTGCAGATGCCGGTGTGACCGACTTTGCCGGGCTTGAAGGCAAGACCATCCTTCTGGGTAAAGGATCGTTCGGGGCGACCGAGGGTGAAAAGTACCTTGAGCTGTTTGGCCTGACTGACAAGGTCAAATTGTCCGAAGCGGAACTTTCGAACGCCGTCGCCGCCCTTAAAAACGGTCAGATTGACGGTTTTGTCACGGCCGGTTCCTGGCCTGCGCCGAACGTGATCGAGGCCGCGGCAGGCACGGATGTCAATATCCTGTCGCTTTCCGATGAGCAGCTTGCGATGACCAAGCGCGATCTGACGGTGATCCCGGCTGGGACCTATAACGGTCAGAAGGATGACATCCGCACGTCTTCGCTGTCGGTGGTTGCCTATGCCACGACCCAGATGGATGACGAAACCGCCTATCAGCTGACCAAAACCTATTGGGATCAGAAATCCGCCATGAGCTCGAACGCTTCATGGTGGAAAGGTGTGACCCAGGAGATGCTTGCCAATATCAAGGGTAAAATCCACCCTGGCGCGCTTCGTTATTACGCCGAGGCCGGTTTCCCGGTGCGCGACGATCAGAATTGATCGCCGCATTGAAATAATGTGATGACAGGCCCGGCCGCCACAGCCGGGCCGTTCTTTATCGGACGTATCAGGATTACGATGTCTGCTGTTTCCCGCCCTTTCTGGATTGCGCTTGGCGCGGTATCCATTGTTTTTCATCTTTGGCTGATTTTTTCGGGGCTTGTCCCTAATCTGGTCAGTCGGCCGTTGCATATGGCTTTGGCGTTGCCCTGGGCGTTGGTGTTTGTTGCCAAAACGCCGTGGCAGAAAATCAGCGGGTTGATCCTGACCGTGATCGGGCTTGCTGCGTGTTTGTGGGTGGCGTTCAATCACAGCATGCTGGGCGATCAATACGGGTTCCTGGTCGGGAATTTGCAGATCGCGATATCCTTTGCCCTGCTGGGTATCGTTCTTGAAATGGCACGTCGTGCGATTGGCTGGCCGTTGCCGAGTGTGGCGGCGATTGCGCTGCTTTATGGGTTCTTTGGCGAATATATTCCCGGTGAATTCGGCCATGGTGGCCTTCCGATTGAAAGCATGCTGGGCACGCTGACCATTGCCGAGGGCGGCCTTTGGGGCAGCCTGACCGGGGTTTCGGTCAGCATCGTTGCGATCTTTGTGATTTTTGGCGCGATCCTGAATGGCGGAGAAGCCGGGCAGGGCTTTATGAATGTGGCCGGTGCGGCCGCCGGGAGGCTGCGCGGTGGTGCGGCCAAGGTTTCGGTGATTTCGTCGGCGTTGTTTGGATCGATTTCGGGGTCGGCGTCGGCCAATGTGGCATCGACGGGGGCGATTACCCTTCCGGCCATGACCAAGCTTGGCTATCCCAAAAGACTGGCCGCCGCGGTCGAGGCGGTGGCATCGTCCGGCGGGCAGATCATGCCGCCATTGATGGGGGCCGGGGCCTTTGTCATGGTCGAGCTGACCGGGCGGCCCTATGTCGAGATCATGGTGGCCGCCATTTTGCCGGCGATCCTTTATTTCCTGGCGGTCTGGGTCGGGATCAATGCCTTTGCGCTTCGCTATGACTTACCCGGTGTGCCGGAAAAAGACCGGCCTGATACCCGCGCGGTGATTGTGACCTCTGCCTTCTTCCTTGTGCCGTTTGCGATTCTGCTTTGGGGCATGTTCGGGGGCGGTTACACACCGCAATATGCCGCCTGCCTTGCAATGATTGCCGGTGCGGTGTTGCTGTTTTTGGATGGCAATCTGCAATTCAGCCTGGCCCGGACGGGCGAAAGATTTACCGAGGTTTGCCTGAGTGCCGGGCGGCAGGTATCGATGATTGCCGCGATCATTTTGTGCGCGTCGATTGTGATTGGCGTTCTTGGATTGACCGGGCTTGGCGTGAAGATCACGTCGCTTCTGCTGTCGGGGTCCGGCGGGATGCTTTGGCCGGCTTTGCTTCTGACGGCGATTGCGTGTCTGATCCTTGGCATGGAAGTGCCGACCACGGCGGCTTATGTGATCTGCGTTTCGGTGGCGGGGCCTGCCCTGACCGAGCTTGGGCTTGATCCGTTGCAGGCGCATCTGTTCGTGTTCTGGTTTGCCCTGCTGTCGACGATTACGCCGCCGGTTTGCGGGGCGGTGTTCATCGCTGCGGGTATGGTCGAGGAAAACTGGCTTAAGGTTGCCGGAACGGCCATGGCGCTGGGGATTGGGCTTTATATCGTACCGCTTGCGATGATCGCGAACGGGTCACTGATTGATCTTGCCGCCAATCCGGTTTGGGCGATTGCGGCGGCACTTAAGGTTGCGATTGGTCTGACGGCAATTTCATACGGCATTATTTCACCGCGACATATTGCGGTTCGCGCAGGGCTTGTCGCGGTTGGATTGCTTGCGATTTTTGTTGTCGGCATATGACGAAAAACGGGCCGACACAAAATGTCGGCCCGTAAAAATTCAAATATCAGGATACGTTTTTAAACCCGGCCACTGCGTGGTCCGGCAAAGAACCATATGATCAGGCCAATAACCGGCAGGACGAGAATCAGGATCGTCCAGATGATTTTCGAGCCGGTGCTGGCACCGCTGCCCATGACATTGATGATGGCCCAAATATCGGCAATCAGAATGATCAGTCCGAGAATTCCACCATATTCCATAACCCAACCTCATTTTTCTGTGTCAGCAGACAGGAAGGCTGTCGGCTGTTCTTGAAAATCAAACGATTGGCAAGGGAAGTTGTTCCCGCGGACTATTTTACGACCAAACGGGGAAATTACCTAGACGACTTGTCCAGCCGACCAGCCCGATGACCAGGCCCACTGGAAATTGAAGCCGCCAAGATGGCCGGTAACATCGACGACTTCGCCGATGAAATAAAGACCGGGGACATCGCGACATTCCATGGTTTTTGATGACAGGGCGTTGGTATCGACCCCGCCCAATGTGACCTCGGCAGTACGGTATCCTTCTGATCCTTGCGGCATGACCGACCATTGATTGACATCGGTTGCAAGCAGACGCAGTGCCTTGTCCCCGGTTTCGCCAATCGGGCGATCCAGCCCGTGGCGGGCGGTGATCATCTGGGCCAGACGGTTTGGCAGAATGCGCGACAGCACATTGTGCACGGCCTGTTTCGGACTTTCGGCCTTGGCCGATTTCAGAAGATCAAAGGCGTCTTCTTCGGGGTTCAGGTTGACCGTGATGGCGTCCCCCTCGTCCCAATAGGATGAAATCTGCAGGATAGACGGGCCGCTTAGCCCGCGGTGGGTAAACAGCAATCCTTCGCGGAACTGTTTCTTGTTGCACTGGACGATTGCGTCGACCGAAATGCCGGAAAGCTGACCCATATCGGCCCGCATATCCGGATCAAAGGTCAGGGGCACAAGGGCGGCACGGGTCGGAACGATATCGATGCCAAACTGACGGGCAATCTGATAGCCAAAGCCGGTTGCCCCGATTTTGGGAATGGACAGACCACCACAGGCGACGACAAGCGACTGACAGGTCCATTGCGCGCCAGTGCGTGTGGTGACATCGAACCCGGCATCATCGCGGCGGATGATGTTGCTGATTTCGGTATTCAGGCGCAGCTCGACATTGGCGGCATCACATTCATCGAGCAGCATGTCGATGATCTGGAACGAGGATTCATCGCAGAAAAGCTGACCCAGCGTCTTTTCGTGCCAGGCAATGTCATAACGATTGACCAGATCGATGAAGTCAAACTGGGTATAGCGTTTAAGCGCCGAAACACAGAAACGCTTGTTTTGCGAAATGAAGTTTTCCGGGCTGGCATGCAGATTGGTGAAGTTGCAACGGCCACCCCCGGAAATCCGGATTTTTTCGGCCGGTTTTGCCGAATGATCGACAATTACAACCGAACGGCCGCGTTTCCCGGCTTCGATTGCACACATAAGGCCGGCGGCACCGGCACCAATCACAAGGACTTCAATCTTCTTCACGTCGCAGGCCAATCTATCGAAACAAACGACCTGCCTTATACGGGGAAATTGGCACCCTGTCAGTGCCCGTCAGGCGCAACGCTGCTTTTTGGGTTCGGGCACGGTGATATCCAGCGTCCGGATTACCTTGTTCCCGTCGGTGATCTGGCGTTCGGTCGCGACCCGGTTACGGCCCTTGGCCTTGGCCAGATAAAGTGCCTGATCGGCCCGTTCGATGAAACGGGCAAGCGGTTCGCCAAATTCAAACGTGCTGACGCCGATTGATACCGTGACCTTGCCCAGTTCCTGATGGCGGGTGCGGCTGATGATGGTGCGGGTTTCGACATTGTGGCGGATATGTTCGGCCAACTGGCGCGCGCAGCCAAGCCCGGTCATCGGCAGGATGACGGCAAATTCCTCGCCACCATAGCGCGCGGCGGTGTCCCGGCCCTTGACGTTCTGCTGAAGGGTCTGGGCCATCAGTCGAATGACCTGATCACCGGCCTGATGGCCGTGGGTATCGTTGAATGTCTTGAAATAATCGATATCGATCAGAAGCAGGCTAAGCGGTTTACCGGTTTCCATCGACTGCATGGCGCAATCGCGTAGTTGCAGATCAAACGCCTTGCGGTTGGCAATGCCGGTTAGACAATCTGTCATGGCTTCGCGCTTCATGTCTTCGAGGTCGCGGCGCAGTTTGGAAATTTCGGTCGATGTATTATCCAGCCGGGTTTCGAGAATGCGGTTTACGCCTTCGATCTCGCGTGTGGCGCCCAGAAGCGTTTTCAGCGCGTGTTCCAGATTGGTGAAATCCTTGTCACCGATATATTCGCAGAAATGATCAAGGGCCTCGCCATAGGCGCGGGTATCAATCCCGGCATTGCGGACGGTTTCGAGAACCGACGTCAGCTGATTGCGCAAATCATCGGTAATGCGGGAGACGATTTCACGTTCCCGTACAGTGTCAAAAAACCGGGTGAAAAGATCGCGGCATTGCAATTCATCGAATTCGCGATGATTGCTGCGCAGGATATTGATCGTCTGTTTAAGATCGGGCTCTTCACCGGACAGGTAATTGAAAAAGATCGTATAATTGTTCGGATGCGCGGCAACACCCAGTTCTGCCATCATGGCAAGGGCTGCGTTTGACAATTGCTGTGCCCGATCCGGGTCGGTGTCGTATTCAATCATCGATACCTGCGCGATTTTCCAAAAAATGTATGTTTTGGCAAGGGCAATATACCGTTACAGTCCAAGCATAACGTTGATTTGGATCATGGTCGTGGCCGGGTTACAAAGGCGCATGGACAAAACCGATCCATTAAAAAAGAGACAGGGAAGCAGCAGGAAATGACGTTAAGGTTTGAACGGATTGTCGCGGGTCTCCTCATGACGATGGTGGTGTTTGCCACGTCGCCGGTCCCGGCACAGGAAGGCATGGGGGCGGCCCCTGCCACATCTGAAACCTCGTCTGGCGAGACCCTGCCGCCTGTTGATTTCCGTCCGCTTGAAGCGGGTGAGCGCACCAATATGCCGCCGCTGATGGAACGCTATGTGCTGGACGAGCTGAAGGCATTGCGGACCGAAATGCAGGGGATGCGTGCCGAATTGCTGCGCGAGGTCGTCAATCGCCAGCTTGAAGCCATCGACAAGGCGATTTCCTATTCTTCGAACACGGTGACCTATTTCTTCTATTTCGTGGCCGCGGTCGGTGCGCTTCTGACCATGCTGGGCTGGCAGTCGTTGCGCGAGCTTAAATCAAGTGTGCGCAACCTTGCCGATACGGAATTGCGTCGCCTGTCCGAAGAATTTGAAACACGTCTGAGCGCGCTTGAAGAAGAACTGCGTCAGAAAAGCATGGTGATCAACGATCATCAGGAAGAAATCGAACGCACCCAGACCATTCATGCCTTCTGGTTGCAGGCCAACAAGGTGACCAATCCGCGTTCCAAGATCGAGATTTACGACAAGATCCTTGAACTGTCGCCGGGTGACCCGGAAGTCATGGCCTATAAGGCCGATGCCGCCCTTCAGCTTGGTGATCGCGACTGGGCGCTTAGCCTGTGCAACCGGCTTCTGGCCGAGGCACCGGATAATGCCAATGGCTATTATCAGCGGGCATGTGCCAATGCCGGGCTGGGGTACAAGGAAGCCGCCCTTGCCGATCTGCAGCGTGCGGTGGCGCTGTCCGATGCCATGCGCCAACCGGCCTGGACCGAGGTCGAGTTCGAGCCGCTTCGCGATCTGCCGGAATTCACCGAAATCCTTGGGAATCCCGAGCAATCTCCTCCGGCGGAGTAGGAAGCTTTCCATCATCCATCATCTCCCGGAGCTGTGCTCTGGGACTATCCCTTGTCGCTTTCCCCTGAGGCTGCCCCTTGGGGCTGCCTGCCTGCGATTTTAAAATTGACGAGACGTCTCGTCTCGTTCAAGATTGGTGCTCATCAGCGGGAAGGGGCACCATGCGGCGTTCAGTGACAAAACATCGGGCGATCCTTGATGCAGCGGGCAGACTTGTTGTTGCGCAAGGTTACCATTCGACCAGCATCGATGCGGTTGCCGCCGAAGCGGGCAGCGGCAAACAGACCATCTATCGCTGGTGGCCATCCAAGGCTGATCTGTTTGTCGAGGTCTATGACGATCTGGTCGATCGAGATGTCCTGACAAAAGCGTTCCATCGTCATGAAGCGTCGCTTGAAGCCAGGTTGACGGCTCTTCTTGAACAGCTTTTCCGTTTTTACGAGACGACACCGGCTGGTCGGATTCTGTCAGGCCTGATTGGTGAAGCCGCGCAGAATGAACCGATCCGGAATGCGCTTCGCACCGGACTTGTGATCGGCCGGGCACCAATTGTGGTCGATCTGGTGAGCGCATTCATAGCTGCCAATACCGGGCAGGGAGCTGTTTCGGCGGTGGTTGTGAATGAGATGATTGTTGCACTGGTCTGGAAGCGGCTGGTGATGCACGAAGTGCTGGACAGCGATGCCGCGCACGAGATCGCATGCCTTGCCGTTGCCGCCGGTCGGGATGGAGGGGGCCGTGAAAGGTGACATCGTTTTTGACGGTTATCGACCGGGTGTGATCGGCCAGATCATTGATCTGCACATGCAATATTATACGCCGCACTGGAATTTCGGGTTGCAGTTCGAAGCTGGCCTTGCCCGTGATATGGGCGCGTTTTTTCCCCGGTTTGATGCAACACGTGATTTCTTTGTCTCGGCATATGACAGCACGGGCAATCTTGCCGGTGCCATCGCGCTTGACGGTATTGATCTTGCGACATCGGGTGCGCATTTGCGGTGGTTCATCACCTCGGATGCCATGCGGGGCCGGGGGCTGGGCCGTGAGCTTATGAAACAGGCCGACACTTTTTTAAGTGAGAACCGGTATGACAAGGTCTGGCTTACGACCTTTGCCGGACTGGGTGCTGCCCGTAAGCTTTATGAGGATTTCGGCTTCAGGCTGACTGTGGAGGAGGCGTCCGATCCCTGGTCCGGTACGGTCGGCCTGCAACGGTTCGAACGCGGCTGATAAAAGAAAAACCCCCGGCAGTCGCACTGCCGGGGGTTTGCATATCCGTTGATTTGTGACCTTAACCGGCCAGTTCATTCCACAGCGGATGGATCGGCGCGACATCATTTTCGATTTCGCTGAACCGGGCGTCGCAGTCAAAGAAGTAGTTGTCGGCAAGGTCATCATTGACCTGCGATACTTCGCCAACGATCACCGGGCCTTTGCCTTCTTCGCCATAGAAGCGATGCACAAGCGTGCGTGGCAGGGTGACGCTTTGACCGGGTTCGAGAATAACCTTGCCACCGGCCGGAAGGATGTTGAGTTTACCATCGGTGCGGACATGAACGTCATTGACCATGTCCATTTTGCCGTCTTCGGTCAGGTTGGTCAGTTCGATCACCAGATTGCCGCCGCCGCGTACAATGATGTCTTCCATTTTGACCTTGTGGTAATGCCACGGGCATTCCTGATTTTCGCCGACAATCATGATTTTTTCGGCATAGGGGACTTCGCCCGGCTGGCGCAGGATGCCATTGCGCAGGCAGAACAGGATCAGGCCGCGACGGGCAAAATCGCCTTCGCCGTAATCGGTTACGTCCCAGCCCATCTGATGGGCACGGCACCATTTTGCAAGATCAGGCTCGGCATCCCACTGCGCCGGGGAATAATGCCCCCAGAAGGGCAGCTTGAAGGAAATGGACTCGAACAGTTCCTTGGCATGCGTGATATGAGCATTGATATCGGAACGGCGCATGGACGACCTCGTAAAGCTTTTGCATGTTTGAATGGTTGGCCGCGCGAAGCGCGAGCGTTGCTGGCTTTTAGCATGTTCGGATACGGATTGCGACCCAATTTGAATGCATTCAAATGTCCGGTGTCTGATTTCGCAAACCTGCAAAATGGCTGCCCTGATTTTGTCGATTTTGTTCCGTCTGATAAGCTCTTTGAAGCAAAATTTATGCGTCCAGCGGAACAACAATAATCAAGGAAACACGGGCATGTCTTCTTCTTCGGGATTTGCAAAATTCGTTGCCGCAATCGTGGTCAGTGCCGGTATTGCCGGTGCCGGCTGGCTGGTCGGCAAGGGGCTGTCGGACATGCGGTCGCTTGACCGGTTCGTGACCGTCAAGGGATTGGCAGAACGCGATGTCGTGGCGGATCGCGCCGTCTGGCCGATTACCTATGTTGCGACCGATGATGTTTTGCAAAACGCGCAGGCCAAGATCGAAAGCGATACGACCGCACTTCTGGCGTTTCTTGAAACGCATGGCATCACCAAGGACATGACCGAGTTGCAAAGCCTTCAGGTGACGGATCAGCTTGCGCAATCCTATCGTTCCGGTCCGATTGAAAGCCGTTATATCGTCAGTCAGACCATTCAGGTCCGGACCGACAATGTCGATGCCGTCGTGGGGGCAACTCAGGATATCGGCAAGCTGCTTCAGGGCGGGATTGTTCTGGGCGGGCAGGGTTATAACCCCGGCCCGAGTTTCATGTTCACCAAGCTTAATGACATCAAACCGGAAATGATTGCCGCGGCCACAGCAAATGCCCGTGATGCGGCACAGCAGTTTGCAACCGATTCCGGTGGCCGTCTGGGCGGTATTCGCCGCGCAACGCAGGGATTGTTCCAAATCCTTCCGGCCGATGGTGCGCCAAACAGCACGGAAAGCCAGCAGATCAACAAAACCGTGCGTGTTGTCACCACCATGGAATATCTGATCGAGGATTGATCCTATTTGGCCAGGCCTGTTGACCGGGCAGGTCGACTTGTCCGGTTGACTTGCCCAGTTGACTTGTCTGGCAAAAATGGTTCTATGCGGCGCATGGCGCAGCTGATCCTTTTTAACAAGCCGTATGGCGTTCTGACCCAGTTTACCGACCGTGAAAACGGTCGGGCGACGTTGGCCGATTATATCGATCTTCCCGGTGTCTATGCCGCCGGGCGGCTGGATCGTGATAGCGAGGGGTTGCTGCTGCTGACCGATAACGGGCCATTGAATGCCCAGATCGCCCATCCGAAATTCAAAAAACCGAAAACCTATTGGGTTCAGGTCGAGGGCGCGCCGACCGAGGAAGCCCTTGCCGCCCTTCGTAACGGGGTCGAGTTGAAAGACGGCGTGACCCGCCCGGCGCGTGCGCGCCTGATGGGGGAGCCCGAAAATCTTTGGCCGCGTGATCCGCCCGTGCGGTTTCGCAAATCCGTACCGACAAGCTGGATCGAACTTAGCATCACCGAAGGCCGCAACCGGCAGGTCCGCAGGATGACGGCGGCTGTCGGGTTTCCGACCCTGCGTCTGATCCGCTATGCGATTGGTGACTGGACGCTGGATGATCTTGCGCCCGGTGACTGGCAGGCCATCGAGGTCAGTGCACCGGAAGCGGCCCCGATACAGGTCAAGCCCCTGCCCGGGAACATGCAGGCCAACCGTCGGCCTCGCACCGAGGGTGACGGCAAAAGCACATTCCGGCCCGCACGACCGCAAAAGTCGCGCAACCATAAACAGTCACGCGGCGGCAAGCCGCGCGCACCCAAAGGATAAAGGCAATGCTCAGCTATCTGCACGGCTTTCACGCGGGCAACTTTGCCGATATTCACAAGCATGCCGCGATGCGGATGATCCTTGATTATCTGTGCAAAAAGGAAAAACCGTTTTGCGTGATTGATACCCATGCCGGGTCTGGCTGGTACGATCTTGGCAGTGCCCAGTCGGCGAAAACCGGTGAATGGAAAAACGGCATCGCCGCCGCCCAGCAAAAGGGAAATGCCCCCAAACAGATGCAGCCCTTCCTTGATCAGATCGCGGCATTTGATCCGATTGCCAAGGGGCGCGATTACGGGGTGTTTGAAGATGATGACCTTAAGGGGCCGTTTTATCCGGGGTCGCCGTTTATCATGCGCGAATTGCTGCGCGATCATGATGAAATGATCCTGATGGAATTGCATCCGCGTGAATATGACCTGCTGGAATACAGTGTTGAACGCGATCCGCGTATTCACCTGCACAAGCGCGATGGGTATGAGGGACTGGTGGGCATGATGCCACCGACTATTCGGCGCGGTCTGGTTCTGATGGATCCCAGTTACGACGTGAAACAGGATTATCAGAAGGCGGCGAGTTCGATCAAACGTGCCTGGGAACGGTGGGAAAACGGCATTTTCATGCTGTGGTATCCAATCCTTGAGGCCGGATTTGATGCTGAACTGCGTGAAAACTTTGCCCGGATCAAAGCCAAGGGTGGCGTGCTTTGTGCGGAGCTTTCGACCAATCAGGGCGGGGCAAAGGGACGCATGCGCGGCACGGGACTTATGATCATCAACCCGCCTTATGGATTTGATCAGCAGTTTGATGAAATCGGCCAGTGGCTTTGTGATGCGGTCAAATTGCCCGGTCCGGCAACGCACCGAACCCATTGGCTGGTGCCATCGCAATAGGCCCGTGGGCGAGACGGCGCAGGATTCAAATTAAAAGGCCGCGGACATCGGTGTGTCCGCGGCCTTTCTGCGTTGGGACGCAGTTTGACTTATATGCCGATGAAGGGCTGCAACAGTTTGGGCAGCAGACGGTTGAACTTCATCGGGGCATCGGTGGCAATCAGACAGATGCATTCCTCGGCGGTGTCGGCAATCGGCTGATGATCGACATCGTTGCCAAGATCGGCGACGTCACCTGCACGGAACCGGCCGATTTCATCGATATAGGACCCTTTAAGCAACAGGGTCATTTCATGTCCGTGATGCCCGTGATCAGGGATCGAGACGCCCGGTGCGATTTTCATCAAACGCACGGTGCCTTTGCTTTCGATAGATTTAAGCTGGTAATGCTTCACACCCGGTGCCAGCGACTTCCACGGAATGTCTTCGAGGGAAAGAACATTATCAGGCAAAAGATCGGCCAACGGGCGCGGGACGGACGGAATGGCAGACCCGGTGATGCTTTCCCCGACGGCGACGCGCCGGGTGGACGGCATTTCGCGGAAGACGACATTTTCGTTGGCGGTTTCGCGTTCGATCATGGCCATGACATGGTCAAGCGCATGGGCATCCATCGACATGACATTTGCCGTTTCCAGCGCCGCACCACCAAGGGCCTCGAATTCCGCGACCTTTTCACGGCATTTCGGGCACAGTGTCATATGCGTTGCCACGAGCAGTTCCATCGCCTGCGACAGCTTGCCACTGGCGTAATCCATCAATGTCTGGTCTGTCGGGTGGTGTTTGATATTCATGCTACACCCTCCAATCCACCACGAAGTTTGGTTAAGGCCAATCGCAACCGCGATTTGACGGTGCCCAGCGGAATATCAAGCTGTTCGGCAATTTCGCTGTGCGAGAGATCTTCAAAAAACGACAATTCAACAACCACTTTCTGATCGGCGGGCAATTCTTCCATCGCGGATTTGACGAGAACGGCATGTTCATCCCGGTCGACGATTTCGTCGGCAAGCGGGCTATCATCAATAACCAGCGTCGGATCGGAATCATCCACCTCGATATGTTTGCGTTGCCGGAAACGATCGATACGAAGGTTTCGGGCGATTGTAAAAATCCATGTACTGGCGGCGGCCTTTTGCGGATCAAACAGATGCGCCTTGCGCCAGACCTGCATCATGGCTTCCTGTGCGAGTTCTTCGGCATTTTCGGAATTGCCGCCAAACCGGAACATGTAGGCTTTGACGCGGGGGGCAAAATGGGCAAACAGCTGTGCAAATGCCTCACGGTCCTGCGTCGCCGCAACCGCAACAATCCAGCTGGCACATCGCTTGGCCTCGGCGGGGTCAGCCGGTCCGGGCCTTGTTCTTGTCGTGCCGCTCATTTTCGTTTCTGGTCCCCTTCGGGGCCGCGTCATGATGGTGTTCATGGATCATCATACGTCGGCCGGAAAATTTTGGATCAAACGAATTTGTACGTTTTCTGCCAATTACTTACAATTATCAGCATTCGTTGTTATGCAGTGATCCGCAACTTGCTGTCATGCGTAATCATATGTAGTTCAAACAATAACACTGCAAGCAGGCGCGGCACATATGACGCTTCGATCATCGGGGAAACTCAATATAGCTGTTGTTGGTTCGGGTATTTCCGGCCTGTCGGCGGCCTGGTTGCTCAGCCAGTCCCACACTGTCACGCTTTATGAAAAGGATGACCGTCCCGGCGGGCATTCCAATACCGTGGATGCGGGGCAAACACCGGTTGATACCGGTTTCATTGTCTATAACACCCGTTGTTACCCCAATCTTTGCGCCCTGTTTGATCATCTTGGCGTTGCAACAGCTGCGACCGATATGTCCTTTGCCGCGTCGATGGATAGGGGTGGGCTGGAATATGGCGGATCTGATCTGGCATCATTGATCGCGCAGAAACGCAATATTTTCCGCCCGCGCTTCTGGCGGATGGTGCGTGATATCCTGCGGTTTTATCGTGAAGCGCCGCTTGCGCTTGAAACCGGGCAGGCGGAAACGCAGAGCCTTGGTGATTATCTGACGGCCAATCGTTATTCGAAATCCTTTATCAATGATCATCTGTTGCCGATGGGGGCCGCGATCTGGTCCACCCCCGTTGATACGATGATGGAGTATCCGTTGGCGGCGTTTGTCCGGTTCTGTCAGAACCATGGGCTTTTGCAGATCAAGGATCGGCCGCAATGGCGCACCGTTGTTGGCGGATCGCGCCAGTATGTCGGCAAGATCATCAAGGATATTTCCGGTGGCGTGATCCTTGATAGCGCCATTGCCCAGGTCGGACCGAATGGCAAGGGGGGCGTATTCATCGAAAACCGTTACGGCGAGCGGACGGACTACGATCACGTTGTTCTGGCCTGTCATGGTGATCAGGCGCTTGCTCTTCAGGCCAATCCGGCGCCCGCGGTGCGCGATCTTTTGTCAGCGTTTCAGTATGAACGCAATCTGGCGATCCTGCATGATGATGACAGCCTGATGCCCCGGACGCGCAAGGTCTGGTCAAGCTGGAACTACCTTGCCGAGGAGCATGACGGGGAACAGAAAGTCTGTGTGACTTACTGGATGAACCGGTTGCAGCATCTTGACGAAAGCCAGCCGCTTTTTGTGACCCTGAACCCGGCACGCCCGCCGCGCGAGGGCAGTGTCATTCGATCCTTCCTGTATGACCACCCGGTTTTTGATGCCGCGGCGATGGATGCCCAGAAACGGCTTTGGTCGATCCAGGGGCAGGATAACATCTGGTATTGCGGCAGTTATTTTGGATATGGCTTCCACGAAGACGGCATTCAGTCGGGCCTTGCGGTGGCAGAAGCATTGGGCAATGTCCGGCGGCCATGGAACGTTGAAAATGAAAGCGGTCGTATTCATCTGGGGCCGATCAATATCGCGCAAAAAGAAGCTGCCGAATGACAGGTACATGGACATCCGCCCTGTTTGAAGGATCGGTGATGCATCATCGCCTTCGCCCGCGCGATCACAAATTGCGCTATCGGGTGTTTTCCTTTTTGTTCGATCTTGATGAAATCGATGGCTTGGCCGGGTCGCTGAAACTGTTTAGCCGCAACCGGTTCAACCTGTTTTCATTTCATGACCGTGATCATGCGGACCGCGATCATGGGGATATCCGCACACGCATCGAAGATATCCTGAAAAAGCATGATCTGGGCGATTGTGCGCACCGGATCGAATTGCTGTGTTATCCGCGGATTCTGGGCTTCGTTTTCAATCCGCTGTCGGTTTATTTCTGCCATCGTGCCGATGGGTCGGTGGGGGCGGTCCTATATGAGGTGTCCAATACATTCGGGGATCGGCACAGTTATCTGATCCCGGTCCGCCCGGATGCCATTGATGAAAAAGGCGTGCTGCGCCAGAGCTGTGCGAAGGGATTTTACGTTTCGCCCTTCATCGATATGCAGGCCGACTATCATTTCCGCATTTGCATGCCAGACGAAAAGGTCGCGGTGGCCATTCGTGAAACTGACAGGGACGGCGCATTTCTGAATGCGGCCTTTGTCGGTGATCGAACCGCGCTTTCTGATCGTAATCTGTTTATGGCCTTTGTTCGCTATCCGCTGATGACGATTAAGGTGGTGGCGGGCATTCATTACGAGGCGCTGCATCTGTGGCGCAAAGGCATGAAGTTCCATAAACGTCCAAAGCCGCCAGCACATGATGTGACTTACGTGTTCGCAGCCAATAGCCAGACGGCCGAAGCCGCAAAAAGGTAATCAGGAAATGCCGGAACGCAATCGATCCTCTTCGACCATTGTTCGCCCGTTTCGTGACCGGTTCCTGCCCGTTATTGGGGGAATGACCGGAAGTCGCAATGTGCTGAAAATCATGCTGAAACGCATTCTGGCGCATTTGCATTATGGCCGGCTGACGATTGTTTTGCCCGACGGGGATACCTTGCAGTTTACCGGCGAGGAACAGACCGAAATCCGGGCCGTTTTGCATATCCATGACTGGAAGGCGATCCGCAGGCTTGCCACGGGTGGCGATGTTGCCTTTGCCGAGGCCTATATGGATGGGGCCTGGAGCAGCCCGGACCTTACCAAGGTGATGCGGGTGGCGATGCTGAACGAAAATATCGTTCGCGCCCGGCTGGCGGGTGGCATGATTTCGCGCGTGATTGCCCGGATCGGGCATCTTCGGAATGCCAATACGGTCGAAGGATCAAAACGCAATATTGCCTATCACTATGACCTTGGGAACCGGTTCTATCAGGAATGGCTTGATCCGGGGATGACCTATTCATCGGGTCTTTATCGCCGCAAGGACATGACACTTGAAGCCGCACAGGATGCGAAATACCGCCGGATTTGCGACCTTGCGACATTGCAGCCGGGTGAACGGGTTCTGGAAGTCGGGTGTGGCTGGGGCGGTTTTGCCGAAATGGCGGCAGGCCAGCATCGTTGTCATGTTACGGGGTTGACGCTTTCGCGTGAACAGCATGCCTTTGCGCGCAATCGCCTACTGACACTTGGCCTTTCGGATCGCACCCAGATCGAGCTTCGCGATTATCGTCACCAGGACGGGCAGTTCGACAAGATCGTTTCGATTGAAATGTTCGAGGCGGTTGGCGAGGAACACTGGCCGATCTATTTCGATATGATCCGCAAGCGGTTGAAGCCGGGCGGCAAGGCGGTTTTGCAAATCATCACCATCGATCATGACCGGTTCGAGGATTACCGCAAGGGTGCCGATTTTATCCAGCGCTATATCTTTCCAGGTGGTTTGCTGCCCTCGCCGGAGGCGCTGGGCAAGGCCATTGACAAGGCTGGTCTTTCGCTGCGGCATTCGGAATTTTTCGGCAAATCCTATGCCCGCACACTGGCCGAATGGCAGCGCCGTTTCCAGCATGGCTGGGACAGCATTGCCGAGCAGGGATTTGATATCCGTTTCAAACGGATGTGGGAATATTACCTGTCCTATTGCGAAACCGGGTTTGACGAAGGGTCGATCAATGTCGGGTTCTTTGTGATCGAACATCCCGAAAATGCCGCAACCTGATCGCGCCCGCAAAACCGCCATTTACTATGCGCTGCCAGCGATGGCAGCCGCGGTGCCGACGATTCCGGCCTATGTCCTTTTGCCCAGTTATTATGGCGATGACCTTGGCCTTGGGCTTGCCCTTACGGGGGCGATCCTTCTGGCGGTGCGGATTATCGACATGCTGACCGATCCGCTGGCCGGATGGCTTTCGGATTATACGGGACGGCGCAAAATCTGGGTCGGGTTCGGGGCGGTGATTGCCGGGATCGGGATCTGGCTGCTTTTTGTGCCACCCGATCAGCCGGGTGGCTGGCATCTTTTCATGTCGGCAAGCATCCTTTTCCTTGGCTGGACGCTGTTTCAGGTGCCCTATCTGGCGTGGGGGGCGGACCTTTCGGGGGATTACCGGGAACGGACATTGATCACGTCCTTGCGCGAGGGTTCGGGGCTGATCGGTATTGTCATTGCCGGGGCGATCCCGGTCGTGATGATGAATGCATCCCGGGCCGATGAAATCCGGTCCCTTGCGATCATGACCATCATCGCCGGGGCGGTTTTCGTTACCCTTATGATCATCAAGGTCCCCGATAGTGCGGCCCGTAACGGGCGGCGTGATATCCCAGATCAGACGGGGATTTCCCTTCGCATCCGGTTTGGCCAGTCACTGCGCAGCCTGCGTCAGAACCGGCTGTTTGTCAGGCTTCTGGCGGCATGGATGATCAATGGCCTTGCCGGTGGATTGCCCGCCGTCTGTTTCCCGCTTTTTGTGCGCTATTACCTGAGGCTTGATACCGATGCCGAAAACGGGCTGATCCTTTTGTATTTTGTTGCAGCCATCGCCGCCATTCCGCTTTGGGTGCTGCTGTCAGGGCGAACCAGCAAACACCGCGTCTGGTGCATGGCGATGATCATGGCGGTTTCGGCGTTTGCGTTTGTGCCGTTTCTGTCGACCGGCGACTGGATCGGGTTTGCGGTGATCTGTGTGGTTACCGGTGCGGCATTGGGGGCGGACTTGGCGCTACCACCGGCCATTCAGGCCGATGTCGATGACTGGGACCGGTACCGGTTTCATGCCAGCCGGACCGGGGTTCTGTTTGCGCTTTGGAACATGACCAACAAGCTTGCGATGGCGTTGGCGGCGGGGATTGCCCTGCCGATTTTGGGGGCTTTTGGCCTTACCGATGGGGGCACTGAAAATTCCGCGGCTTTGATCGCACTTGTCATGATCTATGCGGTGCTGCCCATCGTATTGAAAGCAGGAGCAATCGGGATGATGTGGCGTTTTCCATTGGATCGTGTGCATCAGGTTGCCATTCGTCGGCGTCTGGCTCGCCGCACCTTCTGATCCTTGTATCCTTTGCGGGAGAAAGCTGATGCTGCGATCTATTACGGCGCTTGTGATGGTTTTGATACTTACCGGGTGTGGGTCAATGAAACCGCAGGATTTTGCGCAAAAAGAGCCCCGCTTCGATGTATTTGAATACTTCGAAGGCAATAGTCGGGCCTGGGGAATTTTTGAGGACCGGTTCGGAAAGCTGCGTCGTCAGTTCACGGTCGATATCACCGGGACCATCAATGATGGCGTTCTGACGCTGGAAGAAGATTTTCTGTATGACGATGGTGAACAGGACCGCCGTGTATGGATAATCCGCAAGACCGGTGAGCATAGCCTGAGCGGGGAGGCCGATGACATCATCGGCACGGCCGCGGGCGTGCAGTATGGCAATGCACTGAACTGGAGCTATGAAATGGACCTGAAGGTCGGTGACGGTAGCTGGCGGGTCAGTTTCGATGACTGGATGTTTTTGCAGGGCGACGGGGTTCTTGTGAACCGGGCACGCGTGCGCAAATGGGGGTTCGAGATCGGTGAAGTCACCCTGTTCTTTACGAAACAGCCATCCGTGCTGCGAGCCGCCGAATAAACCAGCCCAGCACCGGAATGCGCGCGTAAAAGGCCATGCCGGAATCCCAGTGATCGACATGGGATGAAATGCGCGTGCCGTCATCGGAAAACGTTACCGCCGACATGCCGGTGACATCCCAATTCCCCAGAACCGAAATCCTGGCCGTAAAGCGCCAGCGCAGAAAACCGAGATCGTTATCAACCGCGTGATGGGTGACGATGAATTGCGGATTTTCGGTATCGCGAAACATCTTGTCGAGATAGGCACAGACCCGATCCGGGCCGTTGATAGTGTTGAACGGATCGGTAAAGCTGTAATCGGGTGTGACGTGATGATGCAGGTGTTCAACCGTTTCCGGACCCAGATTGGCAAAGTAATCGCCATAGGCTTTCAGCGTTTCAAGTTTGCCTGATTGCACATCATCCATCGGATTTTCCCATCACTTTGCGGATCAGTTTGAAATAAAGCCCATAGGGCAGAATGCGGGCAAGCTTTAGCTGCCGGACAAAGGGCGGCGGAAAGGCGATTTCAAATCCGTTGCCGCGCGTCAGGCCGCGATAAACAAAGCCCGCGGCCTGTTCCGGTGTTTGCAGATAGGGCATGTCGAAATCGTTTTTGTCGGTCAGCCGGGTTTTGACAAAGCCCGGATTGATCACCCGAAGGCAGACACCGGTTTCCCCCAGTTCGCCGCGCAGGGTTTCGCATAGATTGATCAGGGCGGCCTTGGTCGGGCCATAGGCCCCGGCCTTTGGCAGGCCGCGATAACCGGCGACCGAGGCGACAACCGCGATCTCGCCCGAACCGCGTTGGCGCATTTTCGGGATCAGGATTTCAAGACAATTGACCGTGCCGAAATAATTGACATCGAAATGATCGCGGATGGTTTTGGCCGAAAAATCATCGACCGGCATCGGGGAATAAATTCCGGCGGCCAGAACGACCAGATCAGGCAGGCCAAACCGGTCCTCGATCAGGGCCATCGCATCGCGAACCGCGTCGGGCTTGGTCACATCAAGCGGCACGGCATGGATGTTTTTAGACGATGCAGCCAGATCGGAAAGGGCATCGGCGGAACGGGCCGATGCGATAATCGTCGTGTTTCCATCCGCGTCGGATTTGGCGAATTTTGCAACAAGTGCCGCCCCGATCCCGGCGGATGCGCCGACGATCCAGACCGTTTTGAAATGTTTGGTCATCCGCGATGGTCCTTTTGGGCATTGTCGGTCTGGCAACTTGTGCAGCGATAGGTGATTTCCGAGCCATCCCGCGCCTTGAAGCGCAATCCGACCCAGCGACCATCGGCATCGTACCATGCATTGGTTTGAAGCTCGCCGTCATAGGTGAAGTGGGTGGCGTTGATCATGCCGTTGCCAACAGCCAGACGTTCGCCCCCCGTCTGGGATATGGTGACCGCGTTGGGATTGCCGGTCAGCGTATTGAGGACCTGATCGGTTTGGAGAACGCCGCAATGCCAGTGATCGGTGGGGAAAATTCCGGGCGGCAGGGACTTCTGCCCATCGGGGCCATCAACGACAAGCTGATCGTTTTCGCGCCGTGCCGAAATGCTGGTCTGATCACCGTCGTCATCGACCTTGACCGATAGCGTTGATAATTGACCATCCTGCCAGATGCTTTCGGATCGGTAGCGGAAGCTATAGGCATTGAAGCCCAGAAACGAGATATCGATATTGCTTTGGGCGACGACCTGAAGGCCATCCTGGCCGCGATTGAAACGCACGATATGTTGCCCGACCGGGGCATCGTTGCGGCGGATCTGAAACACCAGTTCATTGCCGTAACGCGCAATCGGATCGAAGTTTCGGCAGGCCGCACTGCGGTCAAGGCCATCGGATTGTGCGGGGGTAAGGGCCGATAATTCGCCGTTCTGCGCGAAGGCCGAACCGGCATTCTGGGCCGCCAGAATGGCAAGGATGGCAAGCAGATATTTAAAAGGTTTCGGGCGTGGCATGTGATGACGTACCCTGCTTTTGGCCCCGGCGAACAAAGCGCGTCAAAGCCGGATTGCGAAGAATGAATTCTGTGTTTCCTTACGCAGATGATTGCCGTCTGGATCAGGTTTGGGGGTGGGGCCGGTTGCTGCGCGATTGCAGCATGTGTGGCTTTGCGGTAAAGCAGGGCCAACAATGAAAGGCCGACCATGCCCCATCCGATTGCCGAAGATCTGATCGCAAGCGTTCTGCATCGCGATTCAAATGTCATCGTTCTGAACAAGCCGCCGGGATTGGCGTCGCATGGCGGGCCGAAAACCTATTTTCATGTCGATGCGTATCTGCCCGACCTTAAATTCGGCATTCAGCCTGAACCGACCCTGGCGCACCGGCTTGATCGTGATACGGCGGGGTGCCTGTTGCTGTGCCGGCATCCGAAATCATCGAAAAAGATCACCCGCCTGTTTACCGAAAAACTGATCGGCAAAACCTATTGGGCGGTGGTGCGTGGTGCGGTTGCCGATGATCACGGCTTTATCGACGCGCCGATTGGCAAGACCAATGATGAAAGCGGCTGGCGGATGCTGGTCCATGAAGACGGGCAACCATCAAAGACCGAATATCAGGTGCTGGGGCGCGGCAAGGACGAAGCGGGCAATGATATCACCTGGCTTGCCTTGACACCCCATACGGGCCGCACGCACCAGCTTCGTGTGCATCTGGACCATATCGGTCATCCGGTTCTGGGCGATCCGTTTTATGGCCGGGGGGATGAACCGCCCCTGTTCGGGCAGCCGCCGACCCTGATGCTGCTGTCACGCCAGATCATCGTGCCGTTCCATGCCGACCGGGAGCCGGTGGTGGTCGATGCACCGCCGCCAGAACTGATGCGGCCGGGGCTTTCGGCATGCGGGTATGCGGGCGACTATGCCCCGCATGCGGCGTCAGTTGATGCTCAGTATGGCGGCGATGGCAGCGATGCTGAAGGCGGACAGGAGAGTTTCGAGGGTGATGATTGAGGCCATGGCCTCCGGATCGCCATTAAGCTGCCGGGCGAGGATATAGGCGTTCCCCGCGCACGGCATACCGGCATAAAGCACCCCCATGGCGAGCACCATGCCCTCCACCCCGGCCAGATGCAGCGCAATGCCGGTGATGACCGGCAGGATCGCAAGCTTGATCGTGGTTGAAAGCGCGATGGCACCAAATGCCTGTTTGCTCAGGATAAAACGCAGTCCGGCCCCGACCGACAGCAGGCTGAGCGGCAGGGCGGCGGTTTTGAAAAGGGCTGCGGTATTTTCAATCGGCAGCGGTACGTGAATGTTGCTGATATTCAGAACCGCACCGGCCCCGGCGGCGATGATGATCGGGTTTTGCGCAAGCCCGATCATGATGCGTTTAAAGCTGCCCTTGCCGCCCGCAAAGGCATTCAGCACCACAACGCCCAGCATGTTGGTCGCAATCACCATCACCGCGACAAAGACAATCGCCAGTGCCAGACCTTCGCTGCCATAAAGCGCATCGGCAACGGCAAGCAGCACATAGCTGTTATAGCGAACCGATCCCTGAAAGATCGAGGTAAAGAGCGGTGTGTTGCTGGTGATCAGCGGCCGCAACAGCAGGAGTGCCGCCGCAAGGAAAAGGGTCGCGCCGAGTGTCACCATGACGGCGGTGCCGGCATGCCCGGAACTGAAATCGGCACGGTAAATTTCCACCATCAGAAGCGATGGCAGCAGCAGATAATAGGTCAGCCGATCAATCCCGGCCCAGATGTCAGAACCGGTGATCAGATACCGTTTGAGTGCCGCCCCGACCAGAATGGCGGCGAAGATCGGAAAGATGGCGGCGATCAGGTCATAGGCGAGATTCATATAGAGAATGACCTAGAAATTGCTATGGTTGGCTTTGCTGGGTTGCTTGATAATGTAATTGCAAGTGTCGATGTTATGCCATTTTTTGCTGAAGCGCTGGGGGCTAATTTGCCGGACAGATTTATTTTTCGCCAAGTGTATTACAAAGATATTGAAGTATTTTTGGTTGACGGAGAGGTGCGCTCAAAAAATCATGAGCATCCTCAGCTGTGTCATCAAGCTTCCTATCAGAGCATAGTTGACCGAAGAGGGAGTCCGCTGTTCCAGATGCCTGATGGTGGCGTTGTTAATGATTATGTACCATTCTATTTTTCTCCAATTACATCATTCACTTTTACAATTTTTAGGGGGAACGTAGATTTGATGTCCCCCGAAGGCGATAATTTAGGACCTGCTTGCGAAGAGGATAGAGTATTTCTGGTTGCAAAGGTTGAAAATTTCCGTGATAGCGGGCTAGATTTCTGTTTCAGCGACTTCGCCTTAAACTCAAATGCTCCATTGCCAATTCTATGTGGTGATTTGGATTCTTTGGAAGAACATGTTCATTGGGATATGTTTGACGAATATCCTTACAAGGGTAGAATCGAAGAGCTTGGGTACAATGGTGTTTGCCAATACTTCAAAAGCATGGACGATCCACCAAAACGTATGACTCGAAGCCAAAAGCGCATGGCTGAATTCCTGGTTCGTTCCGCAGTCCCGCTTGGCCTAATAGATTGCTTGATTGTCAAATCAGAGACGATGAGAGATAAGCTCAAGCACATGATGGATGTCTCGGATTGGGATATCCCGATATACGTAAAACCCGGATGCTACTACCAATGACCCTCTCATTCAAAAAAGGCGACATGTTTTCCGAGGCGGTGGATGCTCTCGTGAATACGGTCAACTGCGTCGGGGTGATGGGGAAAGGTGTCGCTCTTGAATTTAAAAAGCGTTGGCCGGACAACTATAAAGAATACAAAAAAATATGTTCTTCAAATGGTCTAAGGCCCGGCAAAGTTTTTGTTTATGATACAAAGCAACTTTTGCCGACAGATGGCCCTAGGTTTTTGGTCAACTTTCCGACGAAAGATCATTGGAGAGCTAAATCCAAGTTGGATTATGTCGAGAGCGGTTTGGATGCTCTCGTAGAGGCGATTGAGAATTATGGTATCAAATCTATCGCGATTCCGCCGCTGGGATGTGGAAACGGTGGGCTGGATTGGTCTGATGTAAAACCGTTAATCATTGAAAAGCTCGAAAATCTCTCAAATGTTGACGTTCGGGTGTTTTATCCAAAAGAAGCGGTTGATGAACCGGAGTATAGTCACTCCAAGTTTGCGATGACATTTGAGCGGGCAGTGCTTCTTAAAAGTCTGGGTGACTTGGAGCGCTATTTTGACGGATCATTTGATCGAATTTCGCTGCAAAAAATAGTTTATTTTTTGCAGGCTTTTGGTGTGAATTTCAATCTGAAGTTCTCACGGGATTTCCACGGACCTTACTCAGAATCTTTGAAGAAGGCTTTTGTCGCGCTTGAGTATCATAAGATGATTGCCGGTTTTCAAACTGGCGATAGACAGGCACATGTAACGCCAGGCGGATATGCTGCTGCAGATGAGTATCTGAATTCCAGCGATGCAGCAGATCGTATTATTGATCGTTTAGGTAAATTGGTGCAGGGCTATGAGAGCCCTTACGGTCTGGAGCTTCTATCTTCGGTTCATTGGTTGGCACATCATGAGAATTGCTATCCGCTTGAGATGGTAATCAAAGAGATGAACAGCTGGAACGAGAACAAAAGAAACATCTTCAGCGATGAAACAATACGTCTGGCGTACGGTCGTTTGCAGGAAGATGGTTTACTGAACTGCGCGTAAATCACTAAACCTTGCGGTTCTGGTATTCGGCAAAAACCTGTTCGGGGGAATGGCCGCGATATTGTTCGCAGATTTCCTCGAATTTCGGGTTGCTGATCAGAAGGTCGGCGGTGCTGCGGTTACATGCAATCGGCACTTCATACATGTTGGCCAGCCGGATCAGGGCCCGAACATCGACATCGTGGGGCTGGGGCGTCATCGGGTCGGTGAAGAAAAACATCGCCTGCAATTCGCCATGCGCAATCATTGAGCCAAGTTGCTGATCACCGCCAAACGGGCCGCTTTTAAGCGCCACGATATCAAGATCGGGAAACCGTTCCTGAAGCACACGGCCGGTGGTGCCGGTGGCAAAAATCCGGGTGCCTGAAAACTGGGATTTGTGGGTTTCCAGCCAATCGGCCATTTCGCGTTTGCGACGGTCGTGGGCGACAAGTCCGATCGAAAGCGTCATGGGTGGTTTCTCCTGCGTCTTGATCCGGGCAATCCCGGCGGATGATCTTAGCGGACCGGTCCTTCATACCGCAATATGATGGCATAATTTATTGAGAATAAACGAGAATTTTTGCCGGAAACGGAGATCGAAGATTTTTGAAAAATGTTCTTGATTTGTTCTTTTGTTTGTGGCATAAAGATAAAGTCAACAGGACAAATGGGTCCGGAGACAGAACCCGCCAAGCGTGATGCGCTTTGGCGGGTTTTTGCGTTTCCGGGGTCAGATTGTTTGTCAAAAGCAGGGGATGAAGTGATGAAAAAGCGACGATGTTGACGCGCATGGCGGAAGGTAGTCACCGCCATGCGCGGAAGATCCGTGTGGGGAAAGTCAATACGGCAGGAGTGCGTCCGGGCTTTGAAACGGCCCGGAAACGGACGGCGTAAAGTTTGACGAAGTGGAAAGGCAGAACGGGAGAGGTGCGCCTGCCGGGAAGGGCGCGGGAAGATTTGCGGGGCCGGATGCGGATCGAGTGGTCAGCAGCGGAGCAGGGGTGGTTGGGGCTGCGATGTCATCACGCCAGTGCCGGGATCGGAGCGTGGGTCAACACGGGACCGTTCCGTTCTGGCCGTACCATCTGGCGAGAGTGGCAGCAAGAACGGTCGGCGGAGCCCCGTCGCTATCGGTGGGCACGCAGCAATCGCACAGCCCGGTCGGGGGCAGTGAGGCCAGCGGCACCAGTGGGCATCGTCCGGCGTAGAACTTGGCTTGGATTTTCGCTTGGATCTTGGGGGCGTATTGCGTCTTGGAGGGGAGGTCGGCGTCGGTTCGGTGTTGGGCTGGGGCGTTGCCGTTGGCGGGTCGTTTTCGATCCGGGCTTTGGTCCGGTGTCCGGGGCAGGAGCCTGTCCGATGTCACCCTTGGGGCTGTTTTGCATGCCGGAGGCAGCGTAAGGCAGTGGCGGAGCACGGCAGGGCCGAATGGGGCAGCGACGAAACGAGGCATGGTAGACCCGAGGCGGGGCAAGGCCAAGACCGGCTGGGTCAGTCCGTCAGAGGAGCGCAAGTCAAACCAGAGCCTGATGGGCGGGGCCGCAGAAACCATTTTTCGTCACACCCGCGAAGGCGGGTGTCCATGTTTCGGCGGGTTGGGTGTTTCGGGATCTGATAGGGGCGCGTCTCCCGGCGGTCGGTGCTGCCGGGCGTCTGCCTGGATTCCCGCCTTCGCGGGAATGACGGTGGGGAGTAAACCGCACAAAAAAACGGCCGCCCCATTGGAGCGGCCGTTTCACGGATCGGGTTGCCCCGGATCGTATTACATGTGGATCGCGCGTTTGTCGGCGTCCAGGGCGGCTTCCTTGACGGATTCGCCAAGGGCCGGGTGGGCGTGACAGGTGCGGGCGATGTCTTCGGCAGAGGCGCCGTATTCCATCGCAAGCACAACCTCGGCAATCAGATCGCCCGCAGCCGGGCCGACAATATGCGCGCCGACGACACGGTGCGTTTTATTGTCTTCGATGATCTTCACAAAGCCCTCGGTGCTTTCCATTGCCTTGGCACGACCGTTGGCGGTGAAGGGGAATTTGCCGACTTTGTAGTCTGCGCCTTCTTCCTTCAGCTGTTCTTCGGTCTTGCCGACAGCGGCAACTTCCGGCCAGGTGTAAACAACACCCGGGACCTTGCCGTAATCGACATGGCCTTCTTCGCCTGCGAGCATTTCAGCAAGGGCGACACCGTCTTCCTCGGCCTTGTGGGCGAGCATCGGACCGGCAATCGCATCGCCAATCGCAAAGATGCCCTGCACGTTGGTCTGGAAGTGTTCGTCGGTTTTAACCCGACCGCGTTCGTCAAGTTCGACGCCTGCCTTGTCAAGGCCAAGGCCGGTGACAAACGGACGGCGACCAATGGCGACCAGAACGACGTCAGCCTTGATTTCCTCGGCATCGCCGCCCTTGGACGGTTCAACCGTAAGGGTCACGCCAGACTTGCCCGATTTCGCACCGGTGACCTTGTGGCCCAGTTTGAAGTCGAGGCCCTGTTTGGCGAAGATGCGCTGGGTCTGTTTTACCAGTTCGCCATCCATGCCCGGCAGGATACGGTCGAGATATTCGATCACGGTGACTTCGGAACCAAGCCGACGCCAGACCGAACCGAGTTCGAGACCGATCACGCCTGCGCCAATGACGACCATCTTTTTCGGCACTTTCGGAAGAACCAGTGCGCCGGTCGAGGAGACGATGTTTTTCTCGTCAATTTCGACACCCGGCAGCGGGGTGACTTCCGAACCCGTGGCGATCACGATGTTCTTGGCGTTGATGGTTTCTTCGCCGCCATCCAGAAGGGCAACCTTGACCATGGTCGGCGAGGTGATTTCGCCGGCACCCTTGACATAGGTGACCTTGTTCTTCTTGAACAGGAATTCAATGCCCTTGACGTTGCTGTCAACGACCTTGTCCTTGCGGGCCATCATCTTTTCGAGATTGACCTTCGGCTTGGAGACTTCGATGCCGTGGGTATCGAAATGCTCGGTCGCCTCTTCGAAGAGGTGGGACGAATGAAGCAGGGCCTTGGACGGGATGCAGCCTACATTGAGGCAGGTACCGCCAAGGGTGCCGCGTTTTTCAACGCAGGCAACCTTGAGACCAAGCTGTGCGGCGCGGATGGCGCAAACGTAACCGCCAGGACCGCCACCGATCACGACAACGTCGTAGTTCTCACTCATGAGTTCTTTGATCCTTTTGTCTGATCAGATGTCGAGCAGGATGCGTTCCGGGTTCTCGATGCATTCCTTGACGCGTACCAGGAAGGAAACGGCTTCGCGGCCGTCAATGATACGGTGGTCATAGGACAGTGCCAGATACATCATCGGACGGATTTCGACCTTGCCGTCGATCGCGACCGGGCGCATCTGGGTTTTGTGCATGCCGAGGATACCGGACTGCGGCGCATTCAGGATCGGGGAGGACAGAAGGGAGCCAAACACGCCACCATTCGAAATGGTGAACGAGCCGCCGGTCATTTCATCCATGCCCAGTTTGCCGTCACGCGCACGTTTGCCGAAATCGACAATGGTGCTTTCGAGGTCGGCGAAGGTTTTCTTTTCAGCCGAACGGATGACCGGAACAACCAGACCCTGCGGGGTGCCAACGGCAACGCCGATATCGCAGTAGTTCTTGTAGATGAAGCTGTTGCCATCAATCTCGGCATTGACCGCCGGCCATTCGTTAAGCGCGGTGGTGCAGGCCTTGATGAAGAAGGACATGAAGCCGAGCTTCACGCCGTGTTTCTTTTCAAAGCCGTCCTTGTACTGGTTACGGCAAGCCAGAAGGTTGGTCATGTCCACTTCGTTATAAGTGGTCAGCATGGCCGCGGTGTTCTGGGCTTCTTTCAGGCGGCGCGCGATGGTCTGGCGCAGCTTGGACATCTTGACGCGTTCTTCGCCTTCGCGCAGTTCGCGTTCCGGCTTCGGAGCAGCAGGTGCTGCCGGTGCAGCAGCCGCCGCGCGCGGAGCCGATCCACCACCTTCGAGGAAGTTCAGAACGTCGCCCTTGGTCAGGCGGCCGTCTTTGCCGGTTGCCGGAATTTTCGACGGATCGAGATTTTTGTCTTCGACCAGTTTGCGAACGGCAGGCGGCAGCGGATGATCGGTATTGGCCGAGGTCGAAGCCGCCGGTGCGCTTGCTGCCGGGGCAGCAGCCGGTTTGGCTTCTTCTTTTTTCGGCTCTTCTTTCTTTGGCTCTTCCTTGGCTTCGGCTTTTTCTTCCTTGGCCGGAGCAGCGCCTTCGGCACCTTCCTTGATCATGGCGATCAGGGCGCCGACTTCGACTTCGTCACCTTCGCCGGCAACCAGTTCGACAATCGCACCAGCGACCGGTGCGTTGACTTCGACGGTGACCTTGTCGGTTTCAAGTTCGACAATCGGTTCATCGGCTGCAACCGCATCACCGACTTTTTTGTACCATTTCGCAATTGTTGCTTCGGTAACAGACTCGCCCAGCGTGGGAACTTTAACTTCAGTCGCCATTTTTTCCTCGACCGTTTTTTCTATCAGACAGTTTGGGCCTGCCCGAATACGAATGAATTCTGAATGTGCGGGTCGGACGGGCGGTTTCCCGCCCGTCCGGTAAAGTTATTTTACGCTCAGCGCGGCATCGACCAGTTCGGCCTGTTCGCGCAGGTGAGCCTTGAGCAAGCCCGTTGCCGGGGACGCGGCAGCCTTGCGACCGACATAGATCGGGCGACCAGCCTTGTGTTTGATCTCGGACAGCACGCCTTCGATACGACGATCGACGAAGTACCACGAACCCATGTTTTCGGGTTCTTCCTGACACCAGACCACGTCGGCATTCGGATATTTGGCAAGTTCTTCTGCCAGTTCCTTGGCCGGCCACGGATAAAGCTGTTCGACGCGCACCAGGGCAACATTGTCGATCCCGCGGTTTTCACGTTCTGCCAGCAGATCGTAATAGACCTTGCCCGCAGACAGGACGACGCGTTTGACCTTTTTGGCATCGGTCAGTTTGGCGGTTTCGCTGATCACCGACTTGAAGGTGGTACCCGGTCCGAATTCGGACAGGCTGGATACCGCCTGCTTGTGGCGCAGAAGCGATTTCGGCGTCATCAGAACCAGCGGCTTACGGAACGAGCGGCGGATCTGGCGGCGCAGGATGTGGTAATAGTTTGCAGGGGTCGTGACGTTGGCCACCTGCATGTTGTTTTCACCACAAAGCTGCAGATACCGTTCCAGACGGGCGGAACTGTGTTCCGGACCCTGACCTTCGTAACCGTGCGGCAGCAGCATCACCAGACCCGACATACGCAGCCATTTGGCTTCGCCGGAGCTGATGAACTGGTCGATGATGACCTGTGCACCGTTGGCAAAATCACCGAACTGGGCTTCCCACAGAACCAGCGAATGCGGTTCGGCAAGGGTGATGCCGTATTCGAAGCCCAGAACACCGGCTTCGGACAGGGGCGAGTTGAGGACTTCAAGCTCGGCCTGGCCGGTACGGATGTTGTTGAGCGGGGTGTATTTTGCCTCGGTGGTCTGATCGACCAGTTTTGCGTGACGCTGCGAGAAGGTGCCGCGCTGGCAATCCTGACCGGACAGACGCACCGGAGTGCCTTCGCACATCAGAGTGCCGAATGCGAGAGCCTCGCCGGTTGCCCAGTCAATGCCTTCGCCGGTTTCGAACATCTTGGCCTTGGCCTTGAGCTGGCGCAGGATTTTCTTGTTGATGTCATAGTCGCTGGGCGGGGTCGAAAGAGCCCGGCCAACTTCCTGCAACAAGTCATTATCCACACCGGTCTGACCGGTCCAGTCCGCATCTTCGCCGTGCGAGGATGCAAGGCCCGACCATTTGCCTTCGAGCCAGTCTGCCTTGTTCGGGCGGTAGGCTTCGGACGCCTTGAATTCGTCGTCAAGGTAGCTCTGGAATTTCTGATCCAGTTCCTTGACGCGTTCTTCGGTCAGAAGACCTTCCTTGACCAGTTTCTGCGCATAGATGTCCTTGGTGGTCGGGTGTTTGCCGATCACGTCATACATCTTTGGCTGGGTGAAGGCCGGTTCGTCGCTTTCATTGTGACCAAAGCGGCGATAGCAGAACATGTCGATGACGACGTCCTGTTTGAATTCCTGACGGAATTCGGTCGCGATGCGTGCGGCGTGAACCACGGCTTCGGGGTCGTCACCATTGACATGGATGATCGGCGCCTGAACGACCTTGGCAATATCCGAGCAGTAAGGCGAGGAACGGCTATCGGACGGTTTGGTGGTGAAACCGATCTGGTTGTTGACGACAAAGTGGATCGTACCGCCGGTACGATAGCCTTTGAGGTGCGACAGATCGAAGGTTTCAGCAACAAGACCCTGACCGGCAAAGGCCGCATCCCCGTGAAGGAGGATACCCATGACCTGTTCGCGGTTGGTGTCCTTGCGCTGTGCCTGTTTGGCGCGGACCTTACCCAGAACGACGGTGTTGACCGCTTCGAGGTGGGACGGGTTCGCGGTCAGCGACAGGTGAACAACGTTGCCGTCAAATTCACGGTCGGCCGAGGTGCCAAGGTGATATTTAACGTCACCCGAGCCCATCACGTCGTCCGGCTTGGACGGGTTGCCCATGAATTCCGAGAAGATCGCCTGGAACGGTTTGTTCAGGACGTTTGCCAGAACGTTCAGACGGCCACGGTGCGGCATGCCGAACACGACCTCGCGGATGCCAAGCTGGCTGCCGCGTTTGAGGATCTGTTCGAGAGCCGGCATCAGGGCTTCGCCACCATCAATACCGAAACGCTTGGTGCCGACATATTTGGTGTGCAGGTAGTTTTCGAAACCTTCGGCTTCGACCAGGCGCTCAAGGATGGCTTCCTTGCCGCGCGCAGTGAACTGCGTCTGGTTGCCGATGCTTTCGATGCGCTGCTGAATCCATGACTTCTGTTCAGGTTCCTGAATATGCATGAATTCGATACCGATCGAGCCGCAATAGGTTTTGCGGGCCAGCGATACGATCTGACGAATGGTAGCAGTTTCAAGGCCAAGAACGTTGGCGATATGGATCGGGCGATCCATGTCGGCCTCGGTGAAGCCATAGGTTTTCGGATCAAGTTCCGGATGCGGATCACGCGGGGCAAGGCCCAGCGGATCAAGGTTCGCTTCGAGATGGCCACGCACGCGATAGGAGCGGATCAGCATCAGGGCGCGAATGGAATCATGTGCCGCGGCACGGATGGCGTCGGAACTGACCGGCGCACCCTGTGGTGCCGCATGAGCCGCCGGTGCGTAACCGCCATTGGCGGGACGTTCGGCGTGACCCTGGGAGACGTCGTAACCTTCCATACCGCCAACAACCTTGGTTTCCCGCGGCTGCCAGCTGGGTCCCTGCATTTCGGCAAGGAGATCGGAAGCGTCGTCCTGCAACCCGTCAAAAAACTCAGCCCAGCTCTGATCAACCGCAGACGGGTTGTTCTGATACCGGGCATAAAGTTCAGCGATATAAGTTGCGTTCGACTCGTTCAGAATCGTGTCGATATCTTGAGGTTTCATTTGTGGTCTTGGAAGGCATGGTCCCGAAAGAGACCACGCCTCCCCCTGCCTTTCCTCTGACTACCCTGATTACCCTTTCAAAGCCTTGAGCATGGTCGAGCCAAGGCTTGCCGGGGAATCGGCAACAAGAATACCAGCGCTGCGCATTGCTTCCATTTTCGCATCCGCAGTGCCCTTACCGCCGGAGATGATCGCACCGGCATGGCCCATGCGTTTACCCGGAGGCGCGGTTACACCAGCAATAAAGCCGGCAACCGGTTTTTTGACTTTGGAAGCCTGCAGGAATTCACATGCTTCTTCTTCGGCAGAACCACCGATCTCACCGATCATGATGATGCCTTCGGTTTCCGGATCCTTCAGGAACAGGTCGAGGCAATCGATGAAGTTGGTGCCGTTGACCGGGTCACCACCGATACCGATACAGGTCGACTGACCCAGCCCTGCGGCGGTGGTCTGTGCGACTGCTTCGTAGGTCAGCGTACCGGAACGGGAAACGATACCGATCTTGCCGCGACGGTGAATGTGGCCCGGCATGATGCCGATCTTGCATTCGTCAGGCGTGATGACGCCCGGGCAGTTCGGACCGATCAGACGGGTTTTCGAACCCGAAAGGGCGCGCTTGACGCGAACCATGTCGGCAACCGGAATGCCTTCGGTGATGCAGACAGCCAGTTCGACCTTGGCGTCGATGGCTTCAAGGATGGCATCAGCCGCGAAGGGCGGCGGAACATAGATCACCGATGCATTGGCACCGGTCACATGGACCGCTTCGTCAACGGTGTTGAAGACCGGCAGGTCAAGGTGCTTGGTGCCGCCTTTACCCGGGGTTACGCCGCCAACCATTTTGGTGCCATAGGCAATTGCCTGTTCGCTGTGGAAGGTACCCTGCGAACCGGTGAAACCCTGGCAGATAACTTTGGTGTTTTTATCGACGAGAACAGCCATAGTTACGCGGCCTCCTTCACAGCTTTGACCACCTTTTCGGCGGCATCGGCAAGGTTGTCGGCCGAAACAATCGGCAGACCCGATTCTTCGAGGATTTTCTTGCCAAGTTCGACATTGGTGCCTTCGAGGCGAACGACCAGCGGAACGTTCAGGCTGACTTCGCGGGCTGCTGCCACAACGCCGTCTGCGATCACGTCACAACGCATGATGCCGCCAAAGATGTTGACCAGGATGCCTTCGACATTCGGGTCAGACAGGATCAGCTTGAACGCGGTCGTAACGCGTTCCTTGGTGGCCCCGCCGCCAACATCGAGGAAGTTTGCCGGTGCGCCGCCATAAAGCTTGATGATGTCCATGGTTGCCATGGCAAGGCCTGCGCCGTTGACCATGCAGCCGATGGTGCCATCGAGCTTGATGTAGTTGAGGCTGTGTTTTGCAGCTTCAAGCTCGGCCGGGTTTTCTTCGTCTTCGTCGCGCAGTTCTTCGATGTCCGGATGACGGAACAGCGCGTTGTCGTCGAAGTTCATTTTGCAATCGAGCGCGATGATGTCGCCATCACCGGTGACGACCAGCGGGTTGATTTCAACCATGGCCGCATCGGTTTCGAGGAAGCAGTTATACATGGCGGTCATGAATTTGACGGCCTTGGAAACCTGTTTGCCTTCGAGACCCAGCGCGAATGCCAGTTTGCGACCATGGAAGCCCGAGAAGCCGGCAGCCGGATCGATGTCAACGGTGACGATCTTTTCCGGGGTTGCTTCGGCAACTTCTTCGATGTCCATGCCGCCTTCGGTGGAGGCCATGAAGATCACGCGCGAAGTGGCACGGTCAACAAGCAGCGAAAGATAGAGTTCGCGTGCGATGTCGCAGCCTTCTTCGATATAGACGCGTTTGACTTCCTTGCCATCCGGGCCGGTCTGGTGGGTGACCAGAGTGGCGCCGAGCATCTGACCGGCATTGGTGCCGACTTCCTCGACGCTTTTGACGACGCGAACGCCGCCTTTATCGCCAGCGGTTGCTTCCTTGAAGGTGCCTTTGCCGCGGCCGCCTGCATGGATCTGGGATTTCACCACGTAAACCGGACCAGCCAAGGACTGGGCAGCTTCGGTGGCTTCCTGAGCGGTGTAGGCAACCTTGCCGTTCGGCACGGTCACACCGTATTTGCGAAGAATTTCTTTCGCCTGGTACTCATGAATATTCATGTTCGGTCGCTTTCTTGCCTTCCGTACGATTTCCTGTGGGTCAGAAATCGTGGTTTCAATGTCCCTGTCAAAAAGGGGACGTTGTTGCGAGGCCCGCGTTCATTGACGTTATAATAACGACAATGAATGAAAAACGGGCCGGTCACTGACCAGCCCGCTTCGCGATCTTAGAGCATGCCCTTGGCAGCTTCGACGAGGCCGCGAACAGCGTTCACGGAATTGTCGAAGTTTGCCTTTTCGGACTCGTCGAGATTGATTTCGACGATGCGTTCAACACCGCCTGCGCCCAGAACAACCGGGACGCCGACATAAAGGCCGTCAACGCCGTATTCACCGCTAAGGTAGGCGGCAACCGGCATGACGCGTTTCTGGTCTTTCAGGTAGCTTTCCGCCATCGCGATTGCCGAAGCAGCCGGGGCGTAGAAAGCGGAACCGGTTTTCAGAAGAGCGACGATTTCAGCACCACCGTCACGGGTGCGCTGAACGATCTGGTCGATCTTTTCCTGGGTGGTCCAGCCCATTTTGATCAGGTCGGGAACCGGGATGCCGGCAACGGTCGAATAACGGATCGACGGGACCATGGTATCGCCGTGACCGCCAAGAACGAAGGCGGTGACATCCTTGACCGATACATTGAATTCTTCGGCGAGGAAGTAACGGAAGCGGGCAGAGTCCAGAACGCCAGCCATGCCGACAACTTTCTTCGGATCGAAGCCGGTTGCCTGCTGCATCACCCAGACCATCGCATCAAGCGGGTTGGTGATGACGATGACGAATGCGTCCGGGGCATGTTCCTTGATGCCCTGACCAACCTGGGTCATGACCTTGGTATTGATGCCGATGAGGTCATCACGGCTCATACCCGGTTTGCGGGCCACACCGGCAGTCACGATAACGACATCAGCGCCTGCGATGTCCTTATAGTCACTGGTGCCCTTGAGGTCGGCATCAAACATGTCGACGGGGGAGGATTCAGCAATGTCGAGAGACTTGCCCTGTGGCATGCCATCAACGATGTCGAAAAGGACGACGTCGCCAAGCTCTTTCAGGCCGACGAGGTGGGCCAGAGTACCACCAATATTGCCGGCACCGACGAGCGCGATCTTGTTGCGGGCCATTCCGTTACCTTCTTCCCTATTGCGCTTCCGAGGCGTCGAAACTCAACTTGGGAGCGCGATTGAAAATTTAAACCTGCGAACGCGAAAGAATCGTTCGTAAACACCGAGTGTCGTAAACTGATTCGGCCGCTTTTACAAGGGGAAACGCCGCTGTTTTCACGAGGAAAACCGCCGGTTCCCGGTTTGTTGCAACTATTGTCTAAACGCTTAAAAACCGATCATGTTGCAGATGCGAATAAATGCAAATCGGCAGCAAAACCAAAGCCTGTTTGCGCCTTGGCGCTGCCTAAAGGAAAGGCACAACACGCTTTTGCCGCGAATTGATGCGCATGATCTTATCTTCTGGCGTCCAGCCTTGCAGGAAACGGCCATCTGCCATGCGGCAGGCGGGGCATGAGGAAAAGCCCATTGAAGCAGATTCTGCATTTTCGCAAAGCCAATTGCACGCCAGACGCAAGAATCGGCATGCCAACCATCACCTGATGGTGATTTTTTGTGCCGAAATTAAACCTGTGTGGGTGGAGTCGTTTTTGAGGCGTTCAAATTCGCCCGAAGCGTGCCCCGTTCGGGTGTTACGTCAGATGCGGCATGTCGAGATATTCCTGACTGCGCATTTCGGTCAGGCGCGACACGGTGCGCTGAAATTCAAATGAATAATCGCCGTCGGTATAGATTTCCGACGGATCGCATTCAATCGCGCAGATCAGCTTGGTTTTATGTTCATACATCGCATCGACCAGGGTTCCGAACCGTTTGGCCCAGTCGCGCCGCGAGTCCGGCAGTTTCGGGATCAGGTCAATGACGATGGTGTGGAAATGGGTGGCAATCGCGATGTAATCGCCCGGACCCAGCGGCTTGGTGCAAAGTTCATCAAAGGTGAAGCGCGCCACACCGGCCCCGGCGGCGGAAATTTCGATCTTGCGGCCCTTGTTGGTCAGGCTGTCGGGGGCGACGCGTGCGCCTTCGGTGACGGTTGCGAACATCTCGTCAATTTTGGCTTTCGCATCCGGCCCGGCCGGGAACAGGAAGACATCGGCGGCCGTCAGGTTGCGCATGCGGTAATCGGTCGGGCTTGCCAGTTCGAGCACATCAAGTTTCTGTTTGATCATGTCGATGAAGGGCAGGAAGTTCTGGCGTTGCAGGCCGTCCTTATAGAGATCATCGGGCATGCGGTTGGATGTGGTGACAATCACCACGCCATGATCGAAAAGCTGTTCGAACAGGCGGCCCAGAATCATTGCATCGGTGATGTCGGTGACCTGCATTTCATCAAAACACAGAAGCCACGCATCCTTGGCCAGATCCTTTGCAATCGGGGGGATCGGGTCGGCATCGTCCTTTGATTTGGTTTTGCGGAAACGGTGCATGCGATCATGCACATCCTGCATGAAATCGTGGAAATGCACCCGGCGTTTGCGATCGACCGCGACGGTTTCGTAAAACAGATCCATCAGCATCGATTTGCCGCGCCCGACCTCGCCATAAATATACAGGCCCTGCGGTGGTTCGGGTTCTTCGCGGCGGCGCGTTAGGCCAAACCGTTCGCGCCAGCCGCCCGAACCGGTGTGCGGTTCGTAATGGTTCAGCGCCTTGAACAGGCTTTGCAGTTTTTCCGCACAGAGTTCCTGCATCGGATCATGGGACAGTTCGCCCGCTGTGATTTTCGCGCGGTAACGTGAAAGCGGGCCGTCGGTCATCAAGGATCTCGTCATGCAGTGAAGGTGAATAAGGGCGGATGGTCAAAGTCATAGCGCCAAGCCGCTTTGCAATGCAACAAGGCTGTGTCGCATGGCTTGATTGCATCATGTGCAAAAGACCGGGTGGCTCAGAGGGTTCATCAGCGGGTTCAGACCAGACGCATCTTTTTGAACAGCCAGATTTCAAAAACGACGATGACGGCGAGAATGATGGAAACGCCGATAAAGCCAAACGGGTTTTCAGCCGCCGGAACCCCGCCGACATTGATGCCCAGAAGCCCGGTCACGAAGCTGATCGGCAGGAACAGACCGGCAATCACCGTCAGCCAGTACATGGTGCGGTTCATGCGTTCGGTTTCCAGCGCCATCATGTTTTCATTGACGATCTGGATGCGTTCGCGAAGGGAATCAAATTCTTCGACCAGACGGATGGTTTTATCGGTCAGCGTTCGCGCACGCCGTTTGTAGCGTTTATCAAGCCATGCGGTTTTCTGTTCGACATATTGTCCCAGCGCATCGCGTTGTGGGGACAGATGACGGCGCAGACGCGAAAGCTGATTACGGACATCCGAACAGCGGCGGCGCAATGACAGGGTTTTGTTTTCCGGGGTGTCTTCCTGATCGTCTTCGATGGTGTCGACGTTTTCTTCAAGCCCGCGCACGACATTATCGACCCGGAAAACCAGCCGTTCGGCAACGGTCAGGACAAAATCATCGGGATTGCGCGGTGCGTTGTCCTGCGCAATCGCGCTTCGGATATCGTCAAACGCCTTTAGCGACTGATTGCGCAGCGTAATCACCATATTGCCCGATACCCAGAAGCGCACCGAAATCATATCGGCGGGATCATTTTCGGCATTCAGATTTACCCCGCGCAAATTCATCGAATAGCCATGATCGTAAAAGAAGACGGATGGCCGGGTGCCGCGAGTGGACAGGCCATCGGCGATGGTGGGATCGAGCCCGACAATATCGATCAGCCAGCGCCGGACACCTTCCGCCATCCAGTCGAGATGCACCCATAGAAACTGGTTTTCACCTGTCTGGGGAAGGGATTTGACGATGTCCTGCCATTCAAGGGAGGTTCCCTTGCCGTCACTATCGAGGATGAAAGCATTGATCAGGGCGGATGAGGACATCGGGCGGGCTCCGTCTGGTGCGCTACTTTGCGGGCCGGAAAGGCCGGGACAGGCATGGTACCGGTTCGGGAACGAAACGGTACGTGATTCGTTATCGCGGACAGTGTAACCTGTTTGCAAATCAGGAAAAACGGGTTTCGGTCACCGGCCCGACAGGGATCAGCATGGAATATCTATCATGACGACAGTTCGTCCTATTTTGTTTTGGATTATGGCGACAATAATGTCGGCCTTCCTGATCGGCGGCAGCGCGAGTGCGCAGGATGTCCCGCAGGAAAAAACCCAGAAAATCGAACTGGAAAAAAGCCAGAAACTGATATCGGGCTGGAATGACCGTCTGGACGAGGTCGATACGGCCCTGAATTCCGACGAGATTACCGGCCGGCTGTTGAATGAAAGCCGGTCGACGGTTGAAGAGGTGACCGAAGGGGCCGCGACCCTGCAATCGAGTGCGGCGGACCGCTTGAACCGGTTGAATACCGCCCTTGGCAAACTGGGCGAACCCCCGGCCGAGGGCAAAACCGAAGCCCCCGCCGTTGCCGAGGAACGCGAACGGTTGAACAAGGATATCGCCGAGATCAGCGGCGTGATCAAACAGGGTGAACTGGTTGATTTCCGTGCGACCGAAATTTCCGACCGGCTGGCGCAGATTTCACGCGAAAGATTTACCCGCCGCATTCTGGGCCGGGTTGATGTGCCGTGGGACGCGGAAAGCTGGGGGCAGGTGTGGTCTGGTGCCATCGAACTGCCCGATATGGTGCGCAGCCGGTATGCCGACCTTGATCTTGAAGGGCCGATTGGCGACCAGTTGAGCGAAATTGCGCCGGGTCTTGTGTTGCTGACCTTTGTGGTGATGGCGGCCCTGATCGGGGGCGAGGTTGTTGTCCTGCGCTGGTTGCCGGAACGATGGCGCAATGCGCCCAAGGAAGACCGGGTGTCGCTGATATCGGGGACGCGGTTCGTGTTTACCGCACTGGTGCCCGGGGTGGCGTTGCTGGTGGCCTATCAGATGGTGGACCGGCAGCCGGACCTTCTGGTCGGCAGTATGGGCGATTTTGTCTATCAGTGTTTTGCAGCCCTTTTGTTCCTGCTGTTTGTCGGGGCGGCGATCCGCAGCATCTATTCCCCGTTTTCACCGGGCATGCGGCGCGCCGGAACGACGGAAACCGGATCGCGGGTTATCGGGATACTGTCGTTGTTTGCGGCGGTGATTTACGCATCCGATCTGGTGTTGCTGCAAGGCGCGACCACGCTTGGCACGTCGCTTGAAATCGCGCTGGTGCAGAGTGTTTCGAACGTTTTCCTGATTTCGATCATCCTGTTTGTCAGTTCGCTTGGCGTGTTCTGGGAACATGGCGGGCCGGACCGGCATGAATTATGGGCCAAGGTTGAAAGACGTTTGCGCCGCGGATTGCGAAGCGTGTCGATCCTGCTGCCGGTGCTTAGTGTTCTGGGTTATGTCGCACTTGCGCGCTTTATCCTTGAAAACCTGATGATGGCGATGGCGTTCGTCACCAGTTACTGGCTGCTGCGTGGCTATGCGCGCGCGCTGGTTCATACCTATCTGGTGCGGCCGTCGTCCCCTGATGATGACGGGACCAGCGATGCGGTGCATGGCACGCTTTATTTCTGGTTACGCGTGACGATTGATGTCGTGATGTTCACGATTGCCGTGCCTTTGGCGGTTCTGATCTTTACCGATATCGCGTGGGCGGACCTGCTTGATGCCGCCGAGAAGGCATTTATCGGGATACAGGTTGGCGGGATCAATTTCTCGCTCCGCGCCATTCTGATCGCGATTTTGCTGTTCCTTGCGGTTCTGGGCGTGATGCGGTTTTTCCAGCGGATGCTCAACACAAGGGTTCTGCCCAATACCAAGCTTGATCAGGGCTTGCAGCATTCGGTTTCGGCGATTTTCGGTTATGTCGGGATCTGCCTTGCGGTGTTGCTGGCGATTTCGGCGGCGGGCATGGATTTGTCCAACCTTGCGATCATTGCCGGTGCGATTTCGGTCGGTATCGGTTTTGGCATGCAAAGTATCGTGAGTAACTTTGTGTCGGGCCTGATCCTTCTGATCGAACGGCCGATCAAGGTGGGGGACTGGATCGTGGTCGGGGCCGATCAGGGTCTGGTCAAGGATATCCGGGTGCGCGCGACCGAGATCGAAACCTTTGACCGGTCATCGGTGGTGATCCCGAACTCCGAACTGATTTCCAACCGGGTGATGAACTGGACGCTTAAGGACCGCAGCGGACGCGGGATTATCCGGATCGGGGTTTCGTATGGATCGGATGCCAACAAGGTGCGGGAAATCCTGCTTGAGATCGCGGACAAGCGCCGCGAGATTCTCAGCTATCCGGCACCGCAGGTGGTGTTTATCGATTTCGGGGCCAGCTCGCTTGATTTCGAATTGCGCTATTTCCTGCGCGATATCGGTGATGTTCTGGCGGTGGGCAGTGCGGTGCGGTTCGAAATTCTTGAACGGTTCCGGGCCGAGGGCGTTGAAATCCCGTTCCCGCAGCAGGATGTGCATTTCCGCGATATCGAGAAACTGGCAGCCGCCATCCGCGATGCCGGGCATGGCAACCCCAAGCCGGTGATCGAGGCGAAGGATGAAATCCCTGACGCGAGTGAGGGCGATGGGACCGACCCGGCCGCACCGCCATCCGTCGCTAAGGACGAAAACCGCGACAAGGATGCGGCTGCGCGCAGCATCCCCGATGCCGGGGGTGATCCGGATGCGGATGGACCGCGATAAGCGGGTAATCGGGCGGTATTAAATATCGAAAAGGGCGGCCGTGATCTTTTGGCCCATCGGGGCCATCAGGTGACGGTCGCGCTGCGAGAGCCAGCGCATTTCGGCGATTTCGCGTGATGGGGTCAGGGTGCCGGTAAAGCGCGCGGCGAAGCATTGCATGCGGACAATAACCCCGGATGGCTGGTTATGGCCGCGACCGGCATAAAGCCCAAGCGGACGAATGGATTTTTCGATCAGCGTCACGCCGAGTTCTTCGCGGATTTCACGGATCAGGGCTTCGATGGCGGTTTCATCCGCATCAATCTTGCCGCCGGGCAGGTAAAAACGGTCCCGCCCGTGGCTGCGCACCGACAGGATTTTGCCGCCATCGCGGAAAATCCAGTTGGCGGTTTCGACAAGTTTGGGGGCCGGTCTGATAGCGTTCATCGTGATCCGCCCCGGTCAGAGAATGGCAACATCCAGCCCGATATCGACCGCCGGGGCCGATTGGGTGATGCGCCCGACCGAAACATAATCAACACCCGTGGCGGCAATCGCCCCGATGGTCTGAAGGTTTACACCACCCGATGCCTCTGTCTTGCAGCGACCCGCGACAATCGCGACGGCCTGGCGGAGCATATCGGGCCCCATGTTATCAAGCAGGATGATATCGGCACCGGCGTCGGTGGCTTCCTTGACCTGATCGAGCGTATCGCATTCGACTTCGATCTTGGGCAGGTTGGCCGCGCGTGCGGATTTCACGCATTCAGTGATCGAGCCGACAACGCCGATATGGTTATCCTTGATCATCACACCGTCATAAAGGCCCATGCGGTGGTTCTGAGCCCCCCCCATGCGGGTGGCGTATTTTTCCATCTTGCGCCAGCCCGGAAGGGTTTTGCGGGTATCAAGCAATTTAGCCGTCGTATCGCCCATCGCCGTGACATAGGTGCGCGTGGTGGTGGCGATGCCAGACAGATGTTGCAGGGTATTTAGCGCGGTGCGTTCGGCGGTCAAGATGCCGCGCGCATTGCCTTCGACAACGGCAAGCACGTCCTTGGCGGCAATCGCATCGCCGTCTTCGCAATGTTTGGTGATTTTGGCGTCGGGAACCAGTTTGCGGAAACATTCAAGGGCAATGTCCAGACCGGCGACCACGATATCCTCGCGCGTTTCAAGCGCGACGCGCAGGCGCGCATCGGCGGGGATGACATTGTCCGATGTGATGTCGCCGGTGCCGATATCCTCGGCAAAGGCGCGGTCGATGAAGTCCGAAATTTCAGCCGGGGTCAGGACGGTCATGGTGGGGCCGCATTCTTTGTGGGATGGGGATGGAAAACAGCCCCGCAAGTTGCTGCGGGGCTGCTAATCGGGTGGGCGTTAGGCCGCGTGATCCTTTTTGAGCGGAATGCCTTTTGACATTTCCAGCATCCGTTCAAGCGGTTTGACGGCGGCAACACGCAAATCTTCGGGCATGATGATCTGCGGGCCGTTATTGACCAGACACAGATAGAGTTTTTCCAGCGTGTTCAGTTCCATGAACGGGCAATTGTTGCACGCACACGAGCCATCAGCACCCGGCACGGGAATGAATTCCTTGTGCGGGGCGGCTTTTTCCATCTGGTGGATGATGTGGGGTTCGGTCGCGATCAGGTATTTCTGATCCGGGCCGTTGATCACATATTCCAGAATGGCGCGCGTCGATCCGATGTGATCGGCATGTTTCAGAATGCCGTCATGGCATTCCGGGTGTGCGGCGATTTTCGCATCCGGGTTCTGGGTTTTAAGGCGGATCAGTTCGCGTTCGGAAAACTGTTCATGCACGATGCACGAGCCGTTCCACAGCGTCATGTCACGGCCGGTTTTTTTCGCCAGATAGCTGCCAAGATGGCGGTCCGGTGCCCACAGGATCGGTTTATCAAGCGGAATCTGATCGATGATTTCAGCCGCATTCGACGAGGTCACGATGATATCGGATGCGGCCTTAACCTCGGCCGAGCAGTTGATATAGGTGACCGATACGTGGTCGGGATGCTGTTCGCGGAATTTGCGGAACGGTTCGGGCTGGCACGAATCTTCGAGCGAGCAGCCGGCCTTTGAGTCGGGCAGCAGGACGGTTTTGTTCGGGCTGAGGATTTTGGCGACCTCGGCCATAAAGCGGACACCGCAGAACACGATGACATCGGCATCGGTTTCGGCGGCCTTGCGCGAAAGATCAAGGCTGTCGCCGACAAAGTCGGCCAGGTCCTGAATTTCGCCGTCCTGATAATAATGGGCCAGAATGATCGCGTTTTTCTCTTTCTTCAGGCGGGCAATTTCCGCCTCAAGATCAAGGGTGGGATCAATCTGCATCTCGGACATTGCGCCGGGCTTCGCCTCGGCGATGGTGGCAATCTGGTTCATGGCGTCGTCTCATCTCGCCTGTTGCAAGCCGGAGATAAGCAGCGGGTCCCGGCATTGCAAGTTAATGACAGTTTGAAACCTGAATATCGCCATTGGGCCGGTATGGCAAGGAATTGGGCGGCGATGAGGGGCAGCCATGCGTTCGCGACGGCATTTGTGAATACGCGATCATCAGTTTGCGGCGGTTATGCTATTCTTGTTGCGGGACAATTTGCCACAGATCGCCAGAGAGGGGACCGGGCATGAAATCGTATCGGGGATATGGGGTTTGGCTGCTGCTGTGTGTTTTGCTTTCGGTTGCGGGCAAGGCCGCCAGTGCCGCGGAATTGCAGGTGACGACGCCCAAAGGCGCGGTTTCGGTTTATCAGACCGATGACTTGTTAAGCCATCCGGCGGCACGCGAGATTACGGTTGCCGATGATGCGGCCTATGGGCGCGATATGACCTATCGCGCGGTGCCGGTTGCGTCCCTGATCGGGGATGCGGGCGCGGTGGACGGCGAGACGGGGCTTGAGGTTATCGCCCTTGACGGGTTTGTTGCCAATATTCCCCTGCCGCTTGTGTTGCTTGATGGCGATGAAACTGCGCAGGCGTGGATTGCAGTGGAACCCGAAGATGCGCCCTGGCCGAACCTGCCGGGCAAGGAGGTTTCGGCCGGGCCGTTTTCATTGGTGTGGGTCGATGCGGCAGTATCGCATATCCGGTCGGAGCAGTGGCCCTATCAGGTGGCGAAAATCGGTTATGCCGCCTTTCCGGCAGCACGTTGGCCGCAATTGGCACTTGGTGACGATGCAGCGGAAGATGCCAAGAGCGGGCAGGCGGTTTTCATTGATCAGTGTTTTGCCTGCCACCGGATGAACGGGGCGGGGATTACCGAACTGGGGCCGGACCTTAACCTGCCGATGAACCCGGTGGATTATTTCAAGCCCGAGGCGCTTGTGATGCTGATCCGTGATCCGGCATCGGTGCGCCATTGGCCCGATATGCAGATGCATGGATTTACGACTGATCAGCTTTCGGATGCGGAAATCCGGGATGTGATCGCCTATTTGCAGGCGATGGCGGGCAGGAAGGCCGAATAGGAATCCGGCGCGCCAAACCAGCCGGGACGGATGGTACATATCAGCGTTGCAGAACGCGAAGTGTGCATTTGCGCAGGATGCAGCCATAACCCACTGATCTGATGCACTAGGAAGTCTTTGATATGGATTGGGTTCCGTTCGTTTTCGGTACGATCAAGGTTGTCGCGTTGGGCACGGGCATGTTCTTTGCCATCAAGTGGCATTACGATCAGGGCAAGAAGATCGGCATGCGGGCTGTCCTTCGCGCCAGCGCCAAGATGGTCGCGATTTTCGTGCTGGCGGTTGTTATCCTTGGGGCGGTGACCTTCGGGCTTGGCAGTATGCTTGGGCTTGATCTGAGCTACTGATCATCGCCGGGCTAAAGAGCCGGATAAATAAATCGCAAAATAAAATCGGATTGCCGCGCGCCGGATCATTTTCGGTGCGATGGTTTTCTGTATCTATTCAAGGCGATATAAAAATAAAAAATATGTTCGTTGTATAAAATCAAAAAATATTCATATGATCAGACTTGGATATTTATTTCCAAATTTCATGGTCATTTCAATTTTTGTTTGAAATCAAACGTGGCAATGCGGGTTCGATCAGGAATTCGCAAGCGTCGCGCGTGAGGAAAACAAAAGCTGAAAAGCTGGCCACGGGAATGATCCCGTTGATTTTCCCGGATCAACGCGCCCTTGCGCGGTAGGAGCTACTTTGACAAACCGTACCACATCGAAAATCCTGAATTTTGCGCGGCCGTTCAGTCTGCGCGGGCTTGCGGAAGTTCTGCCGGCCGGGGCCTATAAGGTGATTACCGAAGAGATGCTTCCGGAAAACGTGACCTATCCGACCTATCAGTGGGTTTCGACCAAGATGCATCTGCATGCCAATGCGGACCGTGCGGGCGATATCCGCATGATGAATGTCGATCCCCGCGATCTTGAAGTCGCCCATCTGCGCGATCAGAAAATGATGGATTCCCGCCCGCGGGTCGCGTTTTCAGCGCACAAATCCAACAACCGCGCCAAACGCGTCTTCTGATTCTGGTCCCCGGTCAGGAAAGCCTGACCGGCACACCGGCCCCATCATTCAGACCGAAAACCCGTAATATTCCCATTCCGCCGCACTGACCTTGAGCGCCATGTGTTCGTATTCTGCCTGCTTTATGCGGGTAAAGGCGGTGTGGAAGCGGGGGCCGAGCGTGCGTTTGTTGAAATCGGAGGCACCGAAGCGGTCAATGGCGTCCAGCCAGTGACGCGGCAGGTCGTTCGGGGCTTTGTCATGGCCGATTTCATCGGTGCTTGGCTTGCCGGGATCGGTTTTGTGTTCGATGCCGTCAAGGGCCGCCCCAAGGGTTACGGCGGCGACCAGATAGGGATTGGCATCAACGCCCGCGATGCGGTGTTCGAAATGTCGCGTCTTGCCCGGTGTGCCCGGCACACGCAGGGCCACGGTACGGTTTTCAACACCCCAGTCATCGGATGCCGGGGAATACATGGCGGATGCAAAGCGGCGCCATGAATTCATGAAGGGGGCCAAGATCAGCATGGTTTCGCCGATGGTGCCGCGAATGCCGCCGATGGCGTTGAGCATAAGGGGGCTCAAGCTCCCGTCCGGCTGATCGGCAAACAGGTTATTGCCGTTTTCATCCGCCAGCGAGAGGTGCAGGTGCATGCCAGAACCGGCTTCGGTGCCGAACGGTTTGGGCATGAAGACGGCTTCCATTCCGAAACGGCGCGCGCAGGTGCGGATCAGGCGTTTGGCGATGATGACATCGTCGGCCGCGCGCATCAGATCGCGATAGCGGATCGTCATTTCATACTGGCCCGGACCATATTCGGAAATCAGAGTTTCAAGCGTCAGATCAAGGTGCTTGGCGCCCTCGTATACCGCATCAAAAAGCGGCGACATTTCATCGATTTCATCGACCGACATGGTGTTGCGAAGCGATGACCGGCGTTTGGTCATCGCATAGGATGCCGGATGATAAAGCCCGCCCGCGTCGGCTTCGCGATCCACCAGATAAAATTCCAGTTCGAACGCGCCCATCGGGACAAAGCCAAGGGCATTGGCGCGGTTGACCTGAGTGAGGAACACATTGCGCGGATCGACATCGTGCGGGGTTGCGTCCTCGTTATACATGCTGATCAGGAGCTGGCCCCGGCCCGTGTGGGGCAGATAGCCAAGCGTTCCGGGCACGGGCCAGCACCGGCCATCGCCGCCGCCGCCGGTCTGTACCAAACCGCAATCATCAACATCCTCGCCCGTGACGTCCTGCCCGAAGATCGAGGTCGGCAATCCGCGCCCGGATTTATAGATCGAGGCCAGTTCATGACGGCGGATCATCTTGCCGCGCCCGATGCCGTGAAAATCGGTCAGGATGATGTCGATGGCCTCGACATCGGGATATTTGGCAAGGAATGCCTCGGCCTCGGAAAGGGTTGAACCACTGGGGGACGAGGCGGCCGGGGTGGGTACATTGGACACGGACGGGATTCCTGATGAGGGGCGGTTTCTGGTTTTAGCCCTGATAACGGCGGAAGAAATAGCGATCCTGCGGGACGCCTTCGGGAAGCGGTTCGGCAATGGTGCCGGGCACATCGATTTTCTGATCGGAGGCGACAATCGCGCCCTTGATCAGGGCCGCAGGCAGGGTTTTGCCGATGAAGGATGCGATTTTGGCATTGAGTTCCTCGTCCCCGGTGCCGACATCGGAATGAACCAGTGCGACCTTGCCGGCAAAGCGTTCAACCGCCATTGGCAGGGTTTCGAAAATGTCGCCCAGAAACAGGTGATCATCATCGGGGATGCATTTGGGGTGGGCGGCGATCTGACGGTCAAAGACGAATATTTCGCGATCCGGCATGATTTCACGCAAGTGATCGAAGGTGCGACCATTGCCAAGCCCGATTTCAAGAACAATACCGTCATGGTCCTTGATCATTTCGGCGGCGGCATTCAGGCAGTCGCGCTGGGCCTGCAGGCGGCGGATGACGCTGTTAAGGCGGGACATTTATTCTTGTTCTCCGGACGGTGAATGTGAAATCGCGATGTAATCCGAAAGCGACCCGGTGCAAGCAGGATTAAGCCGCACCGGGGTGTAAGTCCTGTCAGCCCTTGAAAACGGTGGCATCAAAGGCCGGAACGCGGGCACGGAAGGCATCAAGCCATGTGACGAGGGCGCCGTAAGTTTCACGCCATCTGCCGTCAAAACGCAGATCAAGATAGCCCAGTGCACAGGCAAGGGCGACATGGCCGATGGTCAGATCACCGGCAAGCGACGGCGGGTTGGCGTCAAGGTGATCCATGGCGCGTTTGACCTTATCCGACTGATAGGAAAGCCAGTCGGATGAACGTTTTTCTTCGGGGCGCATGCGGTGTTCGTAGACCTGCAGGATCGAGGCATCGATGATACCATCGCCAAGCGCCTGAAGGGTCAATGCCTCCCACCGGGTGTCGCTTTCGGTCGGGTGCAGGGTGATGCCATCGACCTGCGCGTCAAGATATTCGCAGATTACGCGGCTATCGAAAATCTTGCGGCCATCATCAAGGATCAGGATCGGAATTTTGCCCAGCGGGTTCTGTTTGCGCAGGGTGTCTTCCGGATCGTTGGTATTGGACATTTCGATGGTGAGCTGATCGTAAATGCCAAGAATTTTGGCGACGATTTTGACCTTGCGGCCAAAGGGTGACGGGTCGCTGGAGCGCAGGATCATGGGGTTCCTCCGATGAATTTCAACAAGTTGCCCGCAGTGTAAGGGGGAAATGCCGTTTCGAAGAACCCCAAATTTCGCGATTGTGGAAATCCTGCCGGGAAAGGGAGGTCAGCCCCGGCGGTAATCAGGGGAATTGCCGGGCTCCATGACGGCCTCGCCCAGCCGGGCAAGATGCAGTTCACGGGCAAGCCGGATGGTAGGCCGCAGGGCAAAACACACGGACCCGATGATGAAAAGCCAGGTTCCGGCCTTCATCAGGTCGCCATAGAGGAACATGATGCTGCCGATGGTAAACAGGACCGCAGCCAGCCAGTCGACCGAGGTATAGGCGATTTCATAGGCGCTATAGACCTGCCTGTGGCGTGAGGATGCGTCAAAGCGGCGGCTTCGGAAAAGCTTCATGGCGGACTCCCGTTTATGTTGGGTTGCTTTGTCCGTAACGCATGAAGGCGGCAAACGTTCTTGAAAGATGTGGCGGCAGATCAACGCCGCGCACGGGGATGGGTCCCCTGATAGACAGCCATCAGGCGTTCGGTATCGACCGAGGTATAGCGTTGGGTGGTCGAGAGCGAGGCGTGGCCCAGCAGATCCTGAATGGTGCGCAGATCACCACCACCGGCCAGAAGGTGGGTGGCGAAGGAATGGCGCATGGCGTGCGGGGTGGCGGTATCGGGCAGGTTCAGAAGGCCACGGATTTTGCGCATTTCGCGTTGGGCGACCTGTGCGACCAGCCGCCCGCCGCGTGCACCAACAAAGAGCGGTTCATTGCCGTTCGGGGCATAGGGGCAGGTGCGGACATAATCCTCGATCGCGTCGCGCACGATCGGCAAAACCGGGACAAGGCGCTGTTTGTTGCCCTTGCCGGTGATAACCATCGAATCGCCCGTCGGGCGTTGATTGGCGTTAAGGTCCAGTGCCTCGGATATGCGCAACCCGCAGCCATAAAGCAGGGTGAAAAGGGCAAGGTTGCGTTTGGCAAGCCAGGGTTCATCCTGCCACGCGCCGGCATTATCAAGGACGGCGATGGCGTCCTGCGGGCTTAGCGGTTTGGGGACCGATTGTGGCAGTTTCGGATTGCGGATCGAATTGACCGCAGCATTTTGCCCGCGCCCGGTGCGATCCAGGAAGCGATAGAAATTGCGTAGCGAGGATAACGCACGGGCAGTCGAGCTTTTGGCCATGCCATCCATGCTGCGCCGCGCCAGCCAGCTTCGGAAGTCGCGCGGGTTAAGTGCGAGAAGATCGGCAATATCGGGTGTATCGCCGCGATGTTCCCGGACAAAACCAAGGAAGGCATAGAGATCGGCAAGATAATTTTCGGTGGTGTGGTTCGATGCGCGGCGTTCGGCAGACAGCCATTGCCGCCAGTCGGCAATGGCATCGCGCACGTCATCAGGCAGGGTCAGGGCAACAAGCCCCTTATTCATTGCGGCGCTGTCAGCCATCGGCGGGCACCAAATTCGATCACGGAGGCCAGGAACATGATCAGGTCATGGGCCTGTGCCGGGCTGAAATAATCGGGTTCTGCCACACCGAATGCGACAAGCCCGACCGGGTCGCCATAAAACGGCGCGAGGCGGACAATGGCGGCGGACCGGATGTTATCGGCCTGCGGGCCAAAAATCGCCTCGTCCCCGGCATTGTCGGGCAGAAGCCAGACGTCGTTTTCCTCGCCCAGAACCTGATCAACTGCACCGGCCGTCAGGCGACGGACACGGCCGCCGCAACGCGGCACCGGGGCATCTTCGCTTTCTTCAAAGCACAATGCGATGGCATCAAGGTCAAGCAGTTCGGGCACAAGATCCTGCAGGGCTTCGACGAAAACCTCGAACCCGCGGGCATTGAGAAGGGCCAGAACCGCACGATGGATGCGGCTTTGGGTTTCGAGGTTGGATTTGGAAATGTTGATCAGCTCGCTTGTGGCGCCGCGCAGCTTTTCGCGTTCATCGCGCAGGCGGGCGACGACATATTGCTGCATGTCGGCAACCCCGGAACCCAGTTCGCGCACCGGCATGTCCAGACTGTCGAGAAGGTCCGGCCGGTTGGCAAAAAAGTCGGGATGTTCGGCGAGGTAGGCCGCGACGTCGTCGGCGCGCAATGCTGTCTTTTCCATCTGATCCGGTAATTTGCAGTGAAATGAAAAACCCGGCAGCCACAATGCGGGCTGCCGGGTTAAATGCGTGTTAAGGACCGGTGATAAAACCGATCAAAGCCGGGTTTTCGACCTTAGAGGATCGACTGGCCGGTTTTCGCCCAATCGGCGACGAAGGTTTCAAGACCCTTGTCGGTCAGCGGGTGTTTGAAGAGCTGGCCAAGAACCTGCGGCGGGATGGTGACGACGTCGGCACCGAGACGGGCCGAATCGACAACATGCTGCGGGCCGCGTGCGGACGCGACAAGGATTTCGGTCTGCCAGTTCGGATAGTTGTTATAAACTTCGGCGATGTCGGCAATCAGCTGCATGCCATCGGACGAAATATCGTCAAGGCGGCCAACGAACGGCGACACATAGGTCGCACCGGCCTTGGCGGCCAGAATGGCCTGACCGACCGAGAAGCAAAGGGTCACGTTGGTCTGGATGCCTTCGTCGGTGAAGGTGCGGCAGGCTTTGAGCCCATCCGGGGTCAACGGCAGTTTGACGACGACATTGTCGGCGATTTTCGCAAGTTTGCGGCCTTCGGCAACCATGGTTTCATAGTCGGTCGCAGCAACTTCGGCGCTGACCGGGCCGTCAACCACGTCACAGATTTCCTTGATCAGATCAAGGAACGAACGGCCGGTTTTGGCAACCAGCGACGGGTTGGTGGTCACGCCATCAACGAGGCCGGATTTGGCGATTTCGCGGATTGCGTCGATGTCGGCGGTGTCGATGAAAAACTTCATTGGATTTCCTGCTCAGGAGCTTTTGAAGATCGTTGTTCGATGATGCGGTTAGCTGATAGGGTCCGGTTCCATTCAAATGACGGTACCAGACGCCCTGTGCTGTGGGACCGTTTTCTTTTGTGCCACAAGCCGGTTATGCATAATCATGCGACCAACCCAGAGGCATCCTGACGGGGTTTATAATATATGAGCGCCGCAAAGGCCATATCGGGAAATCTGTTTGATGATGATCCAGCCTTTCAGGTAACGGGTGAAACGATCAGTGTTCTGCCGCCGCTGCCATTGGCGGGCCCGTATGATTATCTTGTCCCCGAAGGCCTGAACGTTCAGCCCGGCGACTTTGTCGAAATTCCACTGGGCCGTCAGACCCAGCGCGGCGTCGTCTGGGGTAAGGCCAAAGGCGACGTCGATCCGGCCAAGCTGCGCGAAATTTATGGCGTTTTGCAGGCACCGCCGATGGCCGATGTGACGCGAAAGTTCGTCGATTGGGTGTCGGCCTATACCATGGCGCCGCAGGGTGCGGTGCTGCGCATGGCGATGAGTGTTGCCGATGCGCTGGAGCCGCCCAAGCCGATTTTCCGATTTACCCTTGCCGATCCGGCAGAAGGCGATGGGGATGCCAGCGTTCGCATGACGCCGCCGCGCAAGCGGGTGATGGCGTTTCTGCGCGACCATCCACCGATGGAACAGGCCGATATCATGCGCGAAACCGGTGCCGGGGCCAGTGTGATCAAGGGGCTGGTCGAGGCGGGCGTGGTGCGGCGTTTGATGGTGACCCCGCCATCGCCGTTTGAAGCCCCCGACCTTGATATTCCGCGCCCGCATCTGTCGGATGCACAGGAACGTGCGGCGGATATGCTGTGTGCCAAGGTGGCGGAAGATGGTTTTTCGGTCACGTTGCTTGATGGTGTGACCGGGTCGGGCAAGACCGAGGTTTATTTCGAAGCGATCCGCACCGCGTTGGAAAGCGGGAAGCAGGTGGTGGTCCTGTTGCCGGAAATCGCCCTTTCGGCGCAGTGGTTGCAGCGGTTTCGCGACCGATTCGGTGTTGAGCCGGCCCTTTGGCATTCCGAAGTCGGGCAGGCGCGGCGGCGTGACACATGGCGGGCGGTGGCCGATGGATCGGCAAAGCTTGTGGTCGGGGCACGGTCCGCGCTGTTTCTGCCCTATGCCAATCTGGGCCTGATCGTGGTCGATGAAGAACACGAACATGCCTTCAAGCAGGAAGATGGCGTGATTTATCATGCGCGCGATATGGCGGTTGCGCGTGCGCATCTGGGCGGGATTCCGGCCATTCTGGCGTCCGCCACCCCGTCGCTGGAGACTTTGGCGAATGTGGAAGCCGGACGGTATGAGCGGGTCGAGCTTTCGGAGCGGCACGGCATGGCGGTTTTGCCAAGTGTCGAGATTGTCGATATCCGGCAGGATAAGCCGGAACGGCAACGCTGGATCACGCCGACCCTGAAAAAACGGCTGGCGGAGACATTTGCCGCCGGGGAACAGGCGATGCTGTTCCTGAACCGGCGGGGTTATGCGCCGCTGACCCTTTGCCGGGCCTGCGGGCACCGGTTCCAGTGCCCGAATTGTACGGCGTGGCTGGTGGAACATCGGGCATGGGGCAAATTGCAATGCCATCATTGCGGTTATCAGGCCAAGGCACCCGATAGCTGCCCGGCCTGCGGGGCGGAGGAAAAGCTTGCGGCATGCGGGCCGGGGGTGGAGCGGCTTTATGAGGAAGCGGTCGAGACATTCCCGCAAATCCGGATCGAGGTCGCAACATCGGACAATATCGCCGGGCCGAAGGCCGCGGCCGAACTGGTCAACCGGGTGCATAATCACGAAGTGGACCTTTTGATCGGGACGCAGATTCTGGCCAAGGGCTATCATTTTCCGATGCTGACCCTTGTGGGGGTGGTTGATGCCGATCTGGGCCTTGCGGGCGGGGATTTGCGCGCGGCTGAACGCAGTTATCAGTTGATGACACAGGTGGCGGGGCGTGCCGGGCGTGGCGATCGACCGGGCACGGTTTTGCTGCAAACCGCCGATCCGTCAAACCGGGTGATCAAGGCGATTGCAGCGGGCGACCGCGATGCGTTTAACGAGATTGAGTTATCCCAGCGCATGACACATGGCATGCCGCCGCATGGCAGATTGGCCGCCCTGATCATTTCGGGGAAAAAGGAAAACGAGGTCGACGAAGCCGCATGGCGGATCGGGCGGGCAGCGCCGCGGGGGGATGGCATTGTCGTGCTGGGGCCGGCACCGGCACCGTTATCGTTGCTGCGCGGGCGGTATCGCAGACGATTCCTGATCCGCACCGATAAGCAGGTCCGGTTGCAGGCGATGATCCATGACTGGTTATCGAAGGTGAAAACGCCGGGCAGTGTCCGGGTGCAGATCGATATCGATCCATACAGCTTCATGTAGGGTCAGTTCTGATATTGGGATTGCCACCAGTCCAGACCATCGGGGCCAAGGTAATCCTGAAAGATGGAGGCAAGGCGGCCGTCATTGCGCATGGTGCTGATGATCTGGTCATAGCGTTTGAGAAACGCGTCCTTGTCCGGATAGTCGGATGCCTTTGAGAAGACATTATAATAGGGCGCACGGCGTAGCGGCGGATAGATGAAGGCGATTTTTTCGCGCTGCCCGTTGCGCAGGGTTTCGTAAAGCGTGCTGAGGTAATTGACCGGCACGACATCAAAGCGGTTTTCCAGCAGCATCGGGATCAGAAGATCGTTCTTGGCGACGACTTCGATATCAAGCCCGGACTGCCAGAAGGTATCGGTGTAGGAATATTCCGCCGCCGCCCCCACGCGGTGACGGGCGAGATCGGAAAAATCATTAAAGGTGATCCGGTCGCGGTCCTCGGCCCGGACGGCAAAGCGCCAATCAAGCAGAAGATGGGCTTCTTCGGGGTAGTTCAGATACTGGCTGCGTTCGCTGTTTTGCGACAGGGTCAGGACGATATCGCTGCTGCCGGTCTGGGCATTATGCAGAAGGCGGCGGCCATTATCGACAAGCTGAAAGCGGTAATCGGTGATGCCCATGTCGTTCAGGACTTCGGTCATGATGTCGATATCAATCCCGCGCGGGTCGCCATCGACCATCCATTTCAGCGGGGCTTCGGACAGGCCTTCGATGATCAGGGTTCTGGCATGTGAGACGGTGGAAAAGGTGACTGCGCATAGTGCAACAATCAGCGTAAAATATGCAGCCATGCAGGATTTGAATGATCCGGCGGTCTGCACGAACTCCCACTGTCGTGCCATATGTTGTCTCCCGTCGTGATTGCGGGTTATGGATATCCCGAGTTTTGCCGGAATTACGGATAAGATTTGATGACGAATGTTAAAAATTCAACAAACATGAGCGAAAGCCAGCAAAGCATATGTGACTGGGCCGAGGGGATTTTTGGCCCGGTTGCCGATCCGCGGGCGCTTGTTGCGCGTGCGATGCTGGAAATGAAAGAGCTTGATGAGGCGGTGGCGGACCGGGATATTTCGGAAATCGGGCGTGAGGCGGCAGACGTTTTGATTTTGCTGTATCGTCTGGCCGATCAGTTCGGGCTCGACCTTGATGGCGAAGTGCAGGGGAAAATGGCGATCAACCGGGCGCGGAAATGGTCCGCCAAGGGCGATGGCACCGGATCGCATGTCTGATCTTGTATCTCATCTTGGGCAGGCGGACGGATCGGGCCACCGGTAGGGTGACCCGATGCGATGATATCAGTTGGCGCTGTAGACCCTGCTGGACTTGCTGGTGAGCCAGGCCGGGATGGATTGCTTGTTCGGGCCGACGGTGGCGCTGCTGAAATTGTCGGCTTCGAGATAGGCATGCGTCGGGTTGATGCCCTCGGCACTCATCCAGCTATCGGATGGCACGTCTTCGGCCGGGGTTTCCGACAGCGGGGCGGTGACCGCGTCGCAGGCGATTTTATAAACCGTGGTCTTGCCGCCAAAAACATTGCGGCGGCTGTCGGCCATGGCTTTGAAGTCAGCCGATGTCAGATCGACAAAAACGGAAATGGCGGTGCCGGGTTCATCCTGATCATCGTAATAGGCGCGCGAGGCCGATGGCACGAAGGGGCTTGCGGTGCCGGTTTCGACAAAACGGAAATAGCCGCTGCTGCATGCAAAGGCATTGATCGGTGCCAGCAGGGTGGCACCAGCGACCAGCAGGCTGATCATTCGGGGCAGTTTCATTTAAATCTCCTGAGCGATGACATGAAGGCTCGTGATCGACGTCTGAAAGGCCCGAATGTGATGTCGATTACACTTTTTGATGGCAAAAGAAGGTTATCGACCCGCGGTTGCACGGCAGCGTTTGAAGAAAAAAGCGGGGATTCGTCCGTTAAAGTCGATTTCACCAAACCGAAATCCGCCTGTGGCGGGAAAACCGGTATTATTAAATAGTTGTAAAAAGCCTCGAAAAGTAAGCAATCCGGCCCGGTTTTGCCCCAACTTTAGGCAAGAATGAAAAAGACTGCCGAAATGGCGTTGCGCGGGGGTTGCCCCTGTCATGGACATATGATACCAAACGCTCGCTTCTCGGCGGGAACACCTTCCGAGAGACCATTTTTTTATACGTATCCGAGTCGTTCTCATAACCAGAATTGAGGGCTTTCACCGGTGTCCCAAAATACTGCCGCGACCGGGCTTCAAGGGCGTTACGCCACAGCATTATTCGAATTGGCCCAATCGGCCGATGCGCTTGATGCTGTCAAAAGCGATCTTGAATTGCTCGACCAGGCCATCGTCGAAAGCGATGACCTGCGGAATGTGCTCCGTAGTCCCGTGATTTCCCGGGATGTGCAGGCCAAGGCAATGGCGGCCCTTCTGGACAAGCTTGGCGTTTCCGAGTTGACCAAGAAGACCGTCGGCGTTCTGTGTCAGAAGCGCCGCCTGTTCGTTCTGCCGGATGTTATCAGTTCCTACCTTTCCATGCTCTCAGCTTTCAAAGGCGAAGTGACCGCACAGGTGACCTCGGCTTCCGAGCTGAAAAAAGAGCAAATCGAAGCCGTTACCGGCGCTCTTAAAGAAGTTGTTGGCGCCACTGTCAAAGTGGACCTGAATGTCGATCCGGCGGTTCTTGGCGGCCTTGTCGTCAAGGTCGGTTCCCGGGTTTTTGATGCCTCGCTTCGTACCAAATTGCAGAAGCTCGAGCTCGCTATGAAAGGGGTTGCGTGATGGAAATCCGCGCCGCGGAAATCTCCGCTATTCTTAAGGATCAGATTGCCAATTTTGGCGCTGAAGCCGAAGTTGCCGAAGTCGGTCAGGTTCTTTCTGTCGGTGACGGTATCGCCCGTGTTCATGGTCTTGACAATGTTCAGGCCGGTGAACTGGTCGACTTCCCGGGTGGCATCAAGGGCATGGCCCTGAACCTTGAGGAAGACAATGTCGGTATCGTTATTTTCGGTTCTGACCGTAACATCAAAGAAGGCGACCAGGTCAAGCGTACCGGTGCCATCGTTGACGTGCCGGTTGGCAAGGAGCTGCTGGGCCGCGTTGTTGACGCGCTTGGCAACCCGATCGACGGTAAAGGTGAACTGGGTGCAAAAGAACGTCGCCTTGCCGACGTCAAGGCACCGGGCATCATCCCGCGTAAATCGGTTCACGAGCCGGTACAGACCGGTATCAAGTCGATTGACTCGCTGATCCCGATTGGCCGTGGCCAGCGCGAGCTGATCATTGGTGACCGTCAGACCGGTAAAACCGCTATCATCATCGACACCATTCTGAACCAGAAACCGGTGAACGATGCAGCGAAATCCGACAGCGACAAGATGTTCTGCATCTATGTTGCGGTTGGTCAGAAACGTTCGACCGTTGCACAGGTTGTGAAGGTTCTTGAGGAACGTGGCGCGATGGAAAACACCATCGTTGTTGCCGCGACCGCGTCCGACCCGGCGCCGATGCAGTTCCTGGCACCGTTCGTTGCCTGCGCAATGGGTGAATATTTCCGCGACAATGGCATGCATGCTACCATCTTCTATGATGATCTGTCGAAACAGGCTGTTGCCTATCGCCAGATGTCGCTGCTTCTTCGCCGCCCGCCGGGACGTGAAGCTTTCCCGGGCGACGTTTTCTATCTGCACTCCCGTCTGCTGGAACGTGCTGCGAAAATGAATGACGAAAACGGCGCTGGCTCGCTGACCGCTCTGCCGGTTATCGAAACCCAGGGTAACGACGTTTCGGCGTTTATTCCGACCAACGTGATTTCGATCACCGACGGTCAGATCTTCCTTGAAACCGACCTGTTCTATAAGGGCGTTCGCCCGGCCGTGAACGTTGGTCTGTCGGTTTCGCGTGTGGGTTCGTCCGCTCAGATCAAGGCAATGAAACAGGTTGCCGGTTCGATCAAGCTGGAACTTGCCCAGTATCGTGAAATGGAAGCCTTCGCACAGTTCGCATCGGATCTTGATCCGGCAACCCAGAAACTTCTGGCACGTGGCGCACGTCTGACGGAACTGCTCAAGCAGCCGCAGTATTCGCCGCTGAAAGTGGAAGAGCAGGTTGTTGTGATCTATGCTGGTGTTAAGGGTTACCTTGACGGTGTGGCAGTCGGCAAAATTCGTGCTTTCGAAGAACAGTTCCTGAGCGACATCCGTTCGTCGGGTGCCGACATTCTTGATGCGATCCGCACCGAGAAGGTTCTTTCGGAAGCCACCGAAACGAAGCTCAAAGCGTTCCTCGACAAGTTCGCGAAAACCTTCGCGTAAGTCTGAACTTTAGGCGAAGGAGGAAACGCAATGGCAAGTTTGAAGGATCTGCGCTCGCGCATTGCCAGCGTCAAGTCGACGAAGAAAATTACTTCGGCGATGAAGATGGTGGCAGCCTCCAAGCTCCGCCGTTCGCAGGATGCAGCGGAAGCAGCCCGTCCCTATGCAGATCGCATGGGGACGATGCTGGGCCGGCTTGCAGCCGCGGTTGGTGGATCACAGGGGGCACCGAAGCTTTTGGCAGGTACCGGCAAGGATGATGTGCATCTGCTCGTCGTCTTTACCGCGGACCGTGGCCTTTGCGGCGGTTTCAACGCATCGATCATCAAAGCGACCCGTATCAAGATCCGCGCCCTTCGCGCGGCTGGCAAAACGGTGAAGCTGATCTGTGTTGGCCGCAAGGGTGCCGATGCGCTCAAGCGTGAATTTGGTGACGCGATTGTCGCCCGGTATACTGGCGTCGAAGGCAAGAAGGGGATTGATTTCTCTGCTGCTACCGACGTTGCCGACAAAATTCTGGCGCTGTATGACGAAGGCGAATTTGACGTCTGCTCGATCTTCTATAACAAGTTCGTGTCAGCAATTTCGCAGGTCGTCACCGAACAGCAGCTGGTGCCGTTCGCGGTGCCGGAAGCCGACGGGCAGGAAGAAGCTACCGGTTCTTCTGCGGTTTATGAATATGAACCGTCTGAAGAAGCCATTCTGGCTGATCTGCTGCCGCGTAACGTCGGGGTCCAGATTTTCGGTGCGATGCTGGAAAGCAGTGCATCCGAACACGGTGCGCGTATGTCCGCGATGGATAACGCAACCCGCAATGCCGGCGATATGATCGACCGACTGAGCATCCAGTACAACCGCTCACGTCAGGCCCAGATCACCAACGAACTGATTGAAATCATTTCCGGCGCCGAGGCTTTGTAAGCGGGTCGCAGGAACTAACGGATAGTTTTGTCCGAGCAGGAGACAATACCTATGGCGAACAAGAAGGCGGGGAAAATTTCCCAGGTTATGGGCGCCGTCGTCGACGTTAAATTCGACGGCGATCTGCCTCCCATTCTGAACGCGCTGCATGTTGACAACAACGGTCAGCGTCTGGTTCTCGAAGTTGCACAGCACCTTGGTGAGAATGCCGTCCGTACCATCGCGATGGACACCACCGAAGGTCTGCGTCGTGGTCAGGAAGTCATCGATACCGGTGACGCGATCTCGGTTCCGGTTGGTCCGGAAACCCTTGGTCGTATCCTGAACGTCATCGGCGAGCCGGTTGACGAACGTGGTCCGGTCAACGCGAAAATGACCTCCCCGATCCACCGTGAAGCTCCGTCCTTCACCGATCAGGCAACCGACACCGAAATCCTGGTTACCGGCATCAAGGTCATCGACCTGATCGCGCCGTACACCAAGGGTGGTAAAATCGGTCTGTTCGGCGGTGCGGGCGTGGGTAAAACCGTTCTCATCATGGAACTGATCAACAACGTGGCAAAAGGCCACGGTGGTTATTCGGTTTTCGCAGGTGTTGGTGAACGTACCCGTGAAGGTAACGACCTCTATCACGAGATGATGGAATCGGGCGTTATCAATCCGGAAGGTGCATCCAAAGCCGCACTGGTTTATGGCCAGATGAACGAACCCCCGGGAGCACGTGCACGTGTTGCTCTGACCGGTCTGACGATTGCGGAATATTTCCGTGATGAAGAAGGCCAGGACGTTCTGTTCTTCGTCGATAACATCTTCCGCTTCACCCAGGCGGGTTCGGAAGTGTCGGCACTTCTCGGTCGTATCCCGTCTGCTGTGGGTTATCAGCCGACGCTGGCAACCGACATGGGTGCACTTCAGGAACGTATTACCTCGACCAAAAAAGGTTCCATTACCTCGGTCCAGGCCATTTACGTCCCTGCCGATGACTTGACCGACCCGGCGCCGGCAACCTCGTTTGCCCACCTTGACGCGACCACGACGCTCAACCGTCAGATTGCCGAGCTTGGCATCTATCCGGCTGTTGACCCGCTCGACAGTACCTCGCGTGCGCTTGATCCGGGCGTTATCGGCAAGGAACACTATGAGACTGCCCGTGAAGTGCAGCGTGTTCTTCAGACCTACAAGGGTCTTCAGGACATCATCGCAATTCTCGGCATGGACGAGCTTTCGGAAGAAGACAAACTGGTCGTGGCCCGTGCCCGTAAGATCCAGCGTTTCCTTTCGCAGCCGTTCCACGTTGCAGAAGTCTTTACCGGTACTCCGGGCGTGTTCGTTCAGCTCGAAGACACCATCAAGGCGTTCAAGGCAATCTGCGCTGGTGAATATGACCATATGCCCGAACAGGCATTCTACATGGTCGGCACCATCGAAGAAGCCATCGAGAAAGCCAAGAAGATGGCCGAAGCTGCCTAAGGCAGCTTCGGACCCCCTTCCCATACGGGAGAGAGGACTGTCATGACTGATACGACTGTACTGGAACTTGTTTCGCCGTCTGCCCTGCTCAAATCCGAGCCGGTCGAGATGGTCGTTGTTCCGGGCACGGACGGGAATTTTGGCGTGCTGCCGAAGCATGCGCCGATGATCTCGACCATTCGTCCGGGTGTCATCGACATCTATGCAGGTGGCAAGGTTTCCGAACGTATCTTCGTCGCTGGTGGCGTCGCCGAGGTTAACCCCGAGCGTTGCACCATTCTGGCCGAAGAAGCCGTTCCGGTTGCCGATATCAAGGCCGATGAAGCCCAGGCACGTTTTGAGACCGCCGAGGCGGATCTGAAGGCGGCAACGACAGCACATGACAAGGCGAATGCCGAACGTGCGCTTGAAATTGCCCGTGCGCAGATTGCAGCACTGTCCAACTGATCATCGATCTTTGATCTTCGATTTTCAAAAGGCCGCTGTTTGATACAGCGGCCTTTTTTCTTGCCGGTGTGCCAGACGGGATGATCGGGGCAGCGGACGCACATCATTCAGATATCGCGTAAGGCGATGGACTGTGGGCGCCAGTTCCCAGTCCCCAGTCCCCAGTGCCGGGGGTGGCGTGCCGGGTTCAGGTCGCTGGGAACAATGTGTTGGAGCCATGGGAACCGACAGGGGATTGCCGATTGTCAGGGGCAAGGACCGGGCAGCATGATCCGGGCGGCGAAATCAGGGGGACGGGGTCAGGGCGAGGCCCAACCAGAATGATTCGATCATTTTCATCAGATCGATAAATTCGGTCACATCAACCGGCTTGCGCAGATAGCAGTTGGCCCCGGCGGCATAGCACAGATCGACATCATGTTCGGCACCCGATGTGGTCAGAACGATCACCGGGATCGAGGCGGATGACGGGTCATTGCGGATTTCGCGCAGCATTTCCCGACCATCCTTGCGCGGCATGTTGAGATCAAGCAGGATCAGGCGCGGTTTGGGCGCGTTGCGATAGGGACCGTCCTGTTGCAGGAACTGGCGCGCGGTCATCGCGTCCTTGACGTGATGCAACTGAACCGGATGGGTGAATTCGCGCAGGGCTTCCTGAACCAATCTGGCGTCGCCCGGATTGTCTTCTATCAGCAGCAAATTGCTTACGGTCCCGTTGGCACCGGCGATCATGCTATGTCCTTATTCTTTTGGGTGGGGGATTTTGCCATGCTCCCCTTTTGATGGGTAAGAACTATAATCAATCTTTGTCACGAAATGAAGAAAAAGAGAGAATAATTTCAATATTATAGATGAAATTGTTGTTTTTCTGAACCTTGTTCATTTTTTTCCAGAGGGAATTTTTAGCAAACAAAATGACAAATCAATAGGATGCAGGCGAAAGTTTTAGCAGAAATACTATTCTTGCGTATGGTTCGTTGCGGGTGCGTTCCATCCGGATACAGAAAAACGCACCGTGATTTTTCACGGTGCGTTCGACTCTGGCAGGGGATGGCGACCATAACCGTGAGGGTCGGTGCCTAATCCCCGGGAATACCAAGTTCATCCGCCAGACCGGCAAAGCGGGTCAGAAGCGCGGTATCGCCCGCAAATTCCTGGCGGGCGGTATCGTAGGCCTGCTTTGCCTGATCAGGTTGACCGATCACCATATAGGCGCGCATCAGACGTGCCCAGCCTTCGGGGTCTTGGGGATTTTCCGCCAGTTTGTCGGCCAGTTGCGACACCATGCCAAGGATCATTTCCTGGCGTTCTTCGGGGGTCATTTCGGCGGCGGCTTCCATATCCTCGCGGGATGGTCCGCCGGGGGCATTTGATGCCATGGGCGGGGTAACCGTGATCCGGCCGGTAATGTCGATGCCTTGGGCAAGAGCGGCTTCTTCGATACGGGCCAGCACCATCGGCAGCCAGCCAGCATCAGACGGCGCACCATTGACCAAGGCGATCCAACGGTCGACAGCGGCGGCGACATTGCCGTTCTGCGCATCGGCAAGGCCCAGGAAATACTGGATACGCGGGTCCGTGCTGCCGGATTTTGCGGCTTCTTCCAGCGCGCCGCGCGCGATTGTGTTGACCTGCCCATTGTTGGTGCGGATGACGCTTTCGGCATACATCGCGAGGTAATCACCATCACGACCGGATTGCTTGACCGCTTCGAGATAGGCGGTCTGGGCTTCTTCGGGGCGACCAAGGGCCATCAGGCTGGCGCCGAGAAGTTCCCAGCCCTTGAGGTCATCGGGATTTTCAAGCAGGCGGTTTGACAGGTCCTGTACCGCGCGGTTAAGGGCCGCGTTGCGGTTGGCGTCATTGTCGCTGGCCTGACGGGCGGCCATGATTTCATCCGTGCGGCTGGCGATGGGCCGGTCGCGAAGGTCGGGACGGCCAAGGTCAAGATAAAGACCGATGCCGCCAGCAAACAGAAGCAGGGTAAAGATCGCAACCGCGGGGCGCAGGCGCGACACGCGGTTTGCCGCCTCGCCGGACTGGTGGCGTTTGGCGATCCGCTGATCGGTGGCAAGGATGCGGCGCTGGACCTCGGTGCGGGCGGCGTCAGCCTGTCCTTCGGTCAGGACGCCGCGTTCGATATCGCGGCCGATTTCGGCAAGTTGGTCACGGTAAACCGCAAGATCGCGTTGCAGTTCGTCTTCGTCCATGTCAGCAAGGCGATCTTCGTTCGTATCCGCATCAGCCGAACGCGCATTTCGCAGGATCGGCCAGAGGACATAACCCGCCACCAGAGCCGTCAAGGCGCCAAGAACAATCCAGATGGTCATTGATAATCCTATTCGGCGGGTACGGTCTGAGCCGTTTTGGTGGAGCGGGTGGGAGCACCCACGCGATAGCGACGGTCAGACAGGGACATAAGCCCCCCCAGCACCATGATGATGCCGCCAGCCCACATCCACGGGATCATGGGTTTGACATAGAAACGCGTCACCCATTTGCCGCTGGCGTCCTCGTCACCAATCACCGCATAGATATCGCCGGTGAAACCGGACCGGATTCCGGCCTCGGTCGTGGGCATGCCTTCAACCGTATAGACGCGCTTTTCCGGGGTCAGGGTGATGGTGCGTTCGCCCGGGGTTGCGATGGTGATGGTGGCCTCGCGGGCAAAGAAGTTCGGACCCTGATATTCGCGAAGGCCGCTGAGTGTAAAGGTGTGGCCCGAAACAACCGTGCTTTCGCCGATGGCAAGGGACTGAACCGATTCTTCGGTCCAGGCCTGTGATCCGGTGATGCCTGCGACAACAATCGCCATCCCGGCATGGGCCAGCATGGTGCCGTGGGCAGAGCGCGGCAGATTGCGCATGCGGCGGAAGCTATTGGCCAAGGGTTCGCGGAAAAGCTTGATCCGTCCGGCCCATTCCAGCATCGTTCCAATAAACAGCCAGATCGCCAGCCCCATGCCAAACAGGGCAAAGGCCGGGCCACCGGCCAGCCAGTAGGTGACGATCAGAACCATGATGACGGCGGCAATCGCGATTTTGAGCTTGCCCAGAACCGCAAACAGATCGGCGCGTTTCCATGGCATCAGCGGACCAAAAGCCATGGCAATGATCAGGGGCGTCATGATTGGCACGAAGGTGGAATTAAAGAACGGTGCGCCAACCGAGATTTTTTCGCCGGTCACGGTTTCGAGCAACAGGGGATAAAGGGTCCCCAGCAGCACCATGGCCGCCGCAATCGAAAGCAGCACATTGTTAAACACAAGTGCACCTTCGCGCGAGATCGGCTGAAACAGTCCGCCGCCCTTCAATGTCGGGGCGCGCCAGGCATAAAGGGCCAGCGATCCGCCCACCGTCAGGCACAGCAGGAGCAGGATGAACACCCCGCGGGTCGGGTCGGTGGCAAAGGCATGAACCGATGTCAGCGCGCCGGACCGCACCAGGAAGGTGCCGAGCAGCGAGAAGGAGAAAGCCAGAATTGAGAGGAAGATCGTCCAGCTTTTGAGCGCGTCGCGTTTTTCGACAACAATCGCCGAATGCAAAAGGGCGGTTCCGGCCAGCCACGGCATGAAGGATGCGTTTTCCACCGGATCCCAGAACCACCAGCCACCCCAGCCGAGTTCGTAATAGGCCCACCAGGAGCCAAGTCCGATCCCGGCGGTCAGGAACATCCATGCGGCCAGCGTCCATGGCCGGACCCAGCGCGCCCATGCCGGGTCAACCCGGCCTTCGATGAGTGCGGCGACGGCAAAGGCAAAGGCCACGGAAAAGCCGACATAACCGAGATAGAGGAACGGCGGATGAATGGCGATGCCGGGATCCTGAAGCAGCGGGTTCATACCTTCGCCGTTCAGCGGCGGGTTGATCACGCGCTCGAACGGGTTGGACGTCAGCAGAATGAACAGAAGGAAGCCGAGCGCAATCAGCCCCATCACGCCAACAACACGTGCCAGCAGGCTTGGCGGCAGGTTCTGGCCAAAGGCGGCGACGGCGGCCGAAAACAGGGTCAGGATCATGACCCAGAGCAGCATCGAGCCTTCGTGGTTGGCCCAGACGCCGGTGATTTTATAGATCAGCGGTTTGGAGGTGTGGCTGTTGGCAAGCACATTCAGGACCGAGAAATCGGATGTGACATAGGCATATGTCAGGGCGGCGAAGCTTGTACCGACCAGCGCAAAGCAGGCAATGGACAGGCGTGGCGCAATTTTCAGAAGGGCGACATCACGCCGGGATGCGGCCATGAACGGGATGGTCGACTGTGCCAATGCCACCACGAGTGACAGCACCAGGGCATAATGTCCGATTTCAACAATCATAAGTGGGCCTGTTGTTTGCTCTTATCCGCCTGCGGGGCTGATATAGTCGCTTCGATCAGGTTTGAAAACCTTGCGGAATATCAAATATGCGCTATTTGCTGCACAGGCGACGGTCAAAATATGGCAATAGTCATTACATATTACGCCAATTCACGATATAAAACCGCAATCAGCGAGCGGAAATTGAAGACCAAAGGTCTGTAGAACATGAGTCAATGTCCTGTCATTGACATCGCGCAAAGGGAAATGTGGGCACGTCGGGCAACGACGGCCTCTATTGTCATTGCTGCGACGCTGATTGCGATCAAGGCGGTCGGGTGGTTCCTAACCGATTCGGTCAGTCTGTTATCCTCGATGGTTGACAGTATGCTTGATGTCGGTACCGCTGTCGTCAACTTCATGGCGGTCCGCAGTGCATGGCGTCCGGCAGACCATGACCACCGGTTTGGTCATGGCAAGGCTGAACCGCTGGCGGGGCTTTTCCAGTGTGCCTTCATGATCGGTGCCGCGATATTCGTGGTGGCCGAGGCCGCATCACGCGTGTTCGAGCCGCAACCGCTTCGTTTCGCGACGGAGGGTGTGTGGCTGATGGTCGTGTCGCTGGTGATGACATTTGGGCTGGTGCTGCTGCAACGAAAGGCGGCGCGCATGTCGGGTTCCGTCGCGGTCGAGGCCGATTCCCTGCAATATACCAGCGATATCCTTGCCAATGTTGCCGTCATCGTCGCATTGATGATGGGGATGTCGGGCTTCCTGTGGGCTGACCCGGTGATTGGCGGGATTGTTGCGATCTTCCTTGTTGCGTCCGCGGTCAAGGTCGGGCGGCAGTCGGTTACGGTTCTTATGGATGCCGAATTGCCGGAATCGGACAGCCAGCGGATCATCGAACTGACGATGAAAAACGCATCGGTGATAGGCATTCACCGTCTGCGCACCCGATCATCAGGCGTGCATCGCTTTGCCGAGATCGAGCTGATCATGGATGGCGGGATGCTGATGCGGGAATCGCACACCATCTGCCATCAGGTGATGGACAGCATCCGGTCGGAATATCCTGATCTCGATATCACCATCCATCCCGAACCGCCCGAAGACATCCATCTTGATGAATTCAGCGGTTACACCGAAGATCCGGAATTCTGGCATACGGGCCGCGCGCGCAAGGCCGGACAGGAAGGCATTCCGGTTTCCAATGGCGAGCTTGCAACGGGGCGCTGATCTTTTGGCGCGTTGGGCCGTGCCCGCCGATTGACATCCCCCGCATAACTTGTAACCCTGCAATCGATCACCTGGGGAGCCCCGACAAGGGGCTGAGAAACTGCTGGCTTTGCAGCGCAGTGACCCTTTGAACCTGATCCAGTTCATACTGGCGTAGGGATGGTGCGGATGCCGGCATATTTACCTGTTTTGACATATGGGGTGCGCCCTTTTGTCATGGCGGGTGATCCTTTTATCGGTCGGCATTTTTCATCAGCAGCCTCTCGCAGAACTGGGTCTCCATTGCCTTGATTGCAAAGGGGCCTTTTATGTCTGTTCCATCTACCAAAACCGATATCACCAGCGATGTCACAACCGGGGCATTGCCCGCATCGCGCAAAATCCACATTGCCGGATCGCACTTTCCCGATATTCGCGTGCCGATGCGCGAAATTGCGGTTCATCCCACAGCGGGCGAACCGCCGATCAAGGTTTATGACCCGTCGGGGCCTTATACTGACCCGGATGTCACGATTGATATTGCCAAGGGTCTGCCAAGACTGCGCCGAAGCTGGATCGCGGCGCGTTCCGATACCGAACGATATGCCGGGCGCGATATCAAACCCGAAGATAACGGCTTTGTCGGAAGTGAAAGTCATGCGGTTCCGAGATTCCCGCAAAGCCATGCACCGTTGCGCGCGATTGGTGGGCGGGCGGTGACACAGCTGGCTTATGCCCGGGCCGGGATCATTACCGCGGAAATGGAATATGTCGCGATCCGTGAAAATCTGGGTCGGGCGGAAATGCGGGCCAATGCCGAACGCGACGGCGAGGCATTCGGCGCGGTGATCCCCGATAATGTAACGCCCGAATTTGTGCGGGATGAAATTGCACGGGGGCGGGCGATCATCCCGGCCAATATCAACCATCCCGAAGCCGAACCGATGATCATCGGGCGGAATTTCCTGGTGAAGATCAACGCCAATATCGGCAATTCGGCGGTGACATCATCAATGGCTGAAGAGGTCGAAAAGATGGTCTGGGCGACGCGATGGGGGGCAGATACGGTCATGGATCTGTCGACCGGGCGCAATATCCACAATATCCGCGACTGGATCATCCGCAATTCGCCCGTGCCCATCGGGACGGTTCCGATCTATCAGGCGCTGGAAAAGGTCGGCGGTATTGCCGAGGACCTGACATGGGAAATATTCCGCGACACATTGATCGAGCAGGCCGAACAGGGGGTGGATTATTTCACCATCCATGCCGGATTGCGATTACATCACATCCCGTTAACCGTCGATCGGGTGACCGGCATCGTATCGCGGGGTGGGTCGATCATGGCGAAATGGTGCCTGCATCATCATCGGGAAAGTTTCCTGTATGAGAATTTCGCCGAGATTTGCGATATCTGCCGGGCCTATGACGTTTCCTTTTCGCTGGGCGATGGATTGCGACCGGGATCGATTGCCGATGCCAATGATGCCGCCCAGTTTGCCGAACTGGAAACGCTTGGCGAATTGACCCGCATCGCATGGGATCACGATTGCCAAGTGATGATCGAGGGGCCGGGCCATGTACCGATGCATAAAATCCGCGAAAACATGGACAAGCAATTGTCGATTTGCGGTGAAGCACCGTTTTATACGCTTGGGCCGCTAACCACCGATATTGCGCCGGGTTATGATCACATTACATCGGGGATCGGAGCGGCGATGATCGGCTGGTTCGGAACCGCGATGCTGTGTTACGTGACGCCCAAGGAACATCTGGGCCTGCCGGACCGGGATGATGTGAAAACCGGGGTGATTACCTATAAGATCGCGGCCCATGCAGCTGATCTTGCCAAGGGGCACCCGGCGGCGAAGGCGCGTGATGATGCGCTTTCGCGTGCGCGGTTCGAATTCCGCTGGGAAGATCAGTTCAACCTGTCGCTGGACCCGGAAACGGCGCGATCCTTCCACGATGAGACCCTGCCAAAAGAGGCGCACAAGGTCGCGCATTTCTGTTCGATGTGCGGACCGAAATTCTGTTCGATGCGGATATCGCATGAAATTCGGGCCGATGTGCAGAAGGAAGGCATGGCAGCGATGGCGGAAAAATACCGTGATGGCGGTGATCTTTACATGACGCTTGATCAAGGCGATTAAACCACGAAAATGGCGGGCCCGGTGACGGACCCGCCTTCTTCTTTTAGTTTGCCGTGCCGAAAGGTTAAAGGACGGTCAGCATGCTGGCGACCAGCGGATGACGGACGATGTCCTTATCCGCCAGTTTGACGCAGGCGATGTCTTCGACATTTTCAAGACGGTCCGACATTTCAGACAGACCGGACATTTCCGGCAGAAGGTCGGTCTGATCCGGGTCGCCGGTCAGGATCATGGTGGAATTCCAGCCAAGGCGGGTGACCAGCATCTTGAGCTGTCCATAGGTGCAGTTCTGCGCCTCGTCGATCACGACGAAGGCATTGTTGAGCGTGCGGCCACGCATATAGCCGATTGGTGCGATTTCAATCGTGCCGTCCGACAGATACTGCCGCAGGCGTTTGGCGCCGAGGCGGTCATTGAGCGCGTCATAAAGCGGGCGAAGGTAGGGGGCCATTTTGGCTTCGACGTCGCCGGGCAGGAAGCCGATATTTTCCCCGGCCTCGACCGCGGGACGGGCCAGAACGATGCGGCCGATTTCGCCGTTATCAAGGGCTTCGACGGCTTTGGAAACTGCGATAAAAGTTTTCCCGGTTCCAGCCGGGCCGAGTGCAAGGATGAGGTTGAAGGCGTCGATTGCTTCCATCAGGGCCGCCTGATTTTCGCTTTTGGGGCGAATGTGGCGGCGGAAGCTTTGATCGCGTTGGCCGTTCTGGGGGGCGTCACCCTGACCGTTCAGGGGATGCCAGTTTGACTTGTCACCGTCAAACAGCTCGTGAACGTTGGTATCTGCCTGCTGCGGACGGCTACGACGGCGTGCTGCGCGCTTACCCATAAGTCACCTCATCAATTGTGCCAATAAAGCAAAACGCGCCATTCCATCATGGAAAGGCGCGCATTCAATTTTCATCTTGCGATGGAAGTGGCGGGTGGGTTCTCCGCCGTTCGCAGCAGCATGTTGCATCTGCGATCCGGGGGGCGAAAAATTCCGTTTTACAACGTGCTCTCGCGTCACTCGGGAACCCCTCCTTCGGTCGAGTTCTTGACCGTACTTTGGAATCGTACCCCTACATCCTGTGTTTTGTCACTGTTTTTTATCGGATTAAATTTAAGTGAAATCGGAAACTGAGTCTTTTCAGCGATTTATCCCGCATCTGCGAGATAACTTTTTTCTAATGCAGCCGCTAAGACGTTGCTGATTGGTGTTTTGGCAGGCCAAAACTGATCATCCAGCCGATCAGAAGGAACGCCGCCGAGACCACCAGACAGCCGACCAGACCCCCATACATATAGGCCAGTCCCGACAGGATGGTGCCGGTTAGTCGCCCGACGGCATTGGACATGTAATAGAACCCGACATTCATCGCGACCCTGTCGCCATCGGCATAGGCAAGGATCAGATAGGAATGCAGCGATGAATTGACCGCAAAGACCAGACCGAAGATCATCAAGCCGCCCAGAACGGTGATTTCGGGAGAGATATCAAACTGCACGGCAGCCGCAATGCCCGCCGTTACGATGATCAGGGCGAAAATCCACAGACGCGCACTTTGACCATCCGGCGTACCATTGAGGGTGCGTGTGCCCGCGCGCAGGATTTTGGGCGCAATCGTCTGGATGAAGCCATAACCGATCACCCAAAGCGCCATATAGGTGCCGACCTCGATATGGCCCCATCCAAGGTGCGTCGCCAGAAACACCGGAAGCCCGACGACGAACCAGATATCGCGCGACCCGAACAGGAACATGCGGGCGGCCGAGAGCACATTGATCTTGCGATCCTTGGAAAAGACTTCGCGGAATTTCGGTTTTGCCTTGTTGGCGGGGGCAACCATTTCGGGACCGATGGAAAGGGCAACCGCAATCAGGATGATGGTCAGCCCGGTTGCCATGGCAAGCAACGCCCCGCCAAAGCCAAGCCACGCCAGAAGTGCGCCCCCCATGAAAAACCCGGCCCCTTTAAGCGCGTTTTTCGATCCGGTCAGAAGGGCGACCCAGCGAAACAGCGCGCCGTTTGCATTTTCGGGTACCAGAACCCTGATCGCCGACTTGCTCGACATTTTGGTCAGGTCCTTGGCGACACCCGATGCGGCCTGCAGGCCCATGACATAGGCAACCGATATCCATGGCAGCCAGTTTTCATTGGTCAGGGACAGGGCGGAAAGGGCCGCGATCTGGGTGATCAGGCCGGCAAACAGGGTAAAGCGCAGGCCGCGCGCCTGTGCCAGCCAGCCACCGACCAGATTGGTGATGACCCCGGCACATTCATAAAGGACAAACAGAAGGGCGATTTCAAAAGCGGAATATCCAAGGTCATTGAAATGCAGCAGAACCAGCATGCGCAAAGCCCCGTCCGTCAGGGTGAAACCCCAATAGGCGGATGTGACAAGGGCATAGTTGCGAATGGCGGATGACATGAAAAAGAACCCTACAGGCTTTGCGCGACCTTGGCCGCCAGATCAACCATCCGGCAGACATAGCCCCATTCATTGTCATACCAGGCGAGGATTTTGACCTGCCGTTTGTCGATCACCATGGTTGATCCGGCATCAATGATCGAAGATCTGGGATCGTTCAGATAATCGCAACTGACCAGCGGGCGTTCCTCGTATCCGAGAATCCCGGCAAGATAGGTTTCCGATGCGGTGCGCAGCAGGTCATTGACGGTTTCGACATCGGTATCGCGGGCGACCTCGAACACACAATCGGTCAGCGATGCGTTGAGCAACGGCACGCGCACGGCAATCCCGTTCAGCTTTCCCGTCAGTTCTGGATAGATCATGGTGATGGCGGTGGCCGAGCCGGTGCTGGTGGGGATCAGCGATTGCAGGCTGGACCGGGCGCGACGCAGATCCTTGTGCGGCAGGTCAACCACGGTTTGCGTGTTGGTCACATCATGGATGGTGGTGATCGACCCATGCACGATGCCGAGTTTTTCGTGGATGACCCTGACCACCGGGGCAAGGCAGTTTGTCGTGCAGCTTGCCGCGGTCAGCAGGTGATGGATCTCCGGATCATAAAGATCGTCATTTACGCCATAAACAATGTTAAGCGCGCCTTCCTTGACCGGGGCGGCGACGATGACCTTTTTTACGCCCTGATCAAAATAGGGCTGAAGCGTTTCGGGGGTTTTGAATTTGCCAGTGCATTCCAGAACGATGTCGCAGCCCAGCCCGACCCAGTCGGTATCGCCCGGTGTGGCATTTTCGGAAAAGGTCAGGGTGGTTTGGCCATCAATGACGAGCGCATCATCAATGCAGGTCACCGGATGATCCCAGCGCCCGTGTACGGAATCGAATTCCAGCAGGTGGGCGGCGGTTTTTGCCCCGCCGCTGATTTCGTTGATATGGACAAATTCAAGGTCGGGATGGCCCCAGCCCGCGCGCAGGGCAAGGCGACCCATGCGGCCAAAGCCGTTGATGCCGATACGGATTTTGCTGCTCATTTCGAGGTCTCCGGCATGCGGGTGATATCAGGGGCCGGAAACCAGTGGCGCGACCGGTTGGCAATCGCCACCAGTGAGAGCATGACAGGGACTTCGACCAGAACGCCGACAACGGTGGCAAGGGCCGCACCCGATGAAAAACCAAACAGGCCAATCGCGGTGGCGACCGCCAGTTCAAAGAAATTCGATGCCCCGATCATCGCCGACGGGGCAGCAATGCGATGTTCAACGCCCAGAAACTTGTTCGCACCATAGGCAATGGCGGCAATGAAATAGGTTTGCAGAATGATCGGCACGGCCAGCATGGCAATGATCAGAGGCTGGGCAATGATCTGTTTGCCCTGAAAGGCAAACAGCAGCACGAGCGTCGCCAGAAGGGCCGCCATGGAAACCGGGGCCAGCTTTGCCTCGAACCGTTTCAGGCGATCAGCACCACCCTGCAAAACGCGGTTGCGGATCGCCTGACCGGCGAGGAGCGGAATGACGATAAAGGCAATCACCGAAATCGTCAGGGTTTCCCACGGCACGGTAATCGCGGAAATGCCCAGCAGCAAAGCGACAATCGGCGCAAAGGCGAAAATCATCACCGTATCGTTAAGCGCGACCTGGCTTAGCGTGAAATTCGCATCGCCGCGTGTCAGATGCGACCAGACAAAGACCATCGCGGTGCAGGGGGCGGCGCCTAGCAGGATCAGCCCGGCGATATAGCTTTCGATCTCGGTTTCGGGCAGGAACGGGCGAAACACGATGCCGATAAACAGCCAGCCAAGGGCCGCCATGGTAAATGGCTTGATCAGCCAGTTGACGCCGAGCGTCACACCGATGCCGCGCCATTGGCGGCCGACTTCGTGCAGGGCATGAAAATCGACCTTCATCAGCATCGGTACGATCATAAGCCAGATCAGAACCGTAACCGGCAGATTGATTTCATAGGCCGTCAGGCCGCCGATCATCTGAAAGATATCGGGGAAAAGTTCGCCAAGGCCGATGCCGACGATGATGCTGGCGGCAACCCAGATCGTCAGATAGCGTTCAAAAATTCCCATCGGGGCGGTGCCGGTTTCGGTCGTCATCTTCAGGCACTTTCGCTTTCTGGCAGTCCGGTTTTGCCGATATCGTCGAGTTTGCGTTGCAGTGACATCCGGTCAAGGGACGCGAAAGGCAGGCTTGTGAAAATCGAAATCCGGTTGCGCAGCATGCGATAGGCATCGGCAAAGGCGAGGCGGATTTCGGCCTCGGTACCGGTGGCACCTGCCGGGTCGGGCACGCCCCAATGGGCTGTCATCGGCGAGCCGGGGAAAATCGGGCAGCTTTCCTTTGCCGTCTGGTCGCAGACCGTGAAGACGAAATCAAATTTGATCGTGTCCTGCCCGGAATAGACTTCCATCGGTTTGGATGAAAAGACCGACGGATCATGGCCGAGGCTTTCAAGAAGGTCGATCGTATAGGGATGCAGATGGCCGCGCGGATGCGCCCCGGCGCTAAAGCCATGGAAATGGTCCGCGCCTTCGCGGTTCAGGATGGCCTCGGCCATGATGGAACGCGCCGAATTTCCCTGACACAGGAAGAGGATATTATAGGTACCGCCAGCCATAATGATGTCTCCGTCCGGTTATGCCGGTTTGGCGTTTCAGCAACAGGTCGAGGTCGATGTTTTGTCGGGAACCGTAATTCCGCACAGTTCAGGGCGGCCCTGACAGCAATCATCGGCAAGAAACCCCAGAAGATCGCGCATCACATCTGGGACGATCCGATAGATGATCGACCGGCCATTGCGTTGCGACGTGATCAGTCCGGCCTGGCTCAGAACCGACAGATGGGTCGACATGGTGTTGTGCGGGACCGCAAGACTGCGCGCGAGATCACCTGCTGCCATGCCGTCCTCGCCCACGCGCACCAGAAGCCTGAATGCTGCCAGACGATGTTCCTGTGCCAGTGCGCCAAGGGCGCTGATTGCTGTATTTATTTCCATATGTCGGGAAATATCGACATATTGTGTCGAAGTCAAATGACAAGTTTGCGACATCCGTTTTACCGATCCGGAATTCAGAAAAAAGATGACAAAACTAGTTTTATAGTTATATCATTTTCCCCATGAGAGACACCGACAATATTGCAATGGCGTTTGCCGCCCTTGGTCATTCTGCCCGGCTGCGGATTTTCCGCCTGCTGGTGCGGGCTGGTGCGACGGGCCTGAACATAGGCGAGATTGGCCGACATACCGGATTGCCGGCATCGACATTGGCGCATCATCTTGGTGCGCTGGTGCAGGCCGGTCTGGTCTGGCAGGAACGCCACGGGCGCGAAACGGTCAATCATGCGGATGTCGTGGCGATTCGCGACGTGCTTGATGCGCTGGTTGCGGAATGTTGCATCGGTGTGGATGCCGAAGAAAAAGAGGACGCGGTCTAGTCGCCTCTTTTTTTGAGCTAACATAACTATTATTCTAGGAATATAGATATGACTGAAATTGCACTGGCACTGCGCCGTGTCGCCAGATCGGGCAAAACCCTTGACCGTGTCTGGATCAGCGTTGGCGCGATCCTGCTGGCGATTGGCATTTTTGTGCCTCATCAGCTTGGGCCGAGTATCGGCTTTACCATTGATCAGCTTCTGTCGGTTGCGCCGTTCCTGATGGCATCTGTTGTGATTGCGGCATGGGCCGGTGCGACCGGGGCGGATAGCCTGATTGCGCGCGCCTTTACCGGGCAGCCGGCTGCGATGGTGTTGATGGCATCCGCGTTTGGTGCGCTGTCACCGTTTTGTTCCTGCGGGGTCATTCCGCTGATTGCTGCCTTGCTGTCGATGGGGGTGCCGTTGGCGCCGGTCATGGCGTTCTGGCTGGCATCGCCGGTGATTGATCCGGGGATGTTTGCATTGACCGCAGGCACCATCGGGATGGATTTTGCCATCGGCAAGACCATTGCTGCAATCGGGATCGGCCTTATGGGCGGGTTTGCAACATTGTGGTTGTCGCGAATGGGATTCCTGACCGATCCGTTACGCGATGGTGTGGGCAATGGCGGTTGCGGCGGGGCCAAAATGCGCACGCCCAAACCGCCGGTATGGGCTTTCTGGCGCGAAAGCGACCGCGTAACGAAATTTCGCCGCGACGGGATTAAAACCGCGATGTTTCTTGGCAAATGGCTGGTTCTGGCCTTTTTGCTTGAAAGCCTGATGCTGATTTATGTTCCGGCTGAAACGGTGTCGGCTGCGGTCGGTGGGGATGGCATCCTGCCGATCCTGATTGCGACATTTGTCGGGGTTCCTGCCTATTTGAACGGTTATGCCGCCCTTCCGCTGGTCGGGGGATTGATCGGGCAGGGAATGCAACCCGGTGCTGGCATGGCGTTTCTGGTGGCAGGCGGTGTGTCATCGCTGCCTGCGGCAATTGCGGTTTTTGCGCTGGTCAAGAAACCGGTTTTTGCCCTGTATCTTGCCTATGCCCTGATCGGATCGTTTGTTGCGGGGCTGGTGTTCCAGCTTGTGATATGAAACCGGACGTTCTTGTCCGTTCATGCCCGATATGACGATTTCGGGATGGCGCGAGCTGTAAAAATCAGTACAGTGCGCGCCAACCCGAAATCATGATCAATGGATGAACCATGCCGACGATCGACGAGCAGGTATCGCGTCGCCGTACCTTTGCCATCATTGCCCACCCGGATGCGGGTAAAACGACACTGACCGAAAAGCTGCTGCTTTTCGGGGGTGCCATTCAGATGGCCGGTGCGGTGAAGGCGAAAAAGGAACAGCGTGGCGCGCGTTCGGACTTTATGAAGATCGAACAGGATCGCGGTATTTCGGTTTCATCGGCCGTCATGACGTTCGAGTTCGAAAAAAACATCTTCAACCTGCTTGATACGCCGGGCCACGAAGACTTTTCCGAAGATACCTACCGCGTTCTGACTGCGGTTGATTCCGCCGTCATGGTGATTGACGGTGCGAAGGGGATCGAGGCCCAGACGCGCAAGCTGTTTGAGGTCTGCCGCCTGCGTGACGTGCCGATCACGACCTTTGTTAACAAGCTTGACCGTGAGGCACGTGATTCGTTCGAACTGATTGATCAGATCGAACAGGATCTTGCCCTTGATGTATCGCCGGTGACATGGCCGATCGGGTCGGGCCGTGATTTCCATGGCTGTTACGATCTGGTCAATGATCAGCTTCTGTTCATGGAAAAAGGCGGCAATGTCGCCAAGGAAGCCATTCCGATCAAGGGACTTGATGATCCGAAGCTTGATGAGCTGATCCCGGATTATCTTCTGGAAAAACTTCGTGAAGAAGTCGAAATGGTGCGTGAAATCTGCCCGCCATTTGATTTGCAAAGCTATCGCGAGGGACATCTGACGCCGGTTTTCTTTGGGTCGGCGGTCAATAACTTTGGCGTGCGTGAATTGCTGCGCGGTATTGGCGATATCGCGCCGACCCCGCGCCCGCAGGAAGCGGCAACGCGGCTGGTCGAGGCAGCCGAGCCAAAGGTTTCGGGCTTTGTGTTCAAGGTGCAGGCCAATATCGACCCCAACCATCGCGACCGCATTGCCTTCATCCGCCTGTGTTCCGGCCATTTCAAACGTGGCATGAAATTGAAGCATGTGCGTGCGGGCAAACAGATGGCGGTGCATAACCCGATGCTGTTCTTTGCCAATGAACGCGACATTGCTGAAGAAGCATGGCCGGGCGATATCATCGGCATTCCGAACCACGGCACATTGCGCATCGGTGATACCCTGACCGAGGGTGAAGACCTTCGTTTCCGGGGTGTTCCGGCCTTTGCCCCGGAATTGCTGCAGAAGGTACGCCTTGATGATCCGCTGAAAGGCAAACATCTTCAGCGCGCGCTGGAGCAGCTTGCCGAAGAAGGCGCATCACAGGTGTTCAAGCCGATGATGGGCGCAGACTGGATCGTTGGTGTGGTCGGACAGCTTCAGTTCGAGGTTCTCAAAGAACGCATTTCTGCCGAATACGGCATCAAGGTGCATTTCGAACCGACCCCGGCCTATGCCGCGCGCTGGGTGATTGGCAACGATCCGCTGGAAATCAAGAAATTCCGCGATGCCAACCAGTCAGCCCTGTTCGAGGATCACGACGAAACGCTGGTCTTTATCGCGCGCAATGCCTGGCATCTTGAAACCACGCAACGCGATTGGCCGAACCTGAAATTCGAAGCGACGCGTGAACAGAATATGGTTGCGGCGTGAACAACTTCAACCTGCAAGAGCCACAGCCGCCTTTCTCTGAGGCGGCTGTGGCTCTTCTGGGTTTTGCAAGTATTTTTGCAATATGCTACCGCGTTATTGATTGATTTGTAATATTCTGCAATCAAATGTTGCTTTGGTATTATTTTTTGGGAATTATGGTTGCAATTCAGGGGTGGTTTGCGGTTGGTGGGGCCATGAACAAGGCTGATTTCAATCAGTATTTTGACTTAGCATTCAGTAAATACAATCAGACTGAGTTCGAAGAGTGGTTCGCCAAAATGGCGGCGTGCGTTTATGGTACTGACTTTGAGGTAATCAAAGCTGGTGGCAAGCATGGGGATAAGAAGAGTGACGGTAGGTTAATTTCTCAAGAAACCGTTTTTCAGTGCTATGCTCCTGAGTCCTCAAGTACCTTCGCACAAAATGCTAAAACAAAGATTTTGGATAGCTTTCCAGACGTTACAAAATTTTGGCCCAAATTGAAGAAATGGGTTCTAGTGCACAATAACGAGGCAGGGTTGCCAACCAGTGCAAGTGACGTTTTAGAGAACCTCAGGCAGCAATTTCCAGCTATAGATATAGTTGCTCCGTCACCCCGTAGATTTCTGAAAGATAACTTTCACGACAAATTGACGGTTCAGCAACTGATCGACATATATCCATCAGCTAGTTTGAATTTCATGGCTGTAACAATGGAACATATTAGGCCCTTGCTTAGGCAAGTCATGCGGCACAGGAAAACTGCCCAGGTAGATTTGCTAGATTTTGGTGAAGTCCCTGACGAGGAAAAGTTAGATTTTAATTCGCTCAGTCCTGACGCTAAATTTGTTCTCAAGCGGGCGCGTTCTCACGTGGACGTTGTTCGGCGGTATTTGTCGGGCATGAGCAATCCAAATAATGTCTCCATACTTCAAGAGCAAATGCGACTGAAGTACGAAGAAGCTAAGGATCTGGGTGACTATCCGGACGAGATTCTGGGTAAATTGCTTAAATTTGTCGGAGGTGATGGAACCCCGACTGTAGATGCGGCTGCTTATGTAATACTTGCGTATTTCTTCGATGCTTGTGACATATTCGAAAATGTCCCGGATGACGCGCTATGTTGATGCCGACCAAGCACGTAAAGACGGAAAATGCAATTATTGGCATTGGTGCTGACGTTTTAGCCCTGCTGGATCATGATAAAACAGTCTCGCGATTGTTCCATGACCTGCAACAGATTCGAACAGAGAAACAACTTTCTACCATCCACTTTGACTGGTTCTTGTTAGTTGTTGATTTTCTATTTTCTGTTGGGGCTGTTCGGTTCGAGCAGGGTGTTTTAAAGAAAATGAACCAATGATTATAAAGCTATCCAGTTCACTTTCCACATTTAAGACGCTGGAATTTAATCCGGGGCTTAACATTCTGCTGGCTGAGAGGCATGAAAGCTCTGGAGTGCGTGGTACGCGAAATGGGACCGGGAAGACGAGTTTCATTGAGCTACTGCATTTTCTGGTAGCAGAAAAGCGGAACAAGGAAGACGATTTTCACAACCCTTCACTGATCAACAATAAGTTTGAAGTGATTTTTGATAACAGTGGCTCACAACTAACTATTGAGAAAACAGCGGGAGAGGCTAGTGATCTCCTGCTGGTCAATGGGAGAGAGGTCGCCGCGATAGATTTGCGATCTGAGCTTTCTCAAACTTGGTTCGGTCTAAATTCAGAAATCACGTCACAAAAATATAGTCCGAAGTTTGGTGCGCTTCTTTCCTATTTCATTCGCAAGGAGAGAAACGGTGGGTTTGCCGATCCTGTTTTGAATAGCACCTCCCAAAAACCTTGGGATAGTCAAGTGTGTCTATCGTACTTGTTGGGTTTTGATTGGCATTTACCGCAGAAACTCCAACTAAAAAAAGATGAAAAGAAAAACGCGGATGCCCTCAGCAGTATGATCAAAAGCGGTTACCTCACCGATGGGGAACTGGACCTTAAGAAAATGCAGGCCCGCGCAGACCTGCTAGATTCTGAGATTCAAGTAAAACGCAGAGACGTTGCATCGGCTAAGGTGATTGACGGATACCGTAGTCACGAGATATCGGCGAACGAACTGACAGCCAAAATTCGTGATATGAACGAAGCCAATCTTGAAGATATGGATTTGTGTGAAGACATTGAGCTTGCGTTGGTAGAAGTAGAAGATTCAGATATCAGTGATGTGCGTTCTCTGTACGAACAGGTTGGCATTTTCTTTCCCAATCAGGTTCAAAAGCGGTTTGAGCAAGTCGAACAGTTTCATCGGCAGGTTTCAAAGAACCGGCAAATCCATTTGAAGAAGGAATTGGAAAATGCTCGGAACCGTATTGAACTCCGCAGGTCTGAAATTGCTCGTTTGCAACTTTCCCTTTCAGAAAAACTAGCGCTTTTGCGTTCTGGCGTGGCGATTGAAAGATTAAGTCTTCTGCAATCGGAACTTAATTTTCTCGAGGTTGAGCATGCTGATTTACAACAACAAATCCCAAAATTTCAGAATGTTGCTAAAGACCAGAAGCGTTTGAAGCGCGAAATTGACGATCTTGTTGACTTAATAGAGCAAGATGTAATGGAGCGCTCCGCACCTCGTAAAGCGGCAGTACAGATTTTTGCAGAGACATCCCAAGCCCTTTATGATGATGCAGGGCAGCTTATCATTGGACGATCAAGAGGTATTGCCGGTCTTTCAATAGAAACAGACATTGCAGGCAAAAAGAGTGGCGGCAAGAACCACATGCAAGTGTTTTGCTTTGACTGGTTATTGGTCGAGATGGCTAAAAAGAATGATCGCTTTCCAGGCTTCTTGGTTCACGATAGTCATATCTTCGATGGTGTGGATGCTCGTCAAATTGCATTGGCATTGCGATTGGCGCATCAAAAATGTGAAGAGCTTGGCGTGCAGTATATAGTGGCTATGAACTCGGATGACTTGCAGAAGGTTGAAGCTGAACTTGATGCAGACTTTTCAGATGATTTCGATTTAGACGATTTTATTCTGAAGACCCGGTTATCTGATCAACCGGGTGGCGGATTGTTTGGAGTGCAATTTTGAATGGCCGCGCAGCACTGACCGCCCGCGAATAGCTTGGTTGTTGCCCGACGCGGGGCGTGATCAGGATGACAAAAAGCCGCCCTTAAAATTTCGGGTGGCCTTTTTGTTTGTCTATTGTTGTGTGTGGTCAGCCGAGGAAATAGCGCCCCGCCGCGACAAGAAGCATACCGGCGACCATGGCGGCAAACAGGTTGCGTACGAAGATCATGGTGATGACGGTGGCAGCGGCACCGGCGATGCCGATTGCTCCCGCCGACAGGGCACTTGGTACCCAGACGGAAATCAGAACTGCGCCCGGCAGGCGTTCAAGCACATGCGCCCAGCGGCCCTGTTGCGGCAGGCGGTCGGCCATCAGAAGGCCGCCAAGGCGCATGCCATAAGTGACAATCGCCATGCCAAGAATGGTCAGGACCGAGGCGGTGCTGAAAGTGGTCAGATCGGGGAAGCTCATCATTTGCCGGCCTCCGTCGAATAGGTGCCTTCGGGGGCGCCAAAGGTATCTGCTGCTATTTCAGGTTCGGGTGCGGTGTCGTCCATGTCTTCGCGCCATGTCAGGGCGGCAACCACAACCCCGGCCCCGGCCCCGGCAAGGATCGACCATGTGCCGGGCAAGGTGTAATGCCCGATCAGAGATCCGATGGCAGCCGCCAGCCACGGCAGAAGATCAACCCGGCCCTTCCACATGCCGACCGTGAGTGCGGCAAAGACCGCGGTAAAGGCGAAATCAAGCGCGTAGACATTCGGGTCGGGTATGCCCCCGCCCAGCAGATAGCCGATGGTGTTGCCCGTCGCCCAGACAATGCCAAGGAAAATCCCGCCACCGAGCAGGAAGCCCGGATTGGCAAGGTTTTCCTGCGTCATGGTGACGGCCCAGTTTTCATCGGCCACCATATGCATGCCACAGATTTTGACCCAGAGCGGACGGCCACGAAACACCGGGCGCAGGGATGCGCCGATCAGGACATAGCGCAGATTGATCACCGCCGTTGCGACAATGATGGTGGCAGCAGGGATGGTTTCGCGCCACAGATCGACAGACACAAACTGTGCCGATCCGGCAAAGACCGTGAGGCTCATGAACAGAAGTTCACCCAGCGACAGGCCGCGCTGGGTGGCAAGCACGCCCAGCACTGCACCAAAGATCATGGTGCTGGGCAACAGGGGCAGACAGGCGATGGCACCGCGTCTTATGGTGTCGGCATCAAAATGCCGGGTCGGGGCGGATTGGGGGCGAGACATCTTGTGCGTTTCCGTTTCAGTCTTTTCATTTTGATCGCTGGTGGCGACGGGCGGCGACTGGTGGTGGGCGAGGAGCCTGCCCGTAATTTAAGACAGTTCCAAACAGGAATATTGGACGATATTGCTATTTCGCAATCGTGGCTGGGTCGGTTCCCGGGTGAAGCAGGGCCTAGCGGGATTTTTTGGCCGCCGGGGCAAGGCCTGCGATGAAGGCGCCGGGGCTGACTCCCCACATGGTTTTGAAATGCCGGTTCAGGTGGCTTTGATCGGCATAGCCGGTGGCCGCCGCGACATCGGCTATGCCAAAGCCGTCAAACAGCATGCGTTTTGCCCGGCGCAGGCGCATGTGATTGAAATAGGTATGCGGTGGCAATCCGGTGGCGTGACGGAAAACGCGCAGCAGGTGAAATCGGCTTAGCCCGGTCAGGCTTGCCAGTTCATCGAGCGATATATTGGCATCAAGATGGTCGGCCATATAGTCGATGACGGCGCGCACACGTTTGTCTTCGGAGCCCGGTTGATAGGAAAAGGGCGGTGCATCGGCATGGCGGAGCGCAAGCCGCGCGGCACTGTATAAAAGCTGGCTGTCGCGTTCGAGCTGGCCGGTCGTCTGGTGAAGATCAGGTCGGAACATGCGGTGCAGGGATTGCAGTTGCAGATGCAGTTCCGGGTCATCGACCACATGATTGCCAAAAAACGGCAGACCGGTGCTGTTGGGGGACAGTTCAGCCACCAGATCGCCAAAGATTTCGGGCGCGATAAACATGATCTGATACTGGTAACCGTCATCGGATGCCGGGCCGCCGTCATGGACCTGCATCGGGTTCATCATCAGCAACTGACCCCGCCGGGCGACATAGTTGGTGCCGCCGGTCATGAATTGTTCGGCTCCGTTCAGGATGGTGCCGAACGCATAATAATCATGGCTGTGTTTGGGAAAGGAAAAGCGTTTGTAGTCGGCTTCGAACAAATCAATACCGTCCGCCGCGCGCCAGTGGCGGGCGATTTCCCGATGGCGGTCGGATACCGGTGCGCGGCGCGCAGGATTATGTCGAACTGCATTGGCCATGGGGCAAGTATAATCACTCGGTTGCCGTTCGGCTTGCATATTCTTGCTGTTTAATCGCGTGGTTTTTCGGGGCCGCGTGCCTTACGTGCGAATCGATAAACAGGTCACGGATTCTGCCGTTTATGGCCTCTGACATACGCATAGGGCCGGCTTGTGCAATGGTATAAGTCGGGTTCGGTTGGCTTATTTTGCAACGCAGCAAATGTTCGAATGAACATTCGAACGTCCTCATCTGTGCGAATTTGAATAGACAAATGGGGATTTCATCTAACTGTTACAAAAACGACGCGAAAGCCGGGTTATTGATCGCGGAAATGTCCCACATTCCGGATCATTGGAGATCCCATGTTTCTCGACCGTATTCGCATTGGCTATCGCATTTTTGCGGGCTTTCTTGTGCTTGTCGTCATGCTGCTAGGGTTAAGCGCCCTGTCATCCTGGTATCTGCTGGGCTTTGGCGGGCATGCCGACCGTATTGCAAAAAGCACCCAGCTTGTCGGGCTTGCAAACGAATATGCATTGAAGCTTGAACGTCTGTCGAACCAGGTTCTTCTGTTTGCGCAGACGGTTGACCCGATGGATCGCGAAGGTATTTCGACCATCCGTGAAAGTGCCGAAGCCAGCGGTGCGGCGCTGATCAATCAGCTTCGTGCCGAGGGTGACAGCGAAAAGGCCGACGCGCTTGAGAGCCTTAATGCGGAATATATCGCAACGCTTGAGCCGCTTGTCCTGCGGGCGGAAAACCTGACGGCGGCGTCCGATACCATGCTTCTTGGAGCCCATCAGCTTGGCAAATCGGCGGGCGAACTGGTTGATTTCATCACCAAACGCGATCCGGCACTTGCCGAAAAATATGCCGACAAGCTTGGTTCGGCGAACCTCAGTGCCATCGTCAACAGCCTGCAATATGCGATCCTGCGCACCCCGGAATCACTTGATGCGGCACGCACGGAAACCTCGACCCTGACCGACCTTCAGGAAGAAATCAAAAATTCGGTCGATGGGTTGAAACGCGCGGACAAGAAGCTGTTTTCCTATGCGGTGCGCGACAATGACCTGTTGAAGCAGGGGGCGAACCAGCTTGAGGGGTCGATCGGTGGCTTCCGCCAATCAATGGATGATTTCAAGTCAGCCGTCCGCGAAGTGCAGGCGATCACCCAGAATATCCGCGAGGAAGCCGTGGCGGGCCAGAACATGCTGGTCGAGGCAGCACATGGTGAATCCGAAAACAAGGCGATCACCAATATGGTGGTGGCCGGGATCGGTGCGCTGATCGCGTTTGGTCTGGCGATTACGATTGCGCTTAGCATCCTGCGTCCGTTGCGCCGGGTGAATGGCGATATGACACGGTTAAGCGAAAACAACACCGATATCGATCTGGTCGATTTCAATCGAGGTGATGAATTTGGTGCGATGTCGCGAACCGTGGCGATCTTCCGCGAAAATGCGCTTAAGATCGAACAGATGGCCGAGGAACGCATTGCCCTTCAGCGCGAGGAAGAAGAAAAACGCCGCGCATCGCTGGGGGCGATGGCCGAAACCATTGAAGGCGAAACCGCAGGTCTTGTGCAATCCGTCACCCATCAGGTGACCCGGATGCGCGAAGCGGTGGGCGAGGTTGCCGCCGCTGCCGAACGTGTGACCGGCCAGACCGAAATGGCGACCAATGCGGCCGAACAAAGCCAGTCGCACGCCCATTCGATCAGCGAGGCGGCAACGCGGCTTTCCGATGCCATCGGGTCGATTGCTAACCGGGTTGACCGGCAGCGCGCCATTGCCCAGAACGCGGTGGGATCGACCCAGCAATCCGCCGAGGCGGTCGATGACCTTCGCGAAGTGGCGACCAGCATTGAGCAGATTGTCGATCTGATCCGCGGGATTGCGGGGCAGACCAACCTTCTGGCGCTTAACGCGACCATCGAGGCGGCACGCGCGGGTGAAGCGGGCAAAGGCTTTGCCGTGGTCGCGGCCGAGGTCAAGAATCTTGCAGGTCAAACCGCGCAGGCAACCGAGCAGATCACAGCCCATGTCAGTGCGATGGGCAATGTGACGGATCGTTGTGTTCGGTCGATGGAAGATGTCGGTGTGACCGTGCGCGACATGATGTCGATTTCCGAAGAAGTGGCAGGTGATGTTGAACATCAGCGCCGCGAGACCGAGGAAATCAGCCTTGCGATTGCATCGGCCAGTGATGCGGCGCTTCATGTCAGCAATGCCATCCACGAGGTATCGCGCGATATCGAGGTGACGCGGAAACTGAGCATCGATCTGACACGTCGGGCGGACGAGGTTGATCGTAATGTGACCGAGCTTTCCGGGTCGCTTGACCGGGCGGTGGAATCCGCCGCGAGTGATGAAAGTCGTGCTGATGGGGATGATGGCGAGATGGACGAGGCGTCCAATCTTGTTGATTTCCCGGCGCAATATATTCGCGGGGCTGCCTGATCCGGCTTTTTTTGCTGATTTTGGTCATTTAACCAGCCATAAGCCTGTGCAGCATTGCACGGGCTTTTGTGCTTCTGGGGCTGTGCGGGTGATCCGGATCGGCGGATTGAACCTATTACCTGATGAGTACAAGTTGCGACATTTCTGATACAATTTTCCGGTCGCTGCCTTCGGGGAACTAACGTAAGGTCTATGATACTGACTTTAAGACATTTTCAGCGATGTCTTTGCATGATTCCAGAACACACGAGAACGGGCATTCGATGTCACGCACAGGTAGGCTAGTCGTATTTCTGTTGGTTATTGCCGCGGTCGGTGGCGGCTGGTTTGCCTATGACAAAGGGATGTTGCCTTTTGTCGGGGCAGGAAGCGTTGCCGGGGGCGATGGCGCGAGCCGTTCGGGCAACCCGGCCCTGCCGGTGATTGCCGAATATGCCAGCATCATGGAAGAAAAGACGGTTGTCGAGGCGGTCGGAACTGGTCGGTCGACACTGGGCGTTTCGATCTATCCGGCAGTTTCAGGCGAAGTCAGTGATGTTCTTTTTCATGCCGGTGAAACGGTTTCACGCGGGCAGGTTCTTTTGATCCTTGATTCCGATCGGGAACGGCTGGCGCGTGATCTGGCATCGGTGCAGGTCAAGGATGCAAGCCAGCTTCTGGACCGGTACGAGCAGGCCCGTCCGCTTGGCGCGGTATCGGCAAGCGAGGTGGATGCGGCACGCACCGCCCTTGCCGAGGCGCGCATTCGGCTGGATCAGGCCGAGGTTGACCTTGCGGACCGCACCATTCTGGCACCGTTCAATGGCACGGTTGGTATTCCGCAGGTGGAGCCGGGCGACCGTGTGGACAGTTCCACATTGATCGCGACACTTGATAATGTCGAAAGCGTTCTGGTCGATTTTGAAGTTTCCGAAACCCGGTTTGACAATGTGAAAATCGGGCAGTCGCTTCGGGTGGAAACCTGGAGCCTGCCGGGGGAATGGTTTGAGGGGACGGTTGATTCAATCGCCAGCCGTATTGATCCCGAAAGCCGCACATTCAATGTCCGCGCGCGTATTCCCAACCCGACCGGAAGACTTCTTTCGGGGATGTCCTTTGCTGTTTATGTCGATATCGAAGGCCAGACTTATCCGTCGGTTCCGGAAATTTCGGTTTTGTGGGGCGATGGTGGCACCTATGTCTGGCGGATCAAGGATGACAAGGTCGAACGGGTTCCGGTCCGTGTCGTAAAGCGGACACAGGGACGCATCCTGCTTGACGGGCCGATTGCCAAGGGTGATCTGGTGGTGGTCGAAGGCGTGCTGCGCCTGCGGCCGGGCCGAGATGTGGCGGCGACCATTCGCAGCGGCGATGAAACCGGTGTTGCCCAGCGCAACGGCACCGGCGAAGGGTCGTAACATGCAGGACGGGAATCAGAACGAAAACCAGAATGATCTGGCGTCACTCAGCATCCGTCGCCCCGTTCTTATTTCCGTGGTGTCGCTTTTGATCATTCTGGCGGGTCTTGCCGCCATGCTGGGTGTTGAAATCCGCGAGCTGCCCAACGTTGATCAGCCGACGGTCACGGTTTATGCGACCTATGACGGGGCCTCGCCCGAAACGGTTGATGCCGAGGTCACAAGCCTTCTTGAAGGGGCAGCGTCGCGCGTCAGTGGTGTCAAACGCATCAGTTCAAACAGCGAAGAAGGCACGTCGCGGGTTCGCGTCGAATTTTATCCCGATATTGAAATCAATGATGCGGCCAATGACATTCGCGAGGCGGTCAGCCGCGCATCAAGAACCCTTCCCGACGAGGTCGAGGATGTCCGCGTGGTCAAGGCCGATGCGGATGCCAGTGCGATCATGCGGCTTGCGGTGGTCAGCAATCGGCTGACCGAGGAAGAGCTCGCCAATATCGTTGATGACCAGATCAGCCCGGCGCTGCTTTCCGTGCCCGGTGTGGCCGAAATCACGATCAATGGCGAACGCGAAAAGGTTCTGCATGTCCGGGTCGATCCGCTGCGACTGGCCAGTTACGGCTTTTCGGTTCAGGACGTTGCCGATGTTTTGAGAACCGCCAAGTTCGACATTCCCGCCGGCAGTTTTGATTCCAGCGATCAGAAGCTTTTTGTCCGGGCGGATGCGTCGGTCTGGGAGGTCGAGGACGTCAAACAGATGTTCATCCGCAATCAGGTGCGGCTGGGTGATGTAGCGGATGTCTATTACGGGCCCGATGATGCGACATCCTATGTGCGCCTTGATGGCCGGACCGTGATCGGGCTTGGCGTTGTCAGGCAGGCGCAGTCAAACACGATTGCGATATCGGATGGCATTCGCGAGGTGGCCGAACGGCTGAACAGTCAGTACGACGATATCGACGTGTTCGTGAACTCGGACGATGCGGTGTTTATCGAAGGCGCGCTTTGGGAAGTTCTGAACAGTCTGGCGCTGGCGATCATTATCGTGATCGGGGTTCTGTATCTTTTCCTGCGGTCCTTTACCGCGACACTGATCCCGACGGTGACCATTCCAATTGCGCTTGTCGGGACGGTGGCCGCGATCTGGATGATGGGCTTTTCGATCAATATCCTGACGTTGCTGGCGCTTGTTCTGGCGACGGGGATGATTGTTGATGATGCGATTGTGGTGCTGGAAAACATCCAGCGCCGCCGTCATCAGGGATTGGGATCGATGGCGGCCGCAGTTCTGGGGACGCGGCAGGTGTTTTTTGCGGTGATTGCCACCACACTGACGCTGGTATCGGTGTTTGTGCCGATTTCGTTTTTGCCAAGCACGGCAGGCCGCCTTTTCCGGGAATTTGGGTTCGTGCTGGCATTTTCGGTTGCGGTGTCTTCGTTTGTTGCCCTGTCACTGTGCCCGATGCTGGCGTCGCGGTTAAAGCATATCGACCCGCATGACGGGCAAAAGGATGCCAAGCCCAACTTCCTTGAACGGATCGGCCTCTATTGTTCGGGTGTTTACAAATACATTCTGGAATGGGTTTTGCGGTTCCCGCTGATTACCCTGATCGTGTCGATCTTTGCCGGGGTGCTGGCATTTGGGGTCTATAACACGGTCACACAGGAACTTCTGCCCGACGAGGATCGCGGGCGTATTCTTGTATCGCTGCGCGGGCCGGACGGGGTTGGCATCGATTACATGGACCGGCAGGTCGAAACGGTTGAAAACATCCTGCGTCCGATTGTGGAGGCCGGTGATGCCTATAACATCTATACCATTGTCGGGCTTTGGGATCCGAACCGTGCGCTTGTGATTGCACCACTGGTGCCGTGGAACGAGCGCAGCCGCAGCCAGCAGAATATCAGCAATTCGATCCGCGGAAGTCTTGAGGCATTGCCCGGTGTTCAGGCCTTTGTCTATCAGCCCAACAGCCTTGGTTTGCGTGGTGGTACCGGCGAGGGATTTGAATTTGCCCTGACGGGGACGAATTACCGCACGCTGGCGGCAAATGCGCGCGCCATGCAGCAGGAGCTTGAGGCGAATTATCCGCAGTTTGTCGGTCTTCGGGTTTCCTATCAAACGACCCAGCCGCAATTGTTGGTGAATATTGATCGGCAGCGCGCCTTTGACCTTGGCATTCCGATTGAAAGCCTTGATACGACCCTTCGCACGATGATCGAGGGATATGAAGTTACCGAGATCACGGTGGATGATGAAAACATCCCGGTGAAGCTGCGCAGCAGTGCGGGCAGCATCAATGACCCATCCGATCTTGAGAACCTGTTTGTCAGCAATGGCGAGGGTCGTATTTTACCGCTGTCATCGGTCATCAGCCTGACCGAAGAAGCGGTTGCATCCGAACTTGAACGCGAAGGGCAGCAGCGTGCGGTCAAGATTTCGGGCAATCTTGCGCCGGGTTATACCCTGCAGCAGGCGGTTGTCGATATTGACGAGGTTGCAGACAGGGTGCTGCCGCCGGGCATGAGCGTCCTGTTCCTTGGCGATGCGGCGACACTTGGCGAAACGTCGCATGATGTGCAGATCACGTTCCTGATTGCGGTGCTTGTCGTGTTGCTGGTGCTTGCCGCGCAGTTCGAAAGCTTCATGTCGGCCCTTGTGGTTGTCCTGACCGTTCCGTTCGGGTTGGCAGCGGCAATTTATGCGCTGGGCCTTAGCGGCACATCGATCAATATCTATAGCCAGATCGGGTTGGTGATGCTGGTCGGGCTTATGGCCAAGAACGGCATTCTGGTGGTGGAATTTGCCGATCAGTTGCGCGATGCCGGGAAATCCGTGCGCGAAGCGGTTCATGATGCGGCGATGATTCGCCTGCGGCCGATCATGATGACGATGATTTCGACCGTGCTTGGCGGGTTGCCGCTTGTGCTTGGCACCGGGGCCGGGGCCGAGGCGCGTGCGGCGATTGGCTGGGTCGTTTTTGGCGGGCTTGGTTTTGCGACGGTCTTTACCCTGTTCCTGACACCGGTTCTTTACCTTCTGCTGGCGCCGCTGGTTTCGGCCCGTGCCGATGGGGGCAAGAAACTGCAAAGCCAGTTGCGATCTGCGGAAAGCATTCCTGACAAGGGCGAGATTGAAGGAAGTACCAGCTAGAATGTCTGTAAAACGTCTTTCAATCTGTTGTGCCCTGCCGCTTCTGATCGGACTTTCGGCCTGCCAGACGGTCGGTCCGGATTATGTTGCGCCGAAATTTGATCTTGTCGGGGCCTATACCCCGCCGGTGCCGGTGATTGCGGCCAATCAGGCCGATCATGGCCGTTGGTGGGAAAGCACCAGTGATCCGGTTTTGCGCGATCTGATCGCGCTTGGTCTTGCCAATAACCTTGACTTGCGGATCGCGGCCAGCCGGATCGAGGAAGCCCGTGCTGTGGCGCGCGGGGTATCGGGGGCAAATGGCATCGAGGTCGGTGCCAGTGTTAATGGCGATGCCGAACGCGGCACATCATCGCGCGAACGCGGCGATCAGACGACGGACCTCGGATTTGGGGCCGGCATCGATTTTTCATGGACGGCGGATGTCTGGGGCGGGCAGCAGCGCGAGGACGAAGTCGCGCTGGCGGATTATCTGGAACAGGTTTACCTGCGCGAGGACGTTTATCTGACGGTGATTGCCGATATCGTGCGCAACTATATCGAGCTGCGCGGTACGCAGAAGCGTCAGGAATTGCTGCGCAGTTCGCTCGATCTGCAACGCCAGACCAGCAATATCGTGCAGGTCCGGATGCAGACGGGGCTGGCGTCCGAGCTTGATCTTTCGCGTGCCCGTGCCGAGGTTTCCGATATCGAGGCGACATTGCCGACATTGCAGACCGATATTGACCGGTCGATCAACGCGATTGCCATCCTTCTGGGCGCGCAGCCAGGGACCTATCGCGACCGTCTGGTGGATGTGCAGCCGCTGCCGGAATTTGACAGTGCGCCGCCGATTGGTATTCCGGCCGATCTTTTGCGCCGTCGCCCCGATGTCCGCGCAGCGGAGCTTTCATTGATTTCCGCTACGTCGGAAATTGGTGTTCAGACGGCTGATCTTTATCCCGAATTGACGCTGGACGGGTCACTCGCGCTTGGAGCCACGGGATATGGCACGGGGCCGATTGTCCGTACCGCGATGGCCGCCATCGGGGCGGTGATTGATGCGACGCTTTATGATGGTGGGGCACGACAGGCCGATATTGATGTTGCCGAACAACAGGCGCAGCAGGCATTTTACAGCTATCAGCAGACGCTTCTGGTCGCCATTCAGGATGTTGAAAGTGCGATTTACGGATATGTCGGGGCGGTTCAGCAACGCGATTCCCTGATTTCGTCGGTGCGCTATCATCGTCAGGCGTTTGAACAGTCCCGTGTCCGGTACGTTCAGGGGCTTTCAAACTTCCTTGATGTGCTTGATTCGCAGCGCACCCTGACGCAGTCCCAACAGGACCTTGCGGATGCAGAAACCGATCTGGAACTCGAAACCATCAATCTTTATTCCGCCGTCGGGCTGAGCGTTGAAGATGTTGAACGTTATGCCGACAAGGCCGGGATTGACATGAATAATGGTTAGCGGGTTCTTCCGGCAGAGACCTTCATTACACAAGCGTCTGTATTAACGCCGATTTCCATAAGCTGTTGCTTGTTTTAATCGACGGTTCGTCCTAGGTCTTGGGTATCTTGAACCGGGGAAGAAAATGACGGGCGATTTGTTTGCCAACGAACCACCACGCAATCTGCTGCCCTTTGACGGGGAGGCATTGCTGCTGCGTGAGGTCATGGCGGCAAGTGATGCGGATCGCGCGTTTGAACGGCTGTTAAGCGGCATTGTCTGGCAGCAGGAAATTGCCAAGCTGATGGGGCGCGAGATTGCCGTGCCGCGATTGACGGCATGGTATGGCGATGTGGCCTATCGTTATAGCGGTGTTTATCACCCGGCATCGCCATTTCCGAAAATCGTCGCCCCACTTCGCGATTTGGCGGAAGAAAAATCCGGTGCGTCGTTTAACACGGTTCTTCTGAACCATTATCGTGACGGGCGCGACAGTGTTTCGTGGCATGCCGATGACGAGGATGTGCTGGGCGAAAATCCGGTGATTGCCAGCCTGTCATTTGGCGAGGAACGGCGGTTCCATTTCCGGCACAAGAAAACCGGGGACCGGGTCAGTGTCGATCTGCCGCATAATTCATTGTTGATCATGCGGGGCGCGACACAGCATCACTGGTTACATCAGATCCCCAAAACCGCGCGCCAGATCAGACCGCGGATTAATCTGACATTCCGTCATACCGCGCCGGAAAACAAGGTGCGCGGTCGATGAGTTTGGGGGGCTCTGAAAAAAGCCGCCCCGGTCAGGGCGGCTTGAAGTCAGCAATTCGAGATTGCCGGGAAAACCGTCAACACCAGGGTGCAAACGGACAAACGCATAGGCTGTTGTGCAATCGGTGCGTGCAAGAATGAATCGATTCAATGAATGGAGTGTGGCGGTTCAGAAGGGGTTCTGTCAATATCGGGATGAACCGATTCAAAAAAATGTCACGGGATGACCGGTTAATCCGAAAGCCGGGGTGAATAAAGGGGAGACATCGCAAGGATGGCAAAACGGGTACGTCTTCTGGATGTGGCCAAGGCAGCCGGGGTATCGCAGGGCACGGCATCAAATGCCTTTGGCAAGCCGGATTTGGTACGCAAGGAAGTCCGGGAGCGCATTCTGGAAGTTGCCAGGGAGCTTGGCTATCGCGGGCCGCATGTGATGGCGCGCATGTTGCGGACCGGCAAGGCCGGGGCGCTTGGCGTGGTGTTTCCCGATAACCTTGAATATGCCTTCAGCGACCCGGTGGCGATTGAACTTCTGCGCGGTGTCGGGCGGGAATGTGCCCGGCAGGCGGTCAATATGATGATCATTTCGGCCGAAAACCCCGAACAGGCGATTACCGCGATCAACAATGCCGCCGTCGATGCGTTTCTGGTGCATTGTTATTCCGACGATAACGACATCATTTCCGCCATTCAGCGCCGCAACCAGCCACTGGTCTGCATCGATACCGATATTGCCGGGGCGGCGGGCACCGTGGTGCTTGATGATTTTGCCGGGGCGCAAATGGCGGCCCAGCATTTGATCGATTGTGGTTCGCGCAGGTTTGCCATCCTGTCCCTGCAGGCCAATAAGGCGGAAAATTTCGGCCCGATGAATGCCAAACGCCGAGGGGCGGTCAGCCACCGTGTGGTGCGCGAGCGGCTTGGCGGGTATCACGCGGCCCTTAAAAAGGCCGGGATCGCGATTGAGGATATCGTCCATATCGAATGCGAAAACATGTCATCGCACAGTGCCGAAATGGTCGAAACCATGTTGCGTCATCACCCGGAAATCGACGGTGTTCTTGCGATGTCCGATGTGATTGCCATCGGTGCACTTGATGGCGCGCGCGCAAGTGGCCGCAAAGTCCCCGATGATCTTAAGGTCATCGGCTTTGATGGTATTGCGGAGGGCGAACGCACCGACCCGCCATTATCGAGCATCCGACAGGATTCCGTTGAAAAGGGGCGGCTGGCGGCCGAAATGGCGCTTGGCGAGGCGGAAAGCGACAGCCGCGTTCTTGAAACCAGCCTGCTTGTCCGCGGATCAAGTTTGATCCCCTAGAAATCAGCCGAGTAAATCCAGATCCGAAAAGTCTTGTTTCGCGGCCAGTGCATTCCATAGAGAGCGATAGTTTGTATTCATTGACTGCAAACTATAGTGTTCGAGTATGCGTTGGCGAGCCGCAGCGCGACGCGCCTGTTTTGCCTCGTTAGGTTCATCAAGCAGTTCGCAAATGGCGTCGGCCATTTTTCCAGCTGATGCCAGCGGGACAGTTTTTCCCGTATCGCCAACGATTTCTGCAACATCACCAACATCATTTCCGACTACAGGGACCCCGCATGCCATAGCTTCTCCAACAACGTTCGGGAAACCTTCACCGAAAGTTGATGATAGAACGGCAATATCAAAACCGGGAACGATTTTTGCCACATCGCGCCGTAAACCTAACGCGGTCACATTCTTATGGATCGCGAAAGGAATGGGCAATGATTCTGTTTCTCTACCAACGAGGACAAGGTGAATATCGCGGCCCCGTTGCGAGCAGATTTCCAATGCCTTGAACAATGTCGAATGGTCTTTCGCCGGGTCCTTTCGTGCAACCATTCCGATCAAGGAGGTCTCCCTTCGGACCTGCAATTCGCTCCGCAGAGTATTTCTCAGGGTATTGTCTGGTTTCCACTCATCGCAGTCAAAGCCGTTTGGTAAATACGCCCAAAGTTTCGGTTTATATCCGTTCTTGGCATGATGTTTTTTGCCCGCACGGGAATTTACTGCGACAATTGCTGGAAAGGACGACATCGCCCCAAGGCACTTGAAAACCAATCTTGTTGATTCTCCGTATTGTTTGAGGTCCATTTCCGCACAGCGGATGTTCCATGCCAGTCGCCGCAGGCCCACACCCGAAAAAAAAGTCGCAACTGTTGTTATGAAATCGGAATGATAGAGCCACGACATGACGGCATCGGGCTTCTCGGAGCGCATGATCCTAGTGAGCTTTATTATTCCGGCTGGAAGTCCCGAAACGCCCCGGCACAGGCCGAGGGTATACAATCTTGTCCCGGTTGCGCGAATGTCTGCTCCGTACACACCTTCGTTCATCAATGATATAACGACCTGCCGAAGTTCGGTAGAGTTGGCGTTATGTGCAACTATCCTAGCAAGAACGCTTTCTGCGCCGCCAGCATCCAATCCATTGATGATATGCATTACTTTTGTCATACCAAGCCTATAGCAGGCAATGGGTGAGCAGAACAGATGGCTATTTGTTGTTCAGTACATGATAACAGTGACAATCGGTGGTGTGATCCATCACCAGGCCGGTGGCCTGCATGAAGGAATACATGATCGTGGTGCCGACAAACTTCATGCCGCGTTTTTTGAGGTCCTTGGACAGGGCATCGCTAAGTGCGGTGGATACGGGCACGTCAGACATGGCTTTCCAGTGGTTGATGACCTGTTTGCCGCCAATGAAATCCCAGATATAGGCATCAAAACTGCCAAATTCCTTCTGGATTTCGATGAAGGCGTTGGCATTAAGGATGCTTGCCGCGACCTTGGCCCGGTTGCGGATGATGCCCGGATCGGCCAAAAGCGATTGTTGTTTGGCTTCGTCATATTTCGCGATCTTCTGGACATCGAAATTATCGTAAGCCGCGCGATAGGTGTCGCGCCGTGCAAGGATCGTCAGCCAGCTTAAACCCGCCTGCGCGCCTTCGAGGATCAGCATTTCGAAAAAATGCCGGTCATCATGGACCGGAACGCCCCATTCCTGATCGTGGTAGTCGACGTAAAACGGCTTGTCGAGATGGGTTTCGGCCCATTTACAACGGGGGAGCGTGTTGGCCGACATGATCGATCCTTCTTTGTCGTTTGATGGCTGCGCATTTTTGGATGGGATCGGCGGGGCTGGCAAGCCTGATGACTTTATCCTGACATTTCTCCTGACAGAAACTGTCGAAAGGTGGCTTTGCCCGATCATTTTTGCGAAATGATGGAGCCAAAACTGCGCGATGTCTGGTGAAGCAAGTCACATCATGTGGAAAACTTGATTAAAGCATCGCAAATTAGGCGCTCTGTGCTTGCGCCCGGGGCCAAGGCCGACTAGGTTTTGCAGCGTGTTAACACAATTCCGATCAGATCGGCCCGATCTGGACCGACTGCGAGAAGGAGCGGCGATGCTGGCGATTTTTTGGCTTATTGACACCGTTATTGGTATCTACATTTTCATGCTGATTGCTTCGGCAATCCTTTCATGGCTTGTGGCATTTGACGTGATCAATTCCAGCAACCGGTTCGTTTATATGGTTGGCGATTTCCTGTACCGGATTACCGAACCGGCATTGCGACCGATCCGCCGGATCATTCCGAATCTGGGTGGGATCGATATTTCGCCGATCATCCTGATCCTGATCCTGCAATTCGCCAACATGCTGATTCAGACAGACGTGCGCGCAGCCGTGATGGGTTACTAAACCGGCGGGATGGAAAAACCGTTCTGCGAGACGCTGGCGAATGGATCGGGTATCCGGCTGTTTTTGCGCCTGACACCAAAGGCTTCGCGAAATTCGATTGCCGGGGTGGGCGTTGATGGCAACGGGCAGCAGCAGATCAGGGCAATGGTTACGGCTGTGCCCGAAAACGGCAAGGCGAACATGGCCCTGATAAAGCTTTTGGCAAAAACGGCCAAATGGCCTAAATCGTCAGTCGAAATTGTTGCCGGGCATACGGACCGAAACAAGGTTCTGGAAATTTCAGGCGATCCGGACGCACTCATCGCGCAACTTCATGAACTGACGGGCGGACAAGACATATGAGCGACGCAAAAATCATCGACGGCAAAGCATTCGCGGCCAAATTGCGCGGCGATATCGCAGCAGAAGTGACCAAGCTTAAAGATGCGCACGGCGTCACGCCGGGCCTTGCGGTTATTCTTGTCGGTGAAGACCCGGCAAGCCAGGTCTATGTCCGCAACAAGGGCAAGCAGACCATCGAATGCGGCATGAATTCGTATGAGCACAAGCTTTCGGCTGATACGTCGCAGGAAGAGCTTCTGGCGCTGATCGCAAAGCTGAATGCCGATCCCAAGGTTCATGGCATCCTGTGCCAGTTGCCTGTGCCCAAACATATCGACGATCAGGCGATCCTTGCCGCGATTGACCCGGCTAAGGATGTTGACGGTTTTCATGTCGTCAATGCCGGGGCGCTGGCAACCGGGGGCGAGGGGTTTGCGCCCTGCACGCCGTATGGCTGCTTGATGCTGCTCAAAGATACCCTTGGTGATCTTTCCGGGCTGCGGGCGGTGGTTGTTGGCCGGTCCAACATTGTGGGCAAGCCGATGGCGCAGTTGCTTCTGAAGGAAAGCTGTACGGTGACCATCGCGCATTCGCGCACCCGTGACCTGCCCGAAGAAGTCCGTCGTGCCGATATCGTCGTTGCCGCGGTGGGCCGCCCGAACATGATCAAGGGCGACTGGATCGCGCCGGGTGCCACCGTGATTGATGTCGGTATCAACCGCGTTGAAGGTGCTGAAGGCAAAATGAAGCTGGTTGGGGATGTCGAGTTCGAAACCGCATCCAAAGTCGCCGGGGCGATTACCCCGGTTCCGGGTGGTGTCGGCCCGATGACGATTGCGTGTTTGCTCAACAACACCCTGATTTCGGCATGTCGTGCCAATGGCCTTGCGGTACCGAACCTTGGTTTTGACAGCTAAGCTGTCATGCAATTGAATTAAAAAAGGGCAGCCCAAAGCTGCCCTTTTTTTGTTACAGAGGCCAAACCCAAAGCAACATCGGCACGCCGACCAGAACGACGATGATTTCAATCGGCAGGCCGAGCCGCCAGTAATCGCCAAAGCGGAAGCCGCCGGGGCCAAGGATCAGCGTGTTGTTCTGATGGCCTATCGGGGTCAGGAAGGCACAGGATGCGCCGATGGCGACCGCCATCAGGAAGGCGTCGGGATTGACGTCCAGATGGCCGGCACTGCCAATCGCAATCGGGCACATGACGGCCGCCGTGGCGGCATTGTTCATGAAATCCGAGAGCGTCATGGTGATGATCAGGATCAGGCCAAGGGCGATGATGGCGTTTCCCTGTGCGACCCAGTTTAACAGGAAGCGGGCGAGAAGATCGGCCGTACCGGTGGTTTCCATGGCGGTTGCTATCGGGATCAGGGCAGCGAGCAGGACAATCACCGGCCAGTCAACCGCGTCATAGACATTGCGCGGGGCGACGACGCGGGTCACCATGGCGAGCAGAACCCCAATGGAAAAGGCAACCGCGGCCGGCATGACACCGAATGCCGCAGCCCCGATGGCAGCGGCCATGATGGCCGATGCCTTTAGCGCCTGAGCATTATCCGGGATGCGTAGCGAACGTTGGGCAAGCGGCACACAGCCAAGACGTGATGCGAAATCCTGAATGGCGGCGGGTGGTCCCTGCATCAGAAGGACGTCACCGGCCTTCATCGACATGGTGCGAAGGCGCGCCATGGAGCGTTGGCCCTGTCGCGATACGGCCAGCAGGTTCACGCCATAACGGGTGCGCAGATTGATGTCGGTTGCCGATCTGCCGATAAAGCCGGAGTTCGGCAAAATCGCCAGTTCCATGAGCGCGATATCATCGGACTGGATCGCGGCACGACGGCTGTTATCCGGGTTTTCCGCATCTGTTTCGGGTGTTTTTGCATGTTTTTCGGCCTTTGAAGAGGCTGTGGCTGCAGATTTTGCGTTAGAATCGGCTTTTTCATTCGATTTTTCGGCTTTTTCGAGCTGTTTAGCTTCTTTTTCCTGCGCTTCGAGGTCGCGCAATTCTTCTTCGAGTTTCAGATCAAGGGCGGAAAGAGCGACGGCAAGTGCTTCGGGGTCGGCTTCGATGATCAGGATGTCGTTTTCATGCAGTTCGCGATACGGGTTGGGGGCGGGGATGCGTTTTTCATTCCGGATCAGCCCGATGACCTGCGCGTCGCCTTTTTCAAGTTCGCGGTTCACATCGCGCAGCATCATGCCGATTGCCTTGCTGCCCGCGGCAATGCGTGCCTCGGTCAGGTAGGAACCGGTTTCAAAGCCCTCTGCCCCGGCGCGTTCGCGGGTGGGGACAAGCCAGCGGCCAAACACCATGACGAAAATCAGACCGGCGGCGGCCACAACAATCCCGACCGGAGTGTAGTCAAACATCGTAAAGCCGCCTTCGCCCGCCTCGGCGCGGAAACCGGCGACGATCAGGTTGGGCGGGGTCCCGATCAGGGTGGTCATGCCGCCCAGGATCGATCCGAAGGCGAGCGGCATCAGGATTTTGCCCGGCGGCAGGTTCTGTTTGGCGGCAATTTGTAGGGCGACGGGCATCAGAAGGGCCAGCGCGCCGACATTGTTCATGAAGGCCGACAGGATGGCCGCCAGCAGGCTGAGGGCGGCCATGGTGACGACCGGCCCGGCGGATTGCGGTAGAACCATACGGGTCAGGTTATCGACCGCGCCTGATTGCTGAAGTGCCGATGACAGGATCAGGATACAGGCAACCGTGATCACCGCCGGATGACCGAAACCCTGAAAGGCCCCATCAACCGGCACTAGCCCCGCGACCACGCAACATAGCAGGGATGCCATCGCAACCATGTCATGACGCCAGCGGCCCCACAGGAACATCACGACCGTTCCGACAAGAATGGCAAGGATCAGAATTTGTTCGAGTTCCATGGATGCCTGTCTGGTTGCTTCATCGGGTTGAAAACATGGTCAGGATCAAAGATGGCAGAAACATAGATGCCACAGGGAATAGAAACCGCAGGGAATAGAAACCGGCCATAGGAAACGATCCAACCCACCGAAATGTTCCTGCAACCTCCTGACATAATTGTCAGGAGGTTATGATACCATCACACTGTTTTTCTTTGCGATTTTTCAAAGGCCACCATGATTAACGACAAAGCCGCGATTTCCGTATCCGCCCGACAGGCGCGCAATCTGGCGCTGACGGCACAGGGGTTTGATCAGGACGATAGCCGCCCGGTGACCAAACGCCGGATCATGAAAGCCATTCGCCAGACCGGCATGTTACAGGTCGACAGTGTCAATGTTCTGACGCGCGCACATTACATGCCGGTTTTTTCCCGGCTTGGCGTTTATGACCCGGTGGACCTTGATCAGCTGAGCTGGGGCAACGCCCGGCAGCGGCGGTTGTTTGAATATTGGGGCCATGAGGCATCGATGATCCCGGTTGAGGATTACGGGCTTTATCGCTGGCGCATGGCGGATGCCGCCGAGGGCAAAGGCACCTGGGGGCAGATCGCCAAAATGATCCGTGATCATCCTGAATTTGTGCGCAGCATTCTGGATCGGATCGAAAAGGAAGGGGCACTTGCCGCCAGTGATCTGGAACAGGAAGGCGCATCGAGTTCGAAATGGTGGGGATGGTCGAAAACCAAAACCGCGATGGAATTCCTGTTCTGGAGCGGGCAGGTGATGGCGCGCAAACGGCGCACCAGTTTCGAGCGGGTCTATGATCTGCCCGAACGGATCATCGGGCCGGAGGCGCTTGAGCCGCCAATGCCGCGCGCAGAGGCCCAGCATGCCCTGATCCGCAACGGGATTGCCGCGATGGGGATCGCGACCGAAGCCGATCTTCGAAAATATTTCCGCCTGCCGACCGACGATGCCAAGGCACGCGTTGCCGAAATGGTCGAAGACGGCGCGTTGTTGCAGGCGGATGTCGAGGGCTGGAAACAGCCGGGATATTTGTGTCCGCATGTCAATCCGCGCTGCCGTGCGAAGCCAACCGCCTTGATGGTACCGTTTGATCCGATCATGTGGGAACGCGACCGGGTGGAACGGATTTTCGGTTTCAATTACCGGATCGAAATTTATGTCCCGGCGGAAAAACGGCAATATGGCTATTACGTTCTGCCGTTCATGCAGGATGGGAAATTTGTTGCGCGTGTTGATCTGAAAGCGGATCGGCAGGAAGGGGTTCTTCGGGTGCAGAGCGCGCATCTGGAAGAGGGATGTGATGCGGCCACCGTTGCGGGCGATCTGATGGTGCATCTGTCGCGACTGGCGCGGTTTTTGGGACTTTCGGGTGTCGTGGTTGTCCCGTGCAATCCGTTTTCGGTGTATCTGGCCGGTCAGCATCAAGACTAAAAAGGTGAACGGGGCGTAGGTCCCACAACCACGCCCCGTTCCACCACGGTCCTGACCTGATCGCAGAAGCTTCAGGACAATGCGATCAACAGTTTTACCTGTGCCTTACCAGCAGGTATAACCCCCATCAGCCAGGACAATGGAGCCGGTCATCAGGCTGGACGCGTCGGATGCCAGGAACAGCACGACCGATCCGATTTCCTCGGTCAGGCCAAGGCGGGCCATCGGGGTGCCGTTGATCCAGGCGTCATACATGTCCGGCTTGGATTTCACGAATTCATTTAGCGGTGTTGCGATATAGGTCGGTGCAACAGCATTGACACGAACACCACGCCCGCCCCATTCGGCGGCAAGCGATTTGGTCAGATGATGCACGGCGGCCTTGGATGCGTTGTAATAGGCCTGTTCCTGCGGCTTGTTCACGATGAAGCCCGACATGGAGCCGACATTGACGATCACGCCGTTTTTCTTGGCCAGCATCTGTTTGCCAAATTCGCGGCAGCACCAGAAGGTGCCGTTCAGGTTGACGTCAATGACGTTAAGCCAATGTTCGTCGGTCACGGTTTCAGCCGGGGTTTCCGAACGCGCGATACCGGCATTGTTGACCAGAATGTCAACGCCGCCTTCACGGGCCATTTTTTCGGCACTGGTACGGACCTGATCGGTGTTGGTGACGTCCATGATGTCGATATCGGCGGTGTAGCCCTTCGACTTCAGGTAATCACGGCCTTCTTCGGCCACACCTTCGCTGATGTCACCGATAATGACATGCGCGCCTGCTTCTGCCAGTGCCTCGCAGCATGACAGGCCAATTGCGCGACCGCCCCCGGTGACATAGGCGCGGCGTCCGGTAAGATCGAACTTCTTAAGGTACATTTTGGTCTCACATTCTTGTGGTGGTAAGGCGGGGCCGCATGGCGTGTGGGGCATGCGGCCCGGTTGTTTGGAATTCTTAAAGTTTGCCCAGTGCGATGCCGTTCGCGTCAAAGCGATGGATGCGGTCCTGTTCCGGGGTCAGCCAGATCTTGTCATGTTCGCCCAGCGGGACTTCGCCGGTTGCGCGCACTGTCATCGGGCCAAAGCCCTCTGCATTGACGTGCAGATAGGTTTCGGCACCAAGATGTTCGGCAATCTTGACGGTTGCGGGAAGGTCGCCGCTTTCGGTGCTGACCGCGACATGTTCGGGGCGAATGCCGATTTCGTGGCAGTCGTGCTTTTTGGCGTAATCGCCGCCGATGAAGTTCATTTTCGGCGATCCGATGAAGCCCGCGACAAACTTGTTGGCCGGATTGTTATAAAGGTCCATCGGCTTGCCGACCTGTTCGACACGGCCTGCCTGCAACACGACGATCTTGTCGGCCATGGTCATGGCTTCGACCTGATCGTGAGTCACATAGATCATCGTGGTTTTCAGTTCCTGATGAAGGCCGGTGATTTCAAGGCGCATATTGACGCGAAGGGCCGCATCAAGGTTCGAGAGCGGTTCATCAAACAGGAAGGCGGCCGGGTTGCGCACAATCGCGCGACCGATTGCGACACGCTGGCGCTGACCCCCGGAAAGCGCGCCGGGGCGGCGTTCCAGATAATCGGTCAGGTTCAGGATTTTGGCCGCGTTCTGGACTTTTTCATCGATGACCGCCTTGCTTTCACCAGCCATTTTCAGGCCAAAGGCGATGTTGTTATAGACCGTCATATGCGGGTAAAGCGCATAGGACTGAAACACCATCGAAAGGCCACGTTTTGCCGGTGCCTCGTTTGCGACATCGACCCCGTTGATAAGGATCTTGCCGTCGGTAACGTCTTCAAGACCGGCGATCAGGCGAAGAAGGGTGGATTTGCCGCAGCCCGACGGGCCGACAAAGACGACGAATTCACCATCATTGATGTCAAGGTCCACACCCGGAATAACATCCAGTGTCCCGAAGGTTTTCTTGACTTTTTCCAGTCGGATAGCACCCATTTCGGTGTTCCTTCTTGTTGAATTTCGATCAGGCAGCGGTTACTTGACCGCGCCAAATGTCAGGCCACGAACAAGCTGTTTCTGCGAGAACCAGCCGATGATAAGGATCGGAGCAACCGCCAGCGTCGAGGCCGCCGAAAGCTTGGACCAGAACAACCCTTCCGGACTGGAATAGGATGCAATGAAAGCGGTCAGCGGTGCGGCATCAGCGGTGGTCAGGTTCAGGGTCCAGAAAGCTTCGTTCCAGGCCAGGATGATGTTGAGCAGCATGGTCGATGCAATGCCCGGCACCGCCATTGGCAACAGCACAAAGATGATTTCCTTGGGCAGGGTGGCGCCATCCATGCGGGCGGCTTCAAGGATGTCGCTCGGGATTTCCTTGAAATAGGTGTAAAGCATCCAGACCATGATCGGCAGGTTCATCAGGAACAGAACCATGATCAAACCGAACCGGGTATCAAGCAGGCCCCAGTCGCGGAACACCAGATAGATCGGTACCAGCACGCCGACCGGTGGCATCATCTTGGTCGACAGCATCCAGAGAAGGGCGTCTTTGGTCCGTTTGGTCGGGTTGAAAGCCATGGCCCATGCGCAGGGCACCGCGAAAAGCAGACCCACCAGAGTTGAGCCGACCGACAGGATGACCGAATTCATGGCAAACCGGAAATAGTCTGAGCGTGCCTGAACCTCGGCATAGTTTTCCAGCGTCCAGTCGAACGAAATGAAGCTTGGCGGCATCGATACGGCTTCAAGTTCGGTCTTGAAGCTGGTCAGGACCATCCAGAAAATCGGGAAGAAGATCAGAAGGCCAACAATCCAGGCAAAGATCGAGAAACCGATATGGCCAAGGGGTGTTTGTTTGTTTTCCATCTCGTGTCCCTTACCTGTCCAGGTTCTTGCCAATGAGGCGGATCAGGAAGATCGCCACGATATTTGCCAGAACGACAGCAACAATGCCGCCCGCCGATGCGCCGCCAACGTCGTATTGCAGCAAAGCCTGCGTATAGACGAGGAAGGCAATGTTCGTCGTTGCCAGACCCGGGCCACCACCGGTGGTCACGAAAATTTCGGCAAAGACGGTCAGCAGGAATATTGTTTCGATCAGCACGACGACCGTGATCGCACGGCTGAGATGGGGCAGCGTGATATAGAAGAAAATCGAAACTGGACCGGCGCCATCCATCTGGGCGGCTTCCTTCTGATCGCGGTCAAGCGACTGAAGGGCGGTCAGCAGGATCAGAACGGCAAAGGGCAGCCATTGCCATGACACCATGATGATGATCGCGGTCAGCGGTGCCTCGGAAAACCAGTCGATGGACTGGAAGCCAAGCGAGTTCGCGATCCAGGCAAACATGCCCGATACCGGATGCATCAGAAGGTTTTTCCAAACCAGCGCATTCACGGTCGGCATGATAAAGAAGGGGGCAATCACCAGCAGACGCAGGATGCCGCGGCCAAAGATCGGCTGATCAAGCATCAGGCCCAGCAAAACGCCGCCGACCACCGTGATCACAAGTACCGATCCGACAAGCAGAAGCGTATTGGCGAGCGACGCAAAGAATGCCGGGTCGGTCAGGAAGAATTCATAGTTCAGCGTGCCGACCCATTCTTCCATACCAGGAGAGAGCAGGTTGTAACGCAGGAATGAAAAATAAATTGTCATGCCCAACGGCACGATCATCCACAAGAACAGCGCGATGATCGACGGTGCAGACATAATGCGCCCGGTCAGGGTAGAGGACCGTGTCGACATGATGTGCTCCCTGTTTGAAGTCCCTGTTGCCTCGATCCGGATGGAAAGAGGGTGGCGGTCAGAAGTGCCGCCACCCCAAGTTCATCAGGTCAAGGAGGCACAGGCCAGAACTCATTGCACGGAGCGGAGCACTGGCCTGTCATGCATCAGTAGTAACCAGCCTTGCGCATGGTACGGTCGGTGCCTGACTGAGCGGCTGCAAGCGCATCTTCAACAGTCGAGGAACCGGCCAGTGCGGCAGAGAACTGCTGGCCTACTGTGGTGCCGATACCCTGGAATTCAGGGATAGCGGCAAACTGAACACCGACATAAGGTTTCGGCTTCATGGTCGAATTGATCGGATCGGCACTGTCGATGGCGAGAAGGGTCTCGTCAGCAAACGGTGCGGCTTCCAGATATTTCGGGTTTTCGTACAGGGACATACGGGTGCCCGGCGGAACGTTGGCCCAGCCTTCCTTGGAGGCTACGAGTTCCAGATAGTCTTTCGAGGTTGCCCAAGCGATGAATTTTTGGGCGGCTTCGACTTTCTGGGAGCCGGTCGGGATGCCAAGGTTCCATGCCCAGAGCCAGTTGGCACCAGTGCAGGTTTCGGCACATGGGGCTTCGGTGAAGCCAACCTTGTCGGCAACGGTCGATTCTTTTGGGTTGCTGACAAAGGATGCTGCAACGGTTGCATCAATCCACATGCCGCATTTGCCCGAGTTGAACAGCGAAAGGTTTTCGTTAAAGCCGTTCGAGGTTGCACCCGGAGGACCATATTTGCCGAGAATTTCGACATACATGTCGAGTGCGTTTTTCCATTCGGCGCTGTCGAAGGTCGGGTTCCAGTTCTCGTCAAACAGGCGCGCGCCATAGGCATTGCCCATGGTGGTGATCAGCGCCATGTTTTCGCCCCAGCCGGCCTTGCCGCGCAGGCAGATGCCATAAACACCGTTATCCGGGTCATGAAGCTTTTTGGCAATGTCGAGCGTCTGGTCCCAGGTCAGGCGACCATTGATGGTGATGCCTGCTTTTTCAAACAGATCGGTGCGGTACATCATCATCGAGCTTTCGGCATAGAAAGGTGCCGCATAAAGCTTGCCATCGTTGCTTACGGCGGAACGGATGGCGGGCATGATGTCATCGGTATCGTAATCGGCACCAAGGTTATCGAGCGGTGCCAGCCAGCCCTTTTCGGCCCAGATCGGAACCTCGTAGGTGCCGATCGTCATGATGTCATACTGACCGCCCTTGGTGGCGATGTCGGTGGTGACACGCTGACGCAGGGTGTTTTCTTCGAGCGTAACCCATTCAAGGGAAATGTCGGGGTTTTTGGAGGTGAAGTCATCCGTCAGCTTCTGCATGCGGATCATGTCACCGTTGTTCACGGTAGCAATGGTAAGTTTTGTTTCGGCATTGGCGGAGAATGCGACACCGCCTGCCAACAGCGCGCAAAGCGCTGCTCCCGTTACGCGTTTCATAGTTCCTCCCAAAGGACTGTGTACCCGATGGGCAAATTATCTTGCCCGTTTGATCATTTGTTCAGGTAATGAGCATTCACTCAATTTGAGGGGTGTTTGTCAAACGAAATCGTTTTTGCGCTGCAACAATAAAACCCCGCCAAAACTTTTGACGGGGTTGTTCTTTATCTTGATTCAAAAGGCGTTTTGCGGCGGTTATGCGCGCAGCAAAGCTTCGGCAGTGGCTTCGTCGGTGATCAGTGTGGTGATCAGTTTGCCGCGCATCGCCCCGCGAATCGCGGCGACTTTTTTCGCACCCTTGGCGACAGCAATCGTATTTTGCGCCGGAATATGGATCGGTGCACTGGTGACGCGGTGATTGACATCATGGTCAAGGATCACGCCATTTTCATCGAATGACCAACTGACGACCTCGCCGATGCCGCCGTTCTTTTGAAGCGACCGCAATTCATCCTTGCTGATGAAGCCATCAATATAAAGCGGTGCGTCGGCGCCAAGATCACCAACCCCGACAAAGCGCACATCGGCCTTGGCTGCCAGATGCATGATGTTATCCATGGGTGGCTGTTGCTGCATCTGGGCGCGCACATTGGCACTTTCGACAATCACCGGGATCGGTAAGGGATAGTGCGGCGCGCGGGTCCGGTCGGCCAGATCGGTGACCGCATCATAAAAACTTGCCGCACCGTCATGGGCAATCGTCCCGACCAGCGATACGATCTTGTGATGGCGGGCATCGACGCGTTGAACTTCGTCGACCATGCCACGCATGGCGCGTCCCGTGCCCACCGCGATGATCTTGGGATCAGGGGATTGCAGAACGCGTTCAAGATAGGTCGCAGCCGTCTGCGTCATGCCAAACATGGCATCGGGAGCGGCCGGATCGGTCGGCACCACATCACAATTGGCAAGGCCGTATTCCTTGCACAGTGAAGCGGCCAGTTCCATGCAGCGCGCAATCGGATGGTCAAGGCGAACCTTGACCAGCCCTTCGCTAATGGCGGCAGACACCAGACGCTGGGCGGTCGGACGCGAAACACCAAGTTTGGTGGCGATTTCGTCCTGCGTGTTGCCAGCGCAGTAATACAGCCAGCCCGCGCGGGCGGCTTCGTCAAGCCTTGCAGCTTCTTTGCGTGTTCGTTTAACCATCCCTGTCCTCGATTTATTTTTCTTTATGGATCGCAACACTGATGGCGCGTGCGTTGATCAGTCTATCCTAAATTCCCTATCGTTTTTTTGTGGCTCTGACCAGTGGGAATGATCCGGGCAAAAAGAAACCCGCCGGGATCGGCGGGTTTCGAAGACCTTCATTGCGGTTGCGATTATTTCTTTGGCAGATATTCCGCGACCAGCATTTCGGCGATCTGGACCGCGTTAAGGGCGGCCCCTTTCCGCAGGTTGTCGCCAACACACCACAGCGAAAGACCGTTTTCAACCGTCGGGTCCTTGCGCACGCGTGAGACAAAAACATTGTCCTCGCCTTGGACTTCCTGAGGGGTGACATATCCCTCGTCCTGGCGGTAATCGACAACGGAGACGCCGGGGAAGTCCTTCATTGCCTTACGGGCTTCTTCGACGGTGACCGGCTGTTCGAATTCGATATTCACCGCTTCGGCATGGCCGACAAAGACCGGAACGCGAACGCAGGTCGCATGAACCGCGATATCCGGATCAAGGATTTTGCGGGTCTCGGCAGTCATTTTCCATTCTTCGCGGGTTGAACCGTCATCCATGAATTCGTCGATATGTGGGATGACGTTAAAGGCGATCTGTTTGGTGAACTGTTCCTTGACCGGCAGATCGTTGACGTAAATGCCCTTGGTCTGGTTGAACAGCTCATCCATCGCCAACCGACCGGCACCGGAAACCGACTGATAGGTTGACACCACAACACGTTTGATCGGTTGCAGGTCATGCAGGGGTTTAAGCGCCATGACCATCTGAATGGTCGAGCAGTTCGGGTTGGCGATGATGTTTTTCTTGGCGTAGCCAGCCAGTGCGGCACCATTTACTTCGGGCACGACAAGCGGTACGCCCGGTTCCATGCGCCAGTAGCTGGAATTGTCGATGACAACGCAGCCTGCGGCAGCAGCCTTGGGCGCAAGCGTTTTGGCCGTTGCGCTCCCGGCGGAGAACAGCGCGATATCGACCTTTGAAAAGTCGAAGGTTGCGGCATCCAGGACCTTGAGTTCCTTGTCACCGTAATCCAGTTCGCGGCCGACCGAACGTGAGGAGGCGAGTGCGAAAATTTCGTCAGCCGGGAATGCACGTTCTTCAAGGGTGTTGAGCATCTCGCGCCCGACATTTCCGGTCGCGCCGACAACGGCGATTTTATAGCCCATCAGGAGCCTCTTTCAGTCATTCTGGCAGTGCCCATACACTTTGCCCTTCTTTGGTAGAGGACAGTCGCGTTTTGCATATGCCTGTGGATAATCGTCTGTACAGTATGACGCGAGATGTAAGGTTTTATCGAGGTGCACGCAAGGAGATCATTGGCTATTACCTCTTGAGATTGCAAAAAAATCTGGCAGAATTATCCATGGGGTTCGAGTACCGAACCCTAAATCAGAATCGTTCGGCCCCGGCTTTGAGTTTTCTGTTTTCACTGTCTGCGGGTGCGCGGCCTGTCGACTAGCCGTTTCCGCGTTTCCTTTTCGAACGATTGACCAGACGATCCTGATTTAGGGTCCGGTACTTATGTGAAATCCGGCAACGGGTTTTACGTGGGGCGATGGCATTTCCGGCTTAAAAAGGACGGCAGATGACGTACCCGATGACACTGGACTGGACACAAAAAAAGGTTCTCGATTTTTTCCGGGAACATGTCACGCGTGGAACACTGGTATTCCGGGCGGACGATAGACACGAGATTGTTCTGGGGGATGGCAGCGATCCCAGGGCAACAATGACTGTACCGAACTGGAGCGACACGTTGAAAATGGCGCTAAGTCCTGATCCGGGATTTGGCGAATCCTATATGCGTGGCGGTTTCGATGTTGTTTCCGGCGAGATGGAAGATCTGATCAGGGTCTTGCGGCTTAATTTCGAAGGCGGCCATTCGGCAAACGGATTTGGCCTTTTTATCGAAAAGCTGCAGGCGCTTAAATTCCAGATCGCGCAATTTACCTCGGTCAAGGCCGCGTCACGGCGCGTGCGCCATCATTATGATATCGGCAATGACCTTTATACCCGGTTTCTTGATCCGGAAATGCAGTATTCCTGCGCCTTCTGGGATGATGGTGCCCAGACGCTGGAAGAAGCGCAAAACCGCAAGATGAGCCTGACGACCCAGCGTCTGAAGATCGATCAGCCCGATCTTCGGGTGGTTGATATTGGCTGTGGCTGGGGCGGGCTTAGCCGCTTTATCCGGCGCACGACCGGGGCGGAGGTGCACGGTATTACGCTCTCGACCGAGCAATATAACTGGGCGCTGGAACGCAAAGAGGAACTGCCTGATAACTTCCACGAAGGTCTTGGATATCATCTTCTGGATTATCGGCTGTTTGCCGATGCGAATGAAGGCAAGTACGACCGGGTAGTTTCGGTTGGCATGTTTGAACATGTCGGGCGGCCGCAGTTCAAAACCTATTTCGAGAAGGTCGGCAAATTGCTGAAAGCCGGGGGACGGGCGGTGATTCATACGATCATCAAGCCGCGTCCGGATTTCACATCGCCCTGGATTGATCGTTATATCTTCCCGGGGGGATATATTCCGGCTGTGCACGAAGTTATCGAAGCCGCCGAGAATGCCGACCTTAAAGTCGAAGCATCGCACTTTCACGCGGGACTGAACTATGCCCGAACCCTGATCGCATGGCGCGACCGGTTCCGCGAGATTGCCGATCAGCTTGACCCGGAAAAATACGACACCGAGTTTAAACGGATGTGGGAATTTTATCTGGCGGGCTGCATCAATGCCTTTGACGAGCGCGAAGGCGGCGGTGGCATGAGGGTCGGGCAGTTTGTTTTCACCAAACCCGGTTATCGTTTTACGTAAAAAACGCATCGGTCGGGCTGTCGTTTTGCGATGGCCCGACCCATATATACCCAATGTTCAAACGGGCCGCAGAGTCCGAACTTCGATAATGTGTGTCGTGGGTCAACCGGCACGGCGCGCGGTGTTCATACCCGGTTGTTCCTTCGGGAGGAAACAACATGCTGAACATGACACACCGGGATAACCCGGTTACACGTGCATATTCCACCCAGATTACCCACCGTACCGGACCGCATATTGGCCGCGTTGATGATTATGTCCGTGCGCTTAAATCCATTGAGATATCCAGTTGCGAACGCGATATGCTTCGGGCCCATGCCAAGGCACCGGGGCGGGAAATTACGGGCAATCAACTGGCAAATACGATTGGTCATTTCGGGTCCCGGATCGGGAACAAGAAATACGGCAAACTGGCCCGCAAGATTGCGGCAGCGGCCGAATTGCCGACCTGCAAATCCGATGTTAGCGATTATCTGGCAGCGGTTTTCACATTGGCCGATGGTGCGCAGCAAAACAGCGAAGACTGGCATTGGGTCATGCATGAAGAAGTTGTCGAAGCCCTGAAAAAGACCCGCATCGTGTAGAATTTCGGGCGTTATAAAGTTTTTTGGCCGGATATGTAACACAGGCCAAAGCTGTTTCGTCCTGATTGCAGAGGGGATTTCCCCCGGTTTGCAATCACGGAGAAACATGATGAGCCGTTTTGACGTTCCGAAATCGAGCCCGAAAATTTTTGAAGCGATGCTGGGTCTTGCCAGCAGCCTTGAAGATAACCCGCAGATTCCGCGTGTCCTGCGCGATCTGGTGGAATGCCGGGTGTCGCAAATCAATGGATGTTCGCATTGCCTGCGCATGCATTCGAAAAGTCATGCCGATCACGGCGGTGATGCGATCAAGGTGACCATGCTGGCGGTCTGGCGTGCGGCCAAAGGGTATGACGAAGCCGAACGGGCAGCACTTGACTGGGCCGAATGCCTGACAGAGGCCGTTGATCAGGACCGTATTTCGCAAAGCTATCGCAACCTTGTCGATCATTTCGAAAAAGACGCCATTTCCGAGCTGACCTGCATCATTTCAACGATGAATGCCTGGAACCGTCTTGGTATTGCGCAGCATGAGTTTGCCTGATCGCAATCCCCGATCCGATAGGGTCTTTGCTTCGTCAGACCTATCGGGCAGGATGACCACCAAATCGGCGATACGGGCTTGTCCCGTATCGCTTCATGTGTTTGACGGGGATCGCATGGCAGATCAGGTTTTCGAAACCCATCGCGGGCGGCTGCATGCCCTGGCCTATCGCATGCTGGGCAGTCATGCCGATGCCGAAGATGCCGTGCAGGATGTCTGGTTGCGCTGGCGGGCGACAGCAAAGGATGACATCCGCGATGCTACGGCGTGGCTGGTGCGGGTATGCAGCAATATCTGCCTTGATGTTCTGAAATCGGCCCGTCGTCAGCGTGAAAATTATGTAGGGCAGTGGTTACCCGAACCCTGGGCGCCTGTGATTGAGGCGGAAGCCGAAAACAACCTGATTGAACGGGATGGCCTGGGGCAGGCCTATGTGATGATGCTTGAACGCTTGGGACCGGTCGAACGGGTTGCCCTTGTCCTGCATGATGTTTTTGACTGGTCACACGAGGAAATTGCCCCGGTTATCGAGCGGACCGAAAACAATACCCGCCAGATCCTGTTTCGCGCGCGCCGCAAGGTGAACCGCGAACATGACCGCGACCCGACACCGGTTCCCGATAGTGAGGCCGCTGATAAGGGTCAGGTTGCCGCCTTTGTCGATGCCCTGATCGGCGGGGATTTGCAGGCCCTGATCGGGCAGTTGGCACCCAATGTGATCATGCATTCCGATAGTGGCGGCAAGGCCCCGGCGGCGGCAAATCCGATTTATGGTGCGGAAAAGGTTGCGCGCTTCTTTACCGGTGTCTGGCGCAAAAAGGCCGAGAACGCCGTGGAAAGCATTGCGTTTGACGGAACAGATTACTGGCTGCTGCTGCATGAAGGCGAAAGCCTTGTCTCCGCGGTTGGATTTGCACAGAAAGACGGTGCGGTGGTGGATATTTTTGTTCACCGGAACCCGGACAAGCTTGTTTTCCTGCAACATCTGGGACGGGCATAGAAAAAGGCCGGATCAATGATCCGGCCTTTGTTCTTTGAGGCGAGATCAGAAAGATCAGGCGATCTTGTCGAGTTCGTTGATCAGCGATTCACCCATGACGGTGGTCGAAACCTTTGCCATGCCCGGCTGCATGATGTCAGCGGTGCGCAGTCCGCCTTTCAGAACGTTCTGAACCGCGGTTTCGATCAGGGTGGCATCATCGCCCATGTCGAACGAGTAACGCAGCATCATGGCGAATGAGAGGATGGTTGCCAGCGGGTTGGCGATATCCTGGCCAGCGATGTCCGGGGCGGACCCGTGTACCGGCTCGTAAAGCGCCTTGCGCGCACCGTTTTCATCGGCAGCACCCAGCGATGCGGACGGCAGCATACCGAGCGACCCGGTCAGCATGGCGGCACAATCGGAAAGGATGTCGCCAAACATGTTGGTGGTGACCATCACGTCAAACTGTTTCGGATTACGAACCAGCTGCATGGAAGCGTTATCAACATACATGTGGCTGACTTCGACTTCCGGGAAGTCCTTGGCAACGCGTTCAACAACTTCGCGCCACAGAACGGTCGATTCCAGAACGTTGGCCTTATCAACCGAACACAGGCGTTTGTTGCGCTTCATGGCCATGTCAAAGGCGACACGGGCGATACGTTCAACTTCCGGCTCGGAATAAACCAGCGTGTTGAAGCCAAAACGCACACCGTCACGTTCTTCGATGCCGCGCGGCTGACCGAAATAGATGCCACCGGTCAGTTCGCGCAGGATCATGATATCCAGACCTTTGACGATGTCTTCCTTCAGCGTCGAGGCACCGACAAGCGCATCAAACACAAGTGCCGGACGCAGGTTGGCAAACAGGCCCATTTCCTTGCGGATTTTCAGAAGGCCGCGTTCCGGTTTGATTTCAAACGGAAGATTGTCCCATTTCGGACCACCAACAGCACCGAGCAGAACCGCATCGGCCGCCATGGCATCGGCAAGCGTTTCGTCGGTCAGCGGATTGTTGTGCGCATCGATCGACGCGCCACCGATCAGACCTTCGGTGATTTCGAAATTGACGTTACGCTTCTTGGCCATCCAGTCCATGACGCGCTGAACCTGACGCATGACTTCGGGGCCAATGCCGTCGCCGGGCAGCATCAGAACTTTTTTGGTGGTGCTCATCAAACAATCCTTCCCAGATATTATCGGGGCCGCACACCCCGTATCGACAAAAAGGGCGGCAAACCCGAACGGTCTGCCGCCTCTTTGAATTACAGCGACAGCCAGGGCTGCGATGCAGCGCGCTTGGCTTCGAAATCGTTGATCGCATCGCCCTTCTGAAGGGTCAGACCGATGTCATCAAGGCCGTTCAACAGGCAATGTTTGCGGAACGGTTCGACATCAAACTTGATGCAGCCGCCATCCGGACCATGGATTTCCTGTTTTTCAAGATCGATGGTGATGGTGGCGTTTTCGCCGCGTTCGGCGTCATCCATCAGCTTGTCGACATCTTCCTGCGGCAGACGGATCGGCAGGATGCCGTTCTTGAAGCAGTTGTTATAGAAAATGTCGGCAAAGCTTGGTGCGATGATGCAGCGAATGCCGAAATCAAGCAGCGACCACGGCGCATGTTCGCGCGACGAACCACAGCCAAAGTTGTCACCCGATACGATGATCTTGGCATTGCGATAGGCCGGTTTGTTCAGGACGAAATCCGGGATTTCGTTGCCCTTGTCGTCGTAACGCATTTCATCAAACAGGTTCTTGCCAAGGCCCGAACGCTTGATGGTTTTCAGGAACTGTTTCGGGATGATCATGTCAGTATCGACATTGATCATCGGCAGCGGTGCTGCCACACCGGTGAGGGTCGTGAACTTATCCATTAATCTTATCCCTTGCTTCCAGTTTCCCAGGCAAGACCGAGTGCCTCGATCAGTTCCTCGGTTGCGTCGATATCCTTCGCAACGAATTCGGGCAGGTTGATCCCGGTCAGCTGCGGAAGCAGCTGTTCAAGGATCGGAGCCCTACCACAGCGCGCCGCGCCGTCACGGAAACTGATGAATGACTGTTCTGCCATGGGTGTCTGCCTTAACCGAGTTTGCGGACGTCAGTCAGATGACCGGTGACTGCTGCGGCCACGGCCATCGCCGGGCTGAGCAGGTGGGTACGGCCACCACGGCCCTGACGGCCTTCGAAGTTACGGTTGGAGGTCGATGCGCAACGTTCGCCCGGTTCCAGTCGGTCCGGGTTCATCGCAAGGCACATCGAGCAGCCCGGTTCACGCCATTCAAAACCGGCTTCGAGGAAGATCTCGTGCAGGCCTTCGGCTTCTGCCTGTTCCTTGACCAGACCGGAACCCGGAACGACCATGGCACTGACATGATCGGCAACCTTGCGACCCTTGGCGATAACCGCCGCGGCGCGCAGGTCTTCGATGCGGCCATTGGTGCAGGAACCGATAAAGACGCGATCAATCCTGATGTCTTCGATATTGGTGCCAGCCGTCAGGCCCATATATTCGAGCGAACGGGCGATGGCTTTCTGTTTGCCGGGGTCTTTGGCGTCGGACGGTGCTGGCACTTTGCCGTTAACCGGTACGACGTCTTCGGGGCTCGTGCCCCAGGTGACCTGCGGGATGATGTCGGCAGCATCGATTTCGACGATCTTGTCGTAATGCGCACCTTCGTCAGACGGCAGCGTCTTCCAGTATTCGACGGCCTGTTCGAACGCTGCACCTTTGGGCGCCATCGGGCGGCCCTTGATATATTCAAAGGTTTTTTCGTCCGGTGCGATAAGGCCCGCGCGTGCACCGCCTTCGATCGACATGTTGCAAACGGTCATGCGGCCTTCCATCGACAGCGACCGAATGGCCGAACCGGCATATTCGATCACATAGCCGGTGCCACCGGCCGTGCCGATGCGCCCGATGATGGCAAGGGTCACGTCCTTGGCGGTAACGCCCGGATGCAGATCGCCTTCTACCTTGACCAGCATGTTTTTTGCCGGTTTCTGAACCAGCGTCTGGGTGGCCAGAACATGTTCGACTTCGGACGTGCCGATACCGAATGCCAGGGTGCCGAATGCGCCGTGGGTCGAGGTGTGCGAGTCGCCGCAGACCATGGTAATACCCGGCAGGGTGAAACCTTCTTCGGGGCCGACAATGTGAACGATGCCCTGACGCAGGTCATTCATCGGGAAGTAATGGATACCGGTATCCTTGGCGTTCTGGTCAAGGGTGTTGACCTGGATACGGCTATCTTCTTCCTTGATGCCTTCGGAACGGTCCGTGGTCGGAACGTTATGATCCGGAACGGCAAGGGTGAGTTCCGGGTGGCGCACTTTGCGGCCGGCATTGCGAAGGCCTTCGAAAGCCTGCGGGCTGGTCACTTCATGAACGAGATGGCGGTCAATATAAATCAGGCAGGTACCATCGTCCTGCGTATCGACCACGTGACTTTCCCAAATCTTGTCAAAAAGGGTTTTAGGCGCACCCATCTCGACCTCCTCTTAAAATCGATCTTGTATGCAGCGACGACCAGACAGTTGTGCCGGTAATGGACGTTAAACCGGGGATGTTTTTTACGACGGCAATCCCTGGATTGCGATGTCATGCGGCGCACTGTGTCGCCTGTTCCTCCGGGCATCCGGGTTTGTCCCGATATGCGAAATTTTATTATCCAGAACCGCACGGACTTGATCGTTTTTGCCGCGGGAGTGCCTTTATACACTCAAGCTTCCAAATCGCAAGCAACCGGGCGCGTGTTTTTTTACGCAATTACATCCCAAAGTAGATTCAGAGAAAATTGGGCATCCTGTAGTAGCCAAAACAACCAGATTCCGGGAGAAGGCGGCCAAAGCAGGGATAGCTGATATAAAATAAAGTTATATGTTATTTGCAAGGTTTCCGCGCGTTACATCAATCGGGCACGAAAACCGGCGATTCGATATGATGCACGTATAAAGTGTATTTTGGGGTTCTTTGTCGCCCGAAACACAGGCAAAAGAAATAGCCCAAAAGAAACGGGCCCACCCGAAGGTGAGCCCGCTGATCATTCCGACGATACGGAACGCAGATTATTTCTTGCGTTCTGCAGCGGTCAGTTTGCCTTTGTGACCGGTGGTCTGTTCGGCGATACGAGCCGATTTACCGGTACGGCCACGCAGGTAGTAAAGTTTTGCGCGACGAACGTCACCACGACGGACGACTTCGATTTTGTCGATCGCCGGGGAGTAGTTCTGGAAGATACGCTCGACACCTTCGCCCGATGCGATTTTACGCAGGGTGAAGGACGAGTTCAGGCCGCGGTTTTTCTTGGCGATGCAGACGCCTTCGAACTGCTGGATACGCTCGCGGGTGCCTTCAACGACTTTCAGGTGAACACGGACGGTGTCGCCTGCGTCGAATTCCGGAACTTCGCGTTTTGCAGCGATTTTATCGAGCTGATCTTTTTCGATCTGCTGGATGATTGCGTTGGTCATGGTTTAACCCTCTTTGATGTGCCCGCGTGCGACATACTGATCCCAAAGGTCAGGACGCCGAGCACGGGTAATTTCTTCTGCCTGAGCATGCCGCCAGGCTTGTACCTTGGCATGATGTCCGGAAAGCAAGATCTCCGGCACGTCACGCCCGTTCCAATTGGCCGGGCGCGTGTAATGCGGATATTCAAGCAACCCGGTTTCAAAGCTTTCCTCGTCGACGGATTCGGTCTTGTTGACCACACCTTCGATAAGGCGAATGCACGATTCAATCAGGACCATGGCCGGCAGTTCGCCGCCCATGAGGATGTAATCGCCAATGCTGATTTCCTCGACCGCGTGTTCATCAAGTACGCGTTGGTCGATACCTTCGTAACGACCGCACAACAGGATGGCACCCGGTCCGGCTGCCAATTCGCGGCAACGTTTCTGGTTCAGCATTTTCCCGCGCGGGCTGAGATAAATCAGCGGCAATTGCGGAGCTTCCGCACGCAATTCGCGCAGGGTGGCGTCGACAATATCCGGGCGCATGACCATACCGGCCCCACCCCCGAAAGGATTGTCGTCAACAGTGCGGTGACGGTCGGTTGCATGATCACGGATGTCTTTGACATCCAGCGACCAGATCCCGTTTTCCAGTGCCCGTCCGGCCAGAGACTGGCCGAGCGCGCCCGGGAACATTTCCGGGAACAGGGTTGCAACCTTGGCCTGCCACACAGACATCGATCAGGCCTCCTTTCCGCTGCCGGTCGCAGTTTCTGCGCCTACTGCATCGGCAGTGACGGCATCAGAATCGCGGTCGGCCTGAGAGTCCTTGCGGGAGTTGCCCGGACGACGGGTACGATTGCCCGGTCCTTCTTCTTCCTGCAAAAGCCCCTCGGGCGGATTTACCACCAGCTTGCGTTCCGAAAGCACCACATCGGGCACGACTTCCTTGGTAAACGGCAGAACGACGACTTTGCCACGGACTTCTTCCAGCGCGATTTCGATCACATCGCCCGCACCAAAATCAGCCACACCCCGTACGGTCCCGAACAGCGAACCATCAACATGATGGGCTTTCAGGCCGACAAGATCGGCAAGATAAAATTCGTCTTCGTCTTCCGTTTCCGGCAGGGCCGTCCGCGGTACATAAAGCTTGGTACCCCGCAGCCGTTCGGCCGCGTCCCGGTCGTTCACACCATCGATCTTGGCGATCAGCTGGTCGCGAACATGTCCGACAGGAGACAGTTTGAATTTCGCCTGTCCCTTGGCGTCGAACAACGGGCCGTAACCGACAAGGTTATCCGGATCGACGGTATAGCTTTTGACGCGCACGGCACCACGCACCCCGTGCGGGGCGGTGATCATGCCGACGCAGACAAATGCATCGTCGGTTTTGGATTTGCGGGTATCAGCCATTTCGGTTCACAAATTTCCGGTATCTGATCAAAGCGTGCGAAAAGCTTATTCTTCGCTGGCAGCTTCTTCAGCAGGAGCCGCAGCAGCTTCGGCAGCTGCAGCAGCAGCGGCTTCGGCTTTTTCAGCTTTTTCGCGAAGACGTTCCTGGGCTTTCGCCTTCGGAGCAGACTTCTGCGGCTGTTCGGTCGGTTTGAACGCTTCGGCCAGGCCAGCTTTGCCCAGGAAACGTGCAACACGATCGGTCGGCTGTGCGCCAACGCCCAGCCAGTATTTGATGCGCTCTTCTTTGAAGGTTACGCGGTTTTCAGCATCCTTCGGGAGCATCGGATCATAGGTACCGACTTTCTCGATGAAGCTGCCGTCACGCGGGGCACGGGCATCTGCAACTACGATACGGTAGTACGGACGCTTTTTGGCACCGCCACGGGAAAGACGAATCTTGACAGCCATTCGGATAAGTTCCTTTCAGCTTGGGTTTGTAGTCTTCAAGTTACGATCCCGAGGGATCAATTCATTCCGGTTGAGTGAACCGGGGTGTTTTGGTTCTTTCGAAAAATCTTGAGAACCGGGGGCTTGGCTATTTCTTTTTACCGAACCCCGGAAATCCCGGCGGCAAACCACCGCCGCCCAATCCCGGAAGCCCGGGCGGCAAGCCGCCCCCGGCACCGGGAAATCCTTTTGGCAACTTGCTCATATCGGGCATGTCACCCCCCTCGAACATCGAGGGATCCATTTTCGGCATGCCGCCGAACAGACCTTTTTTGCCCATTTTGCCCATTTTCTTGATCATGGTGGCCATGGTCTGATGCTGTTTGAGCAGCTTGTTCACATCCTGAACCGAAAGACCGCAGCCTGCGGCAATACGCTTCTTGCGCGATGCCTTGATCAGGGCCGGGTTTTCACGTTCCTTGGGCGTCATCGACAGGATGATCGCTTCCTGATGCGTCAGAAGTTTGGGATCAAGCTTGGTCTGCGACATCTGTTTTTTCAGCGCGCCCATGCCCGGCAGCATCCCCATGATGCCGGAAAGATCACCCATTTTCTGAAGCTGCTTGAGCTGGGAAAGAAGATCGTTCAGGTCAAACTGACCCTTCGCGAGCTTCTTCGCCATTTTCTCGGCGTCTTCCTGTTTGATCGTCTCGGCAGCCTTTTCAACAAGGCTGACGACATCGCCCATGCCAAGGATACGGTTGGCGATACGATCCGGATGGAAGGCTTCCATCTCGTCGATTTTCTCACCGGTACCGAGCATCTTGATCGGGCAGCCGGTGATCTGGCGCATCGAAAGAGCCGCACCACCGCGTGCATCACCGTCGATACGGGTCAGAACGATACCGGTGATGCCGACCTTTTCGGCAAATTCCTTGGCCACATTGACCGAGTCCTGACCGGTCATCGCATCGGTGACCAGAAGGGTTTCGGCCGGGTTGACCGCGTCACGGACCTGGGCGACCTCGCTCATCAGTTCCATATCGATATGCAGGCGACCTGCGGTATCGAGGATGACGGCGTCGTAGCCTTCCTTACGGCCGGTATCCATCGCACGTTTTGCGATCGAGACCGGCTTTTCGCCCATGACGATCGGCAGAACGTTAAGGCCGTTGCTGTCGGCCAGAATTTTAAGCTGCTGCTGTGCGGCGGGACGATAGATATCAAGCGACGCCAGAAGCACCTTCTTGTTGCGCTTTTTGGTCAGATGCAGCGCGATCTTGGCCGAGCTCGTGGTTTTCCCCGAACCCTGCAGACCGACCATCAGGATCGGAACCGGCGGGGTGGCAGCAAGGTTGATATCCTCGCCCTCGCCCAGCATGTTTTTCAGTTCGTCATGGACGATCTTGACGACCATCTGTCCCGGCGTCACTGAACGCAGGACATCCTGACCAACCGCACGTTCGGTTGCATTGGTGATAAAGGATTTAACAACCGGCAGCGCCACGTCAGCCTCAAGCAGGGCGACGCGTACTTCGCGCATGGCTTCCTTGACGTCGGATTCTTTCAGCGCGCCACGTTTGCGCAGCTTGTCAAGAACACCGCCAAGGCGATCGCTTAGTCCTTCAAACATTCCAAATCCCGTCTGTGTTTCCGGTGTTTCCACCATGTACGCACAAAAAACTAAAACCCAGTGCTCGACAACTCGAGGACTGGGGGAGTCACCCCTTGGGCGACCTTTGTTGCGCAGGGTTTATGCGATAGGGGGTGGAGAGTCAAGCGCAATCAGGCGCAAAAGCGCGATGTTCTGCGCTTTTGATACCGATTTCATCGCAATCGGCGATTCGTCCCGGCCAGCCCGTTGTTTAACCCGCGATATTGGCCGGTTCGATGGCGTGATTGTCAATCAGGCGGGCCTTGCCAAGATGGGCGGCGACAAAGACGCGGCTGGGACTTGTGACGTGTTTGGTGACCAGTTCAAGCGTATTGGCATCGCGGATTTCAAGATAATCGATCGGGCTGAACCCCGCGCGCAGGATGTCTTCGCGTCCCCTGGCCAGAAGCGGGCCGATTTCAGCACCGGATGCCGCGGCTTTAACGATTTCGCTTAGAACCCGGTTAAGGGTCGGAGCAACAGCGCGTTCATCTGGGGTGAGGTAACGGTTGCGCGATGACATTGCCAGTCCGTCTTCCTCACGCAGGATCGGTGCACCGATGATTTCGACCGGTATGTTCAGGTCGGTGCTGAAACGCCGGATGACCATCAGCTGCTGATAGTCTTTCTGGCCGAATATCGCGCTATCGGGCAGGGTCTGCAGCAAAAGTTTGGTGACGATCTGGGCGACGCCGTCAAAATGGCCGGGCCGGGCGGCACCGCACAGCACGTTGGTCAGAGATCCGTCAACGCTGACGCGGGTGGCAAAGCCTTCTGGGTACATTTCCTCGACCGAGGGAGCAAAGCACAACTCCACCCCGGCAGCATCAAGCATCTTCTGGTCATCGGGCAAGGTGCGCGGATAGGCACCGAAATCCTCGTTGGGGCCAAACTGCGTCGGATTGACGAAAATGCTGACAACAACACGATCAGCGTGATTGCGGATATGCTCCGTCAGGCTGATATGCCCGGCATGAAGGGCCCCCATTGTGGGAACCAGTCCGACGCGCAAACCTTCTGCGCGCCATTGGGCAATAACCGCGCGCAGTTCTGCAACGCTGTGAACGGTTTTAAGCGTCATTGTCGTGTTGTCGATCGTCTGTTGGGCGTATGCGGTGCTGCTATTTTACAGCGCGCAATTTGCCGGGTTTGGTCACGCCAAAGCAATGATCATCGGTCGGAAACTGACGTGTCCGGACTTCGGTGGCGTAGCTTTCAACCGCCTTGGAAATCTGATCGCCGAGATTGGCATAGCGTTTGACAAATTTCGGGGTGAAATCGGAAAACATTCCGAGGATATCTTCGGTCACCAATACCTGTCCGTCGCAGGCGACAGATGCGCCAATGCCGATGGTCGGAATATCGATTTCCGTGGTGATGCGTCGTGCCACGGCTTCGACCGTGCCTTCGACGACAACCGAAAATGCACCGGCTTGGGCAACGGCTTTTGCATCGGCAAGCACCTTGGCAGCAGCGTCGTCACCACGGCCCTGACTTTTGAAGCCGCCCATGGTGTTGACCTGCTGGGGCATCAGGCCGATATGGGCCATGACGGGAATACCGCGCTGGCTCAGAAACGCGATGGTGTCGGCCAGCTCGGCGCCACCTTCAAGTTTCACACCTGCGCAACCGGTTTCGGCCAGAATGCGTGATGCGGTGCGGAACGCCTGTTCCTTGGATTCCTGATAGCTTCCGAATGGCAGATCAACGATCACACAGGCGTTCGAGCTGCCGCGCATGACGGCCTTGCCGTGGTTGATCATCATGTCGACGGTGACGGCAAGGGTGCTTTCCATGCCGTAAACAACCATGCCCAATGAATCACCGACCAGAAGAAGGTCGCAGTGTTCATCCAGGCGTTGTGCCATCGGCGTGGTATAGGCCGTAAGGCAGACAACCGGTTCTGCACCCTTGCGGGCACGAATTTCAGGAACCGTGATGCGGCCCTGTTTTCTTGTGGTGGCACTCATGACGTTTCTCCCCCGGTATAACCGGATTTGGCTGCCCGATCTGTGTCAGGCGTGCCGTCATGTTTACAATATGATGACCATTTGCGGGAACTGTTTTTTCGCAATCGCGAAACAGGCTTTTGGTCGAATAGCCTTTAACAGGACAGGTTCCCGTTATTGCAGTCGCAGGATATTCAGTCCATTTCGCGATTTGTTGTGCATTTGCACAACGCAATCACAAACCTTCGGCAAGGTCTTCGAGCATATCAATGCCGACCGCTTCGATATGACGGTTATCCCTTAGCGTAATCGTCGCTTCCTTGCGCAACTGCGTCAGGGTTCGTGACACCGTTTCAATGGTCAGGCCAAGATAATCGGCGATGTCGGAACGGCTCATCGGTACCTGGATCGTGTCACTTTCCTCGCCGCGATGTTCCTGACGGCGGGCCAGCATCAGAAGGAAGGATGCGACTTTTTCCTTAGCGGTCTTGCGACCGAGCAGCAGCATCTGGTCCTGTGCGGCGGCCAGTTCGTCAACCGCCATGCCCAGCATGCGTTTTTCAAGACGCGGGAATTCGTCAAACAGCTTTTCAAGCTTCTCACGCGGGAAGCGGCAGGCGGTTACCGGCTCGATTGCTTCGGCGGTGTAGCTGTATGTGGTGTTCAGCGCCAGACCAAGAAAATCACCAGGGAAAAGGAAACCGGTGATCTGTCGGCGGCCATCACCCAGAAGTTTGTAAAGCTTTACCGAACCCGATGTGACGTTGAAAACGTAATCGGCATCTTCGGCTTCATGGAAAATCGTGCTGTGCGGATCAAACTGAACATGAGTCAGCATTTGGCGCAGACGGTCATGCTCCGTACCCTGCAAAGAAGAGCAGAAGGTCAAGTCCTTGATTCCGCAGGCCTCACAAAGCTGGGAACGCACAGACATGGCAAACTCCGGAGCTACATTTATTAAGGTGTTGAATTGGAATTAATCTATTCGATCAGATAGGGGCAGTTCAAGCGATACTAACGTTTCATTCAGTTGTTTTTCGTATGGCTGTCCTGCGGTTCCTGATCGTCGTCATCAAACAAAATCCGGTTTGCTGCCCCTTCCATATCATCAAACTGCCCGGATTTAAGCGACCACAGAAATGCCGCCAGCCCGAGAAGTCCCAGAAACAGGGCGATTGGTATCAGAAGTAATAGGTTGCTCATACTGACGGAGCTCCTGCCTCTTGGGCACGTACGGGGAGGGGCGCGCGATCTTCGATTACCGGTTTGTCACTTCCTGATCGCAGGCGCAATGCGTTGGCGATCACAATCAAAGATGATGAAGACATCGCAATGGCGGCCACCAGTGGGGTGACCATGCCCGAAACCGCCAATGGAATCGTAATCAGGTTATAGCCAAATGAAAGCATGAAATTCTGCCGCACAAGCCGGTCGGATTTTTTGGCAACATCAATGGTCTCTATCACGGCTGAAAGACGATCACCCTGAAACACGATATCGGCGACATTCTGGCTGATTTCGGCGGCACTGGCTGGTGACATGGATGCGTGGGCCGCGGCAAGTGCAGGCGCATCATTAATGCCGTCACCGACCATAAGGTCGCATTTTCCGTCTTCTGCGCGACGGGCGATTTCGTTTGCCTTGTCCGCCGGAGAAAGTTGCGCCTTCCAGTCGCGGATGCCAAGCGTTTCGGCAAGCTGCGATACCGTCACCGGCCGATCTCCCGACAGAAGGGAAATATCAAATCCGCGTGCAGACAGCGTTTCGATAACCTGTTCGGCATCATGACGGGGGGCATCGCGGAAAACAAATCGGACGGCTGCCCGTCCAGGTTCCTGTAACCATATTTCGGGGCCCGCAACGTGGCTGGACAGGTCGGCATTTTCAGCAATGCCGCAAAATGCACGACTTCCTAGCCGAACCATGCCACCGGGCAGTTCCGCAGACAATCCCTGCCCTGGATGTTCGGAGACGTTGGCGGTTGGCGTTACATTTCCGGCGGCCCGAACCAGGGCACGGGATAGTGGATGGGTGCTATTGGCAGCGATGGAAGCCGCAAGTTCAAGCGACCCTTCATTTTCGGTATTGCTTATCAATTCGGGCTTGCCGGTGGTTAATGTACCGGTTTTATCAAAAATGACACCGCGAATGCTGGTCAGTCTTTCCAGTGCGGTGGCCGATTTGACAAGAATCCCTGCACGCAACAGCCGCCCGGTTGCAATCACCTGAACGACCGGCACGGCGAGCGCCAGCGCGCAGGGGCAAGTGATGATCAGAACGGCAATCGCATTCATCAGTGCATCCTGCCAGCCAATCCCGCCAATCAGCCACCAACCCAGAAATGTTGTGCCTGAAAGAATATGAACCACGGGGGCATAGGATTTTGCCACCCTGTCGGCAAGGGCCACATATTTGGCACGTCCCTGTTCGGCATTTTCCATCAACCGGACAATTTCCGCCAAAAGCGTGGTTTGACCGGTTGCGGTAACACGTATGCGCAAGGGGGCTGAAATATTGGTTGTTCCGGCAAAAACGGTCGCGCCCGGTTTGGCAATGCCGGGGATGCTTTCACCCGTGATCAGGCTGGTGTCGATATCCGACTGTCCGTCGAGGATTTCACCATCAATGCCGATCCGTTCGCCTGCGGCCACTATAACAATCATGCCCGGCTTTGCCTTGTCAGGAGCGATCAGTCGGCGGGTGCCATCGTCATCGAGGACCGTGACCGACCGGGCATTTAGCGACAGCAGATGTTCGGCCGCCGATCGGGCCTGACCGCGAGCACGGCTGTCAAGATAACGACCGACCAGCAGGAAGAACAGAAGTGTTATCGCCGAATCAAAATAGGCATGAGGGCCGCCGCGCATGGTTTCGGCCAAGCTCATGCCAAGGGCAAGAATAACGCCGAGGCTGATCGGGACATCCATATTGACCCGGCGATTGCGGATCGCACCCCATGCGGATCGGTAAAACGGGCTGCCGGCATAGGCTGCCGCCGGAAGGGCAATCAGGGCCGATATCCAGTGGAAAAGATCGCGGGTTGCCCCGCCCATGCCCTGAAAATACCCGGCCCAGACGGACACCGAAAGCAGCATGACATTGCCTGCGGCAAATCCGGCGACTGCCAGACAGCGGAGCAATTCGCTGTTGCGGGCCTGTGTCGCCTGTTCGAGCGCTGCGGGATCAAACGGAATCAGCCGGTATCCCATTTGCAGAACCGGTTTAACCAGCTCATCGACATCGGCAATGTCGCCGTTCCATGCCATCCTTAGGCGGCGGGTGGTCATGTTGACGCGCGCATGCAGGACGGACGGATTTTTTTGCAAAAGGGTTTCGATCAGCCAGACACAGGCAGCACAATGAATGCCGTCTACCATCAGGTTCAGATGATGAATGCCTTTGTCGTCGGTACTGACAAGGTCGGTGAAATTAATCGCTGCGATTTCATCCGTATCGGGGCGCAAAGGTCTGGTTTTTGGATCAATGCTTCGACGGCTGTAATAAGATTTCAGCCCAAGATCACCCAGAAGCGCGAACGCACCTGCACAGCCCCGACAGCAGAAATCGGGTCCCGCCGGTGACATGGATGTCACCGGATCTCCACAATGGTGACAGGTGTTCGGGGTTGTCATGGTTTTACAAGAACGGTCTCGACGGTTTGGTAATCATCACCAAGAGCGCGTGCAACGGTCCGGATTTCCCAGCGTCCATAAACCGGGAAGGCGGCACTGGCACGATATTCCCCCGGGGCGATTTCGGCCAGCCGGACAGTCTGGTCAAGGTCATCACGATCCGAACGGCGCAGAACGATTTCCATTTCTGCACCGCTGATCGGTTGGGAATCACGATCCCGGAACAGGACAGTAACCGTCGCGGACTGATTGATCAGGCCATCAACGGACAGTTTGCTGCGCCATCCCAGTTCTGCCTGGCGTTGCGCGCCTGACATTGCGGCGTTGTAATTATTGCCTTCTTCAAAGGCGTGTTTGGTGACAAGGCCATTCCAGCTGGTCATTGAAAACGTGATCAGAGAGATATTGGCAATCAGCATGATCGCGAAACCACCGACGAAATACCACGGGATCAGACGATCCGATTTGCGCGGGCCGGTGCCAGAAGCCTGTGATGTTGTGGTCTGGATCGTCATAATCTTTATCTCCTGCCCGGTGGCACGTGATCGGCGGCCGGATCATCAGGCCGGTCCGGTTATTTCGGACCGGCAAATACCGTATCATAAGTTTCGCGAACATTATCCTCCGGATCTGTCACGCTGAACTCGAAGGGTGTTGATTCACTGCTTAATGTTTCCGGATTTGCCGCAACAAAGACGCGGAAACTGCCGACACGATCAGGCGCGACATCGAGACTGAATGTGCCGTCCTGGTTCGGTGTCAGACCGATCACCTGAAAATCGCTGGCATCAAGGCCTTCGATCTGAAGGATATAGGTTTTCTCAGCCTGTTCCTTGTTCAGGACTTTCAGCGTATAGCCGTTTCTGACGTCGCCATCTGACAACGTGACAAAGATCGGGTTACGGTCACGCAGGACGTTGACCTCAAGCGTTGTGCGGTTCAGAAGCCCAAAAGCCATTACCGAGGCAACAAGCACGAGAATGACCGAATAGAAAATCGTGCGCGGGCGGACGATGCGGATTTTGGTTGCCTTGCCATGGGCACGAAGCTGGCTGTTTTGCACGGAATCGAACCGCACCAGATCGCGCGGGAAGCCGACTTTGTCCATCATCTCGTTGCAGGCATCAATGCACAGGCCACAGCCGATACATTCCATCTGCAATCCGTCACGGATATCGATCCCCGTTGGGCACACGTTAAAGCAGGCATAGCAATCAACGCAGTGACCGACTTCCGGAACTTCGCCGCGGACAAGGTTCTTGCGTTTGATCGGGCCGCGGGGCTCGCCGCGCCAGCCTTCATAGGTGACGATCATCGACTCGTCATCAAGCATCGCCGACTGGAAACGCGGCCACGGGCACATATAGGTGCAAACCTGTTCGCGGGCCCAACCCGCCAGCAAATAGGTCGAAAATGTCAGAAACGCGATGGTGACATAAACGCCGAGTGACGCTTCGCCGGTAAAGATATCAACCATTACCGTGGGGGCATCGTTGAAATACAGCACGAAGGCACCACCGGTTGCGGCGGCAATCACCAGCCACGAAAGGTGGGTGGCTCCGATTTTCCAGATTTTTTCAAAGGTCCAGGGTGATTTGTCGAGGCGCATGCGGGCATTGCGGTCCCCCTGAATATGGCGTTCGACAAGCATGAAAAGATCGGTCCACACCGTTTGCGGGCAGCCATAACCGCACCAGATGCGACCAAACAGGGATGTCGCCAGAAAAAGACCGATTGCCGCCAGGATCAGAAGGCCGGTGATGTAATAGACTTCCTGCGGCCAGATTTCGATAAAGAAGAAATAGGCGCGTCCCATATCCATATCGATCAGAACCGCCTGATCCGGCGCCGATGCGCCACGATCCCAGCGCAGCCAAGGCACGATCCAGTAAATCGCAAGCAGGGTAATCAGGGCGAACCATTTCAGGTTACGGAAATACCCCGACACCCGTTTCGGATAGACCTTGTCGCGGGTTTTATATAAGGGCTGGTCACGATCATCTTCCGGCAGCGTGTCATTTTGCGGGACGGGATGTGCGGGATCGGGCTGTTGCAAATGGGGCATGGCCATTGTCGCTACCTGACTGTTGTGCCGCATCGCCGATAACTGCTCTCTTGTGGTTTTGGGCCACCAGTCACCGGCACATCGCGCGACATTGGCATGCGGCATGCCAAGCCGGATTAGGATTATTCAAATTGCAGTGCCAACATACGAAAAACCCGCCGCACCTCACCATGATACAAATCAATTTTTGATCAGATCACAGTGCAGAAAGGTGCGGCGGGCAGAAGATTTTAAAGGTTACTGACCGCCACCAAGCGAGTGGACGTAAACCGTCAGCATTTTGATGGTTTCTTCGTCAAGACGACCACCCCAAGCAGGCATCACGCCACCGCGTGAATTGTTTACGGTTTCGGTGATGTTGGCAGCATCGCCGCCATACAGCCAGATTGCATCGGTCAGGTTGGGCGCGCCCAGTTCCTGAACACCCTTGGCGTCTTCGCCGTGGCAGGATGCGCAGTTATCGACGAACACTTCGGCCCCGCGATTGGCCGCTGCCTTGTCGGTCTCGCGACCGGTAAAGGCCAGAACATACTGAACGACATCATTGATGTCTTCGCGTTCAAGTATCTCGTCACGACCAAAGGCGGGCATATCGTTGAAACGGGTGTCTTCATTTGCATCCCAGCGGACGCCAACATGAACCGTTTCATTGACAGCCTCAAGCGTTCCGCCCCACAGCCAGTCATCATCCTGCAAGGAAGGGAAGCCCGGATTGCCCGAGCCGCCCGTGCCGTGACACGGTGCGCAGTTCTCGGCGAATACCGCCTTGCCGCCTGCCATCGAGAAGTTCAGCAGTTCGCTGTCATTGACGATTTCATCCAGATCCAGTGCTGCCAGACGCTCCATATAGGGGGCGCGTTCGGCAGCAACATTGGCCATGGTTTCGTGCAGCTGTGTACGGTTGGTGGTTTCAAACATACCGGTGAGGTAGCTTGTTGCGGTTGGCCAGGACGGATAAACCACCCAATAGCCGACCGACCAGATGATTGTGGCCCAGAAGACATACACCCACCAGGAAGGCAGCGGTGTGTTCAGCTCCTTGATGCCATCCCATTCATGACCGGTGGTTTCGTGGCCAGAAACCTGGTCTTTTTCGACATGTGTCGACATAGCTCGGTTCTCCCCCTAATCCTGATCCCGAAGCGGAATCCGGGCATGCGCATCCATATCTTCGCGGCGTTTCTTGCTGGGCCACATGACCCACGCAATGATCGATCCGAAAAGCAGCATCAGCCACAGACCCCACAAGGGGCGGAAAAAGTCAGCGAGTTGCGTAAAGAATTCCATGACGTTCCCCTTCGCCTTAGCGCAGGTTCAGCTGCGGGTTGTAACTGGTGAAATCAACCATCCGGCCCAGGACCTGCAGATACGCGACAAGCGCATCCATTTCGGTCAGTTTTGCCGGATTGCCATCAAAGTCACCGGTTGCCGCATTCGGATAGCGTGCAAGGAGTTCTTCGTAATCCTCGTCCGCCATTGCCTGCAGATACAGGTCAGCCTTGGCATTCTCGATCTGCTCGTCGGTGTAAGGAACACCGACCATTTTCAGCGTTTCAAGGTGTGCCTGGGCGTCATCGAACTTCAATTCGCGTTCCGCCAGGAACGGGTAGCCCGGCATGATCGATTCCGGCACGACCGCGCGCGGATCAACCAGGTGGGCAACATGCCAGTCGTTGGAATATTTGCCACCAACACGGGCAAGATCCGGACCGGTACGTTTCGATCCCCACTGGAACGGATGGTCGTACATCGATTCCGCGGCAAGGCTGTAATGGCCATAACGTTCGACTTCGTCACGGAACGGACGGATCTGCTGAGAATGGCAGTTATAGCAGCCTTCGCGGAGATAGATGTTACGTCCCGCCTGTTCGAGCGGTGAATAGGGACGTACTCCTTCGACCTTCTCGATGGTCTGTTCCATCGTGAACAAGGGCACGATTTCAACAATACCACCGATGATGATGGTCAGGAAAATCCCGAGGACGAGAACAAAGACGTTCTTTTCAACAATATGGTGTTTTTTCAGAAGCATTTTCCCATCCCCCTTATTCGGCGGCCACGGTGGCAGGTGTGCCGATCGGTGCTTCGCGACGCAGATCACCCCTGATCGTCTTGTAGACGTTCCAGACCATGATCAGCGACCCCAGCACGAACAGCAGACCGCCCGTTGCACGAATGATATAGTAGGGGTGCATGGCTTCTACGGTTTCGATGAAGGAATACTGCAGGAAGCCCAGATCGTCATAGGCACGCCACATCAGACCCTGCATGATCCCCGATACCCACATCGACGTGATGTAAAGAACGATACCGATGGTGCCGAGCCAGAAGTGATGGGCAACCAGACGCATTGAATACAGGCGTTCACGGTGCCACAGGACTGGGATCAGGTGATAGATCGCGCCAAACGACACGAATGCCACCCAGCCAAGTGCGCCGGAATGAACGTGACCAATGGTCCAGTCGGTATAGTGCGACAGGCCGTTGACTGCCTTGATCGACATGACCGGACCTTCGAAGGTCGACATGCCATAGAAACCGACAGCCGCCACCATGAAACGCAGGACCGGGTCGGTGCGCAGTTTGTCCCATGCACCCGAAAGCGTCATCAGGCCGTTAATCATCCCACCCCAGGACGGCATCCACAGCATGATCGAGAAAGTCATGCCAAGTGTCTGCGCCCAATCCGGAAGTGCGGTATAGTGCAGGTGGTGCGGACCGGCCCAGATATACAGGAAGATCAGCGCCCAGAAGTGGATGATCGACAGGCGATAAGAATAGACCGGACGTTCAGCACGCTTCGGAATGAAATAGTACATCATGCCGAGGAAGCCTGCCGTGAGGAAGAAGCCAACCGCGTTGTGGCCATACCACCACTGCGTCAGCGCATCCTGAACACCCGAGAACATCGAGTAGGATTTGGCACCCATGAACGAAACCGGAATCGCCAGGTTGTTGCCCAGATGCAGCATCGCAATCGTGACGATGAAGGCCAGATAGAACCAGTTCGCCACATAGATATGCGGTTCCGTACGTTTAAGCAGCGTACCGACGAAAACGGCAAGATACGCAACCCAGACCACGGTCAGCCAGATATCGACGAACCATTCCGGTTCAGCATATTCACGGCCCTGGGTAACCCCCGTGACATAGCCGATTGCGGCCATCACTATGAACAATTGGTAGCCCCAGAAAACAAACGACGGAAGCGCCTTGCCACCATAAAGTGACGTTCGGCAGGTTCGTTGCACCACATAGAACGACGTCGCCAGAAGGGCGTTGCCGCCAAAGGCAAAAATCACTGCCGATGTATGCAGCGGGCGCAGACGTCCGAAGTTCAGGAATTCGTTATCAAAGTTAAGCGCCGGAAACGCGAGCTGCCAGGCAATTAAATCGCCCGCCAGAAATCCGACGACGCCCCAAAATACAGTCGCCAGTGCGCCCCAGCGCACAACGTCCATATTGTAATCAACAGCAACTGGCGTTGATGCTGTCTGTGCCATGCTCCCCTGGCTCATGCTTGACTCCCGTTCAAGGTGTTCGGGTGAGTTGTCCCCAATCCGATCGGTCAACTCCATCAGTCCCGGCGGTGACCGGGTGCGACACATGCCATCCCCTTGCCACCTGCACCAAAAGCCCCACCGCTGCCGTGATGCGCTATTTGCGGCATCACATGCAAAACGGACGAGGCTTTTGAATGTCTGATGATTATGCGGGCAGGAGCCGCCGACGCCATTGATCCACGTCAATATCGGCGTGCAAAAGCCCCGTGTCTTTCAATCTTCAGGCAAAGCTCGCCCGCGTTGCGGGACAATTGATTGCTAAGTGTGTTTATGCGCGTTCGGGTCTGCAAAGGTGTTGATACAGGTCAAGGTGGCCCCGAATTCTTTGCGGCATGATCGCTAAAATTCCCGGGAAGAGCAGCAATCATGTCAACAACCTATCAGGCACGGCCCTTAACACATCACACGGCGGATATGACCTTTCCGCTTGTACAGATGATGCAAACCGGCCTTACGGTGGAACGCTGGCGCGAGTTTGTTGCCGAGTTCTGTGCGGATCGCGGCAATAGCGTGATAGGTGCCGGATGCGATGATATCCTGTGGCAACGCCCGCGCGGCATCATCGTGATCGCCAATGAGCGGGGGTATATCCACGGTCTGTTTTCCTATCAGGTGCGTGACGACATTGCCGAGGGCCTTGTCCTGCATGTCGACAACATCATGGCGGTCGAAATCGTTTCCAGGCCCTATGTGCTTGATGCGATGCGCAATGCGATGAACCGTCTGGGTCGTGAACATCATTGTGCGGCGGTTCATGTTTCGGTCGGCGAAATGGAAGAACGCCTGCGCGATTATTTCAGCGGAGCCGGCTTTGTGCCGCGCAAAATCCGTTACTGCGCACCGGCAGCACAGCATTGATCGCATTGAGTTTGGTGGACGGCATCCGCTGACACCGTTATAAGGCGGTTATGAACGGTATTCCTTTTGTCAAAATGCATGGTCTAGGAAATGATTTCGTTGTCTTTGACGGACGACGCGATCCCGCCGTGCTTGATCTTGATAACGCGACCGCGGCCCGCATTGCGGATCGCAAGACCGGAGTCGGTTGCGACCAGTTGATCGTGATCGAACCGGCGCGAGACGAGCTTGCAGATGCCTTCATGCGCATTCGCAATAATGACGGCGGCGAGGTCGAGGCCTGCGGCAATGCCACGCGCTGTGTCGCAAACATTGTCATGGGTGAACTTGGTCGCAAGGATGTCATTATTGAAACCGTTGTCGGTTTGCTTGATGCCAATGGACTGGCCGATGGCCGTGTCACCGTTGATATGGGGCAGGTCAGGCTGGACTGGCGCGATATTCCACTGGGTCAGGCGGTGGATACCAACCATATTCCGTTGTCTCTGGGCGGCCTGTCGGATGCGGTCGGTGTCAATGTAGGTAATCCGCACGCCGTGTTCTTTGTCGATGATGCCGAGTCGATTGATATCGAAAAGCTTGGTCCCGTCCTTGAACATCACGAAATGTTCCCCGAACGCGCCAATATCGAGGTATGCAGCATCATCGGCGAAAACCGGATTCGCATGCGGGTCTGGGAACGCGGTGTCGGTGTGACGCGCGCATGTGGCACGGGTGCCTGTGCTGCCGGTGTTGCGGCTGCGCGCCGTGGTTTGACGGGCCGGAAAACTGAAATCATTCTGGATGGCGGTCCGCTGACCATCGAATGGCTGCCCGATGATCATGTCCTGATGACCGGGCCGGTTGCGACCAGCTTCTCGGGCTTTTTGCACGGATCCCTTCTGGGACAGCATTGATTGGATTTATGGTGCCGACCCCGCGGGCAACATGACGGGTCGGTGTCGTTATGAACGGGTTCTCCGTTCACCCCATGTCGGGACGCCCCCTCCCGTCTTTTGTTAAACTCAAAAGCAGGTTCAGATAATGGCTGACTTCAATACGCTTGACGGTGTCAATGTCGCTGGCAAGCGCGTTTTGCTGCGCGCTGATCTTAACGTTCCGATGAAAGATGGCGTTGTGGGCGATACCACCCGCATCGAACGCACGGTTCCGGGGCTGATCGAACTGGCAGATGCCGGTGCGAAACTGGTTGTGATTACCCATTTTGGCCGCCCCAAGGGCGAACGCGTTGCCGAAATGTCGCTTAAGCCGGTTGCCGATGCTCTTGCCAAACAGCTTGGTCGTCCGGTGAAATTTGCCGATGACTGCATTGGTGTAGTGGCGGCAGACGTGGTGAACAGCCTTAAGGACGGTGAAATCGCGGTTCTGGAAAACCTTCGCTATCACGCGGCAGAAGAAAAGAATGACCCGCCCTTTGTTGCCGAACTGGCAAAGCTTGGCGATATTTACGTCAATGATGCCTTTTCCTGCGCGCACCGTGCGCACGCCTCGACCGAGGGACTGGCGCGCAAGCTTCCGGCCTATGCCGGTCGTCTGATGCAGGCCGAACTCGAAGCTCTTGGCAATGCGCTTGAAGCACCGAAACATCCAGTGATGGCAATCGTTGGCGGTGCCAAGATTTCAACCAAGCTGGACCTTCTGGGCAATCTGGTTGCCAAGGTTGATCAGCTGGTTATTGGCGGTGGCATGGCCAATACCTTCCTTGCGGCCAAGGGTGTCAATGTTGGCAAATCGCTGTGCGAGCATGACCTTCTGGAAACCGCGCGCGAAATCTTTGCCAAGGCCGAAGCCGCCAATTGTGAAATCGTTCTGCCGGTTGATGGTCTGGTCGCCAAGGAATTTAAAGCGCATGCCGATCACACGGTTTCCGACATCAATAATGTCGAAGCCGATGGCATGATCCTTGATGCCGGGCCGAAAACCATTGTCGATCTGAACAAACGCCTTGAGACTTGCGAAACGCTGGTCTGGAATGGTCCGCTGGGGGCGTTTGAAATCGCACCGTTCGATACGGCGACGGTTTCCGTTGCACAGCAGGCGGCAAAACTGACCAAGGCTGGCAAACTTTTGTCGGTTGCGGGTGGTGGGGATACGGTTGCGGCCCTTCGTCATGCCGATGCCGATCAGGATTTCTCCTATGTCTCGACGGCGGGCGGTGCCTTCCTCGAATGGCTTGAAGGTAAAGAGCTGCCGGGGGTTGCTGCCCTGCGTGGCTGATCCGCAATCTGCCGGTTCTTAAATGCAAAACCCCGCCGATTGGCGGGGTTTTTGTTATCCGGGCAGGCTGTTGTTTGCTGTTTGGGCGATGATTGTATCGCGATCTTTCAGGAAGGCTGCGTAACCATTATCCATCATTGCACTGGCCAGTTCGATATAGACGGCAAACAGGCGTGACAGGGTATCTGTTTCTTCCGGGTCAAGGATTGCCAGAAGTTCAGCCGACCGGGCCTGTCCGGTTTCAAAATGTTCCCACGCGCGTTCCAGAAGGATGGTGCCCAACCGATCCAGATCATCATATTTCTTCTGCCCGATGGCATTTCGGATTTCGCCAAGCGTTATATCGGCGGCAATCAGGATTTCGGCCGGTATCGTCACCAGCCTGTCGGGGCCTTTGATATCGTCGGGCAGGTCACGCAGGATATGCACCACATAACAGAAAATTGCCATGTCGCGCGCGTGATAGAGCGGCGGATTGGTCAGGGGCGATGTATATCCGATCTCGTTATCGAATCGTGCCGAAAGCAGATAGACAAAAATCGATGCCGGGGCCGCCGTTGCCCCCTCGCAATAGGCAATGAAATCGTCCCATTCATCCATCGGGTCTTCGGCAACATCGCGGCGCAATGCATCGGCCAGATCAACCCACGGATCAACTTCCAGGTCGCTGCGTCCCAGTGTCAGGCGCAGGGCATCGAAAACCCGCTGGTTGAGCGGGCCGCTTTCGGGATGGGGATTGTCGTTATCCTTCTTGGCTGCTTCGATTTGTTGCTGCCACTGGTCAATCGCGATCAGGGTATCTTCGCGGGCATAGTCCCGTTCATGATCGGTCAGTTCAAGGAACCCGTCATCGACGATATCATCAATCACCCGCATCGACGCATAGGCGGCCAGAAAGAAACGTTGCCGTTCCGGACCAAGGCGCATGGCCGCACGATACAGATTGGCATTTTTGGCTGCGGCAAGGTCGTTGCAGGCGGAAAAGGCGTCGGCATTCGGCCCGTTTATCGGTGCTGGCGTGGTGGTCATGCTTCGCGTCGTCTTTCCCTAATGAGTCCTGACCCTAGGAGTCATACAGCCTCGTTCGGGCTGACAAAAGGGTAATTGAGCATCGCGTGCAGGATTGGTTCAAAGCGGGCTCAGAATTCCAGACGATAACCCGCCGTCAGGCCAAGCATTGCATCGAACCGGTCGGGTTCTGCTGCATTGGGGCCTGATGAAAGGTCGCTGGTTACACGGCCGTGCAATCCGATCCAGATATCCTGGAACGGCATGTAGGACAGGCTTGCCGCAATGCCTGCATCATCTGTTCCCGCAGGATTGCTTGAAAAGTTCTGACTGTACACGCCACCGGGACGATGCGTTGGTGTCACATCGTAATCGTTGCCCGATCCGATGCTGGCACTTTGCCCAATCGGGCCATTCAATTCGAAAACCGGGCCGAAGGCAAAGCCAAGATCGGGACGTGGCGCAAAACCGATTCCAATCTGGGCGGCAATACCGTTGCTTGATGTTGGTTGGCTGTCCATTTCAAGCCAGAAAAGGGACTGGTCACCCTCGGAATCGCTGGCGGGATTGCCCAGCACGATCCCCCGATTGCCTCGCGTGGAAAAATAGTTGCGCATGCCACCCGGGGATGCGGGCGGTAAAATGCCGGGAACCAGCGAATTGGGGGAGCCATCGATTTTGGGCAAGCCAATCGTTACACCGGTTTCATCTGGCGTGGCAGTTAGTGTCGACTGTGCTAGGGCCGTTTGCGAAAACCCGCTTGCCATCACAGCAATTGCAAGGCTTGCAATCGGCCACATTATTGGACGTGATACATTCATGCCTCGTATCCCGACAGCCTGATCCCAGTTGATGCACATCCCCTTGTGCGAACAAATACTGGATGTTTCCGGTCCCGGCTTTATCAGTCGGTGAGGAACGCCTTGATGGCTTTTATCTGTTCCTCGTCATTCAAGTGGGGTGCGTGACCACAATTTGCCACTATTAAAACCGGCATTTCCGGTTTTTGTTCCCGCATTTTTTCTACGATAGCGGGCGGGATCAGATCAGATTTCGCACCACTGATCAGCATTACGGGGCATGGAAGGGCGTTGAATTGATCCCAAGCATCAAAGGAATCAATATGTTCGGCAAAAACGCGCATCACTTCGGGATCGTAATGCATCATGAAATTTCCGTTGGGCATGCGCCGGACGGAACGCGCAGAAATAAATGACCATGTGGCTTCGTCAGTGATCCCGAACGGCGCATAGATCAGTTTGACGATTTCCTCGACATCATGAATTGTTTCGAACTCGGGCGTTGTGCCGACATATGACTTGATGCGGGCAACGGCGGTCGGATCAAGTTCCGGGCCGATATCGTTTAAAACCAGCTTTTCGATCCATCCGGCAGCTTCGGCTGTAACGGCAAGCCCGATCAGCCCGCCCATCGATGTGCCGATCCATTTGCAGCTTGAAATTTTGAAATATTCAAGCATTTCAAACGTCTGTGCGACGTAGAAAGGCAGGGTATATTCGCTGTCGGGATTCCTGGCCCACCCGGAAAGCCCGCGTCCGATCATGGATGGGCACAGGACGAAATAGGAATCGGTGAAATGTGGGGCGACATCATCGAAATCATCGGCCAGCCGCGCCAGACCGTGGCTCATGACAAGGGCCGGTTTATCCGGTGTGCCCCATGTCCGGACATGAACTTCATAACCGCAGCAGGGAATAAAATGATCACGAAAGGCGGGCATGGATTGCTCCTTCGGATGCCCGCCAATAAAACGGCGTGTCGGACTTAGGCGTCGCGTTTGCGGGCAATCATGAATAACCGGTTGAACGGAAACAGGGTGATGCCATCTTCACGCGGGGGATAGACCTGTTTCAAGCGGGTTTTGTATTTTTCGCAAAATGCGGCGCGCGCATCATCGTCGGGCAGGGCGGCCAGAACCGGCCGCAAGGCGGTTGACGAGGTCCAGTCAAACACCGGGTCTTCACCATGCAAGACATGGCAATACTGGGTCTGCCAAAGATCAATGGCATCACAGTCCGGGGAAAGAACATCGAAATAGTCGCCTGGCCGCATGATCCGGATTTGCTGGGTTGCTTCGGCAACGGCATCGCGCCATTCAATTCCGGCTTCGCCAATCAGCTGATGACTGGGGGCCAGGAAATTGTTCGGCACCTGAATGGCCAACAAGCCGCCGGGTCGTAAAAATCGTGTCAGCCGCGGGAACAGTTTTGCATGTTCGGGAACCCATTGCAGGGCGGCATTGGAAAACAGGATATCGATTGGCTCGTCAGGTTCCCATTGCGCGATATCAGCCTGTTGCCATTCTATATTTTCACCGCGTGTGCTGGCGGTTTCGAGCATTTCCGATGATGAATCAATCCCGACAATACGGACATCGGGATTTTCTGGTGTCCGATACGCCTGATCTAGCAATGCGGTGATTGAACCCGGTCCGCAGCCAAGGTCGACAATGTGACGCGGTACAAAGCCATCTGCCGGCTTGGGCAGGCGGGCGATCAGATCTTTGGCCGGGCGGCGGCGTTCATCGCCAAACAGGCCGTAGTGAACGGGATCCCAGTGTGTATTGGTCATACCCTGATCCATACCGCGCATGGTCCTGAAAGAAAACCTTTAAGGCGATGCGAACCGTTTCGGCGTTACTTATGGGAGTCCTTTTCCTGCTGGTCATAATGTCCCTTGATCAACTGGAACATGAACAGCACCGCGCCGATGAACAGTGCCAGACCAACAAAATACGAGTAGCCGTCAAGCGAACCCGAGGCATAGAACAGGCCAAAAAGACCTACCACGATCGTCAGAACAACGAAGATCAAGCGATCTGCACCCATCTTAGAACTCCTCTAAACTTCTGATGTATCTTGATTTTCTGCAATCTAGCGCTTTGCGCGCAGTGATCAAGAAATAACGTGGCGTCTTATGCCGTCCCCGAATTTCGAATTCTTTGAGGTACATCACTAAAGATTTCGACCAGTTGCAAATAAACTGGTCTTTTGAACGGCACGATCAGATCGGGCAAAGTTCCGAAATCGGTCCAGCGCCACGCGTCGAATTCGGGATGAGGCACATCGATTTTGATATGTTTTTCCTTGCCGGTAAAGCGCATGGCGAACCATTTCTGTTTCTGGCCACGATATTTGCCTCCAAATGCCTTGCCGATCAGATGGTCGGGCAGGTCATAGGTGAGCCAGTCGGGGCTTTCGGCAATGATTTCTGCCTTGTCGGTTCCGATTTCCTCGGACAGCTCGCGCCGTGCGGCCTGTTCTGCGGTTTCGCCGTCGTCGATGCCGCCCTGCGGCAATTGCCATGCTCCTTCAAATCCGATCCGGTTGCCGATCCAGACCTGTCCGTCATCGTTGAACAGCGCAATCCCGACGCATGGACGATAAGGTAAATCTTCCGCTGTCAGGCCAGCTCCGCCGGTACTTTCGATCGGCTGATCCTTGTCCGGCTTGGCAGCTTTCTTCGACTTGCTACCTGATTTCTTGGCCATTTTTACCCCCTGTCCGCGTTTACGCGTCAGCTATGCCGTCAATTCTCGATTGTTTCATTTGCGCCGTCGCCGGTATCTTCCGGGGCGGCATTCTGCTGCGCACGTTCTTCGGCCAGTGCTGCTTCACGCCGGGCGGCTTCCGCCTCGACCGCAGATTGCGGTGTGACCTGCATCTTTGCAAGGGCCGAAACCGGTGCAAGCTGAACTCCCTGACGCGCAAGCCGTGCCGACCAGTTGCGAAGGCGCTGAATGGTGACAGGATAGGATTGCGCGATCCCGATGGCGACACCATTGCTTTTTGCCTGCTCAACCAGATCGTTCAGGCGGGCGTCAATTTGCCGTCGGCTTGGTATTTCGTCGATCATGATATTGCCTATGGCATTCGGGGTGTCGGCATTCGATGCCAGTTGTGCGCCAAGACTGATCGATCCTGAATTCGTGCCTTCAACATACATCAGGCCCGTCCGGTCGATGAACTCGATAACCGGGCGGATGGCACTGTCAAGGCTGCCAAACTTTGATCCAAGATAACTGACCACACCAGCATAGCCGGGGAATCGCGCCAGCAACCATTCCAGCCTAACAAGGTTTTCACCTTCCGGAAGGCTGGTCAGAAGCGCACGTGGACCGGGATCGGACAGCGGGAAGTCGATTGGCTCCATCGGCAACTGCAAGAATACTTCGTGACCCATCGCCCTTGCATTGGCCGCGACCTCGGGCAGATTGTTCGAATAGGGTGACAGCGCCAGCGAAATGTTCAGCGGCAAATCTTCGATTGCGGCCTGTGTTCTTTCACTATTCAGGCCGATACCGGTGACAATGATGCCGACATAGGGTTGGCCTTCAACCACGTCAAACGGGCGCTTATAAGCATCAAACGGTGTCGTGCCATCATCGGCAATTCGCGGAATGCGCCCAAAGCTGCCTTCCTCATCCAGACCGGGAATGGGGGCCGGGCGCAAGGGATCTGGCTCTATGGGCTGATCAAGTGCACCTTCCTCGGCAAGGGCGGCAAGTTCTTCGGGGGTCGGTGTTGTGCTGCCGTCGGTCGTGCCATCCTGTCCCGGTGTTCCAACCAGATCGGCAACGCCTTCAAGCTGTTTGGCAATGTCCTCTGCATTTTGCGGTTCGCCGGACTGGTTGGTGTCGGCATTGGCAAGGGCCTCCTGCTCGGCACGGGTGCGTTCTTCAACGTCACGCACGCCCTTGGCGATTTCTTCCTGAAGTTCGCGTTCGGAACCGGGAACAGCAGCGATTGTTTTCGGGCTGCCCAGATGGAACAGCCGCCATCCGGTTTCTGGATCAAGGATCGGGATCAGGCCAATTGCTGCGGCCCCGATGGGGCTTAGAAACAGGGCAATGATCAGGAGCTTGGACAACCACCAGCGCCGCGATGGCGGACGCTTGGGCAGGCGTTCCCACTGGACCTCAATCGGCAGCTCGTTAAAGGGAAGATCCTCGTTAGACAGGGTGTTTGAAACATCATCTGTTTCTTCATCGCCCATGTCATCGAGAGTATCCCGTTCCTTCTTTCGGCCAAACCGCAAGGATTTTATGAGTTTCCTGATCACGAAAGGTCAGTCTCTTTCGGTATTCGGTTCGCACCTCACCCTTGCGGGCGGGGTGCGAACAGGGCAATGCCCCGGATCATGTCAAGTGCACGTGACAGCTGATAATCCTCTAGCGCGATTTCCTCGGCGGCACTGCGGCGATCATTTGCATCGCTTTCAGCATTGCTGATGGTTTCGTCCTCGTTGCGCAAGGCACCGTTAAGGTCGGCTTCGGACCGGCGCTGGGCGGCTTCGATGCTCTCTACACGTGCCTGTGGTACGATGATATCAGGCACAATGCCGACTTCCTGGATCGACTTACCCGACGGCGTGTAATAGCGCGCTGTGGTCAGACGAAGTGCCACGTTCCCCGGCATCGGCAGGATGGTCTGAACCGATCCCTTGCCAAAGCTGCGCGTTCCCATGATGACCGCCCGGCGGTGATCCTGAAGGGCACCGGCAACGATTTCCGATGCGGATGCCGAACCATCATTGACCAATACAATCATCGGAAGTCCGTCGGCAAGATCGCCCGGACGGGCGTTGTAACGTTCGGTGTTTTCGGTATCGCGCGGACGGGTTGATACGATTTCACCCTTGTCCAGGAACGCATCCGAAACCGAAATCGCCTGATCAAGCAATCCACCCGGATTGTTGCGCAGATCAATCACGAGGCCCTTCATTTCCGGGCCGATCTGATCGCGCATATCGGTGATCGCACGTTGCAGGCCGCTATAGGTCTGTTCGTTGAATTTGGTGATGCGGATATATCCGACATCGTCTTTTGCTTCGGAGCGGACCGACTGGATTTTGATCACGGCCCGGGTCAGCGTCACGTCAAACGGTGCGGCTTCGCCCTTGCGCATGATGGTCAGGCGGATATCGGTATTGACCTTGCCGCGCATCATCTCGACTGCCTCGTTCAGGCCAAGGCCCCGGATCGGTGTGCCGTCGATATGGGTGATGTAATCGCCCGGCTGCAAACCGGCTTTTTCGGCTGGCGTGTCATAAATCGGGGAAATGACTTTGACAAAGCCCTCTTCCATGGTGACTTCGATGCCAAGCCCGCCAAACTCGCCGCGGGTATCAACCTGCATTTCCTCGAAATTATCCATATTCAGATATGAGGAATGCGGATCAAGCGATGTGAGCATGCCGTTGATCGCAGCTTCAATAAGCTGCTTGTCATCGACTTCCTCGACATATTTCGATTTCACCTGTTCAAACACATCGCCAAACAGGTTCAGCAGCCGATAGGTTTCGGCCGAAGTTGTTGGTGAAGATTGCGCCAGCGCGGGCGAAGCAAGGCCCAAAGTCATGCCGGTAGCGAGTGCGAATACTGCCAATCGAGAGGTTTTCATCCACTTACCTTGCCGTTTTTCGAGGCCAGCCAGGGAAGCGGATTGACCGCTTCGCCGTCATGGCGCATCTCCAGATAGAGTTTAGGCGATATTTCACCCATTATTCCAACAGGTTCGCCCGCCAACAAATACTGTCCTACCACACTGTCGAGCCGATCAAAACCGGCGATAAGACTATGGTATCCTTCGCCGTGTTCGATAATCAAGAGGCGGCCATAGCCACGGAACGGCCCGGCGAATACAACTTTGCCGTCAAAGGGGGATACGACTTGCGCGTTTGGGCGCGTATCGATCTCGATCCCTTTGGAATGTGTAACCGCCAATCCGTCCGGTCCGCGGGACCGTTCGCCAAACAGTGTAACGACCTTCCCGCTTGCAGGCATACGCAATTGTCCGTGTGCCAGCGTGATCGAACTGCCAACGGCCATTTCTTCATCGGGGGCGGTTGACGGTTTGCTTGCCGGGGCCGTCTTTTCGGCAGGTGGGGCGGGTGGTTCGTTTCTGGCAATGGTCGATGGGGGCGGGGCAGGTTTGGGCTCTTCACGTTTGGCAATCTGGCGTTCCGGTTTCATGCGGGGTTCGGGAACGCCTTCTGCCCGCTTTTTCAGGCTTTCCAGAAGATCGCCCAGTGATTTTGCCTCGGTCGCCAGTTCATTGACGGCGCGCGATGCCATTTTGGCCTCTGCCTCGGTTTCCGAACGCAGTTTGCGCTTTTCGTTAAGCAGAGCGGCTAATGACTGGCGTTCTGCCTGTAATTCTTCGGTGGCGGATGCCATTTCGCTGCGGCGCGTGCGGATGTCTTCGCGAAGGGTGCCGATTTCTTCAAGTTCGGCCCGCAGATCACGAGCATGCTGTTCGACGCCGGGCAAGGCGGCCTTCAGAAGGATCGCGGATCGCAACGTATCCTGCGGGCTGGTCGGAAGGGCGATCACGGCTTCTGGCGGAGTGGTCGACAGCCGCTGCAGGGCCATCAGGATGCGGGCATATTGCCCGGCTTTGTCTTCAAGGCTGGTGGCGGCGCGCTTTTCGCGGATTTCAAGTTCGGCAAGCTGGTCTTCAAGCTCGGTCAGCTTTGTCTCAAGGCGTTGGGCACGTCTGGCAACCGAAATGGCTTCGGATTGAAGCGCCTGTTCCTCGGTCCAGAGCTCTCGCGATTTGCGTGACAGGAATTCTTCCTGTTTCTGTTGTTCGGACAACTGGCTTTCAAGTTTATCAAGCTGGCTGTCGACCTTGCGCAGCGACTGCGCAAAAGAGGGCGCAGCCCCGCCCGCAATCATGGCTGCAAGCACAGCCAGCGCAGGCAGGGCGGTCCTGGAACGCAGATCAGCTCGCAAGAAGCGCATCATTCCCTTTCAAGCCCTTGATCAACGGTTTGCCGGTCATTTCCTTGGGCTGCGGCAGGCCGAGAAGCTGAAGCAACGTTGGCGCCACGTCGGCAAGGCGGCCATTTTCCAGTGTGACACCTTCTGGCCCGTTTACCAGAATGGTCGGCACCAGATTAAGCGTATGTGCGGTGTGCGGTTCACCGGTTTCCGGATCGACCATCATCTCACAATTACCGTGATCAGCGGTAACGAACATCACACCGCCCACCGATTTAACCGCATCAACAACCTGCCCAAGGCAGGTATCAACTGCTTCAGCGGCTTTCATGGCGGCTGAAAGAATGCCGCTATGGCCGACCATGTCGGGATTGGCAAAGTTCAGAATGATCGCGTCATAGGTTTCTGCCCTGATAGCAGCCACCAGCTTTTCGGTTACTTCCGGGGCCGACATTTCGGGCTGGAGATCATAGGTCGCAACTTTGGGCGAGGGTACCAGAATACGGTCTTCGCCTTCGAAAACCTGTTCTTCGCCGCCGTTAAAGAAGAAGGATACATGCGGATATTTTTCGGTTTCCGCAATGCGCAACTGTTTCATGCCCGCCCTGGAAACAACTTCGCCAAAGATATTTGGCAACACCTGCGGCGGATAGATCGCATCCATATATTTCGCATGGTCGGACGAATATTCGACCATGCCGGCCTGTACGGCGAATTTGATCGGGGTGCCACGGTCAAAGCCGTCAAAGTCCGATGCGCAAATGGCGGCCAGAATTTCGCGTGCGCGGTCGGCGCGGAAATTGGTCATCAAAAGCCCGTCGCCATCTTTCATGCCGTTATAATCGCCAATTACGGTCGGCAGAACGAATTCATCCGTGGTATCGGCATCATAGGCCGCCTTGATCGCGGCTTCGGCACTTTCGGCGGTGCGGCCATCGGCGTAATTCTTGCCCTGCACCATCGTGAAATAGGCTTGGCTGACACGTTCCCAGCGGTTGTCGCGATCCATCGCGTAATAACGCCCGGTGACGGTCACGATTTCAACATTGGCATCGCCAATCAGGGAGCGGAATTTTTCAAGGAATTTGGCTGCACTCTTGGGCGCAGTATCGCGGCCATCCAGATAGGCATGGATTTTTACCGGCACACCGGCTGATGCGATGATTTTGGCAAGGGCTGCCATATGGGCCTGATGGGAATGCACCCCACCTTCGGACAGAAGCCCTGCGATATGACAAACACCACCGCTTTCTTTCAGCTTGGCGATGACCTTTTTGACCGTGTCGGTTTCGGCAATCAAACCGGTTTTGACCGCGTCATCAATTTTCGGCAGTTCCTGCATCACAACCCGACCGGCACCCAGATTCATATGGCCGACTTCCGAATTGCCCATCTGCCCTTCGGGCAGGCCGACATCCAGACCGCAAGCCTTTAAAAAGCCGGTCGGATTATTGGCATAAAGCGCGTCCCAAACAGGGGTATTGGCCAATGCAACCGCATTGTCCTTGCTTTCCTCGCGATAACCCCAGCCATCCAGAATGCACAGCACCACCGGACGCGGGCGCTTTACGGTATTTGATACAGTCACAATCATAATCCCACGAAGTAAGGTACACGAAATAAGGTAAAAGGCTGAATTACCGGTAAAGATGGTTATTTTCCGGTAATTTCACCATCCGTACAATGACGTCGGGCGCGGTGGGTCCGCCATCAGACGCTGCCAATCATAGCATTTTCAACGCGCAATCTATCATGAATGGAAGCATTGAACAGCCTTCCGGCCGGGTATTTTTTGTGCGGTTGCAAAGCTGCTTTTTGACAAGGCTTGCCACCTGCCTGTAATCTGGCATGCAACGGTGATACCTCGAATAACCGCGATGGGAGAGCCCGTTTTGATCCCGTGATCAGATCGGCGCCGAAGGAGCAATAGCCCCGAAAACTCTCAGGCAGATGGACCGTTGCGGATTGAGGCTCTGGAGAGAGAAAGCGGTACGGGGCCAACGCCCGGCACCATATTTCCACCGAAGGATGAAGCCATGTTGTCAAAGGCGGTTGTTTTTGGTGGCAGGGCGCACAATCTCAGGTCAAGGGACAGAGGGGGCAAGACACCGGTTCTATAACGTCGTGCGGCATTTTTCCGCATGACAAAGAGCCGTGGGAGGCCCTTTTGACCGAAGAAAACAAACAACGTCCGCAAGACGTTAACCTTTCCGTTGTTGATCTTTATACCATCGGGATCGGGCCATCGAGTTCGCATACCGTCGGTCCGATGCGGGCAGGCTATCGGTTCTGTCTGGAACTCGAAGCCCGGAACATTTTGGAAAAAATCGGCTCGGTAATTGTTGATCTTTACGGATCGCTTGCCCTGACCGGCAAGGGGCACGCCACCGATACCGCGGTGATCATGGGGCTTTCGGGGGAACGACCGCGTTCTGTTGATCCCGACCGGATCGCACCGACGATGGATGCGATTGACCGGGACCGCGAATTACAGCTTTATGGTCGCCATCCGGTTTCCTTTAACCGCGATACCAATCTTGTGTTTCACATGGCCGAAAGCCTGCCCGAACATCCCAATGGTATGCGGATCACCGCCTTCGACCATGATGGTATTGTTTTGCACAAACAGGAATATTTCTCGGTCGGGGGTGGATTTATCGTCTCGGGAGATGATCGTGGGGCGGAATATTCCGGCGATAACATAACGCTGCCTTATCCTTTTTCCTCGGCCGACGAATTGATGGCGATCTGCAAACAGGAAAAGCTGTCTATTGCCGAAGTCATGGCCGAAAATGAAAAAAGCTGGCGCGACCCCGCCGAAACCGAGGAATTCGTTGATCGCGTGCATCGCGCGATGATGGATTGCATCGAACGGGGCTGCAAGTCGGATGGTATTCTGCCCGGCGGGCTGAATGTCAAACGGCGCGCGCGTAAACTTTACCTTGAACTGACCGAACGGCCCGAAGCGGGGCTTAAGGATCCGTTGACCGTGATTGACTGGGTCAATCTCTATGCCCTTGCGGTGAACGAAGAAAATGCTGCGGGTTCGCGCGTGGTTACGGCGCCGACCAACGGGGCAGCAGGCGTCATTCCCGCCGTGCTGCGCTATTACGAACGGTTCGGGGCCAATGTCACACAGGGAAAAATACGCGAATTCCTGTTAACCGCGGCGGCCATTGGTTCGATTTATAAAAAACGCGCCTCGATATCGGCTGCCGAAGTCGGTTGTCAGGGTGAGGTTGGTGTCGCCTGTTCGATGGCAGCCGGTGCCCTTTGTGCGGTTATGGGCGGCACGCCAGAACAGGTTGAAAACGCCGCCGAGATTGGTATGGAACATAACCTTGGCCTGACCTGTGATCCGATTGGCGGTCTGGTGCAGGTGCCTTGCATCGAACGCAACACCATGGGGGCGGTCAAGGCGATCAATGCCGCCCGTCTGGCGATGCGCGGTGATGGTCAGCATACAGTGTCACTCGACAAGGTTATCGAAACCATGCGCCAGACCGGTATCGACATGCAAAGCAAATACAAGGAAACCAGCCAGGGCGGGCTTGCGGTTAATGTCAACGTCGTTGAATGCTGATTTGCCTGTCGAAATGACCCTCACACACCTCCGAAGCAATTGTTTCGGGGGTGTTTTTCGTCCGGCCTGATTCTTGCCACCTTGGATCTGTATTCTGATATGCTCAAGTAATTAATAACGGGGCAAAGACCCCGAACAGGTTGGGCAAAGCATGAAAAAGAAACTGTTCCGCATCTATATTGCGGTCAGTCTGGATGGCTATATCGCGCGCACCAATGGTGCGGTTGACTGGCTCGATGATTTCGATCCGGCCGAGTTCGATTTTGAAGGCTTTCTGGGCACCGTGGGAACACTGATCATTGGGCGAAAAACCTTTGATCAGGTGATGGAATTTGGTGAATGGCCTTATGAGGATCGCCGCACGATTGTTCTGACATCGCGCGATTTACCCGATAAACGTCCGGCCAATACAGAGGCCTATGGCGGCAGTCTTGTCGAACTGGCAAGACTGCTTCGCGATGACAGATCGGATACCGGCGATATCTGGATCGTCGGCGGGGCCAGTGTCGTGACCCAGTTTCTGTTTGGCGGTCTTGTCGATCAGCTTGAAATGTTCATCATTCCGGAAATTCTGGGCGATGGCATCCGGCTGTTTGGCCGGGATGCTGCGGGCACAACACCGAAACTGGTGGCATCGGAACACTACAAGTCCGGTGTTGTGCGCATGCAGTATGATTTGCGGTAAGGCTGGTTATTTCAAGGTTTCCAGCTTTTCGGCAATCTTTGATGAAAGTTCGCGAAGGGCATTAACAGCACTGCTTTGCCAGTCGCTGTCGAGGACCATCTGCATCTTTTCCTGATAGCTGTCGGTGACTGTAACCGGTTCGCCCTTGTTCAGTTCGTTGCCCTTCAACGTCACTTCGGACTGGTTATGCACCGTGACCTGCCAGAAACCGGGTTCGAACCATGACCAGAACTTGATCAGGTCGGCATCGACGGCGTCGGCGCTGTCATATTCGGCGTCCCCCGGTTCAAGAACACGGTATCCGGCCTGTTTGAAGCCGTTGGAGATTGCCTTGTTGACAGCATCGGCAACGGTTTTGCCTTCGGGCAGCAAAACATCTCCCATCGCCATTCCGTAACCATTGCGTTTTCGGGCATAGGCACGCGACGTAAAGGCGACATCATCAATCTCGTCATTCGACAGCGACGGGATATCCGGTGTTGACGGATCAATCTCGAATTGGCGTTTGTCTTCGACCGAAACGATTTTAACGGCCGGCCCAGTCGCCGGGTTCTCAATTTTGGCCGGTTCCTGAATTTCGACAACGCTACGCGAAGCTGCGCACGCGCCGGTCAGCATTGCCAAACCGATAACGGCGGCAATCTTTAAGTATCTGGTTTTCATCGTTAATTCCCTTTCTCAAACAGATGGAGGAATACTCAGGGATAAATTTTGAAACAACTTATCCAAGAGTGGGGGAGCCGATGCTTTTGGTAACTTCGGGATTATTCCCGGTGATAGGGATGATTGGTCTGGATCGCGTGGGCGCGGAAAAGCTGTTCGGTAATCAGGGCGCGCACCAGCATATGGGGCCATGTCGCCTTGCCAAGTGACCAGAGCGTATTGGCGCGTGATTTGATGGCGTCTCCATGCCCATCGGCTCCGCCAATGGCAAAGGCGATATTTCCTGCATATTGATCGATCCAGCCTTCAAGTTTTGCGGCAAAATCGATGGAACCGTATTCGTGGCCACGCTCGTCAAGTGCGATCAGAAAGGCATTATCGGGGATGACGCCCAGCAAAAGCTCCGCTTCGCGGTCTTTAAGCTGATTGGGCGGAAGCTTTTTCTTTTCTTCGACTTCCCGCACGGCAAAGGGCCAGCGCAGGCGCGCCGCGTAATGGTCAAAAAGATCTTTTTCGGGGCCGTTCTTCATCCGGCCCACTGCAGCAAGGGTAATTTGCATCTTTCCGATCCGGCTTTGGCCCGCATGGGGACCACCGATAGCCGATCCCCGCGGTGGTCAGGGCAAACCGGGGCGGACTGTATTAATACAGCCGCGCCGCCTGCTGTTTAAGCGCCGGGTTTTCAACGCCCCACATCTGTTCGATGTTGTAAAAAGCGCGAACTTCCGGACGGAACAGGTGAACGATGACATCGCCGGCATCAACCAGAACCCAGTCACCCTGTTCCTTGCCTTCGGCCATTGCACGGCCCTGGCCGGCATCTTTCAGCTTTTCGACAATATGTTCTGCCATTGACGCGACCCTGCGAGAGGACGAGCCGGTTGCAATGATCATATGATCGGCAAGGGAGGTTTTATCGGTCAGATCAATGGTGACAAGGTCTTCGGCCTTGTCGTCTTCGAGCGTGCTCTGGATAAGGGCAAGGAGCTCGCCCGGGGTCAGAGTCTTTTTTGCGGTACCTATGGTCGCCACCTCAATTTACGCGAGAAAGCCCGATCCGATTCGGATTCGGGAAATTCCCGCCGGTCAAACCTGCCATCTGCCTTCGGCGCGGATTGCGGTCGAAGAGGCCGGATGGCGCTTTATTGGCAGGTAAACCCAGGCCGGAACATCGAGATCGGCCAGCAAACCCGCCCTGTCCGATGGGATGCGCCAGCGTTCCATACGCTTGGCCGCCGTCCCGGACAATGCCTTGTTAGAATACCCCTCACGGTCAAGGACCGCAATGGGAGCGCGCAAAATCAACCTGTCCCACCATTTCCATTTATGAAACTGGGCCAGATTGTCCGCCCCCATCAGCCATACGAACCGCGTTCGGGTAAAACGACGCTGCAAGGCTGCGAGAGTGTCGGCCGTATAGCGGGTTCCAAGTTCTGATTCAATTGCAGAAACAACAATGCGGGGATGCTTTGCCATCATCAATGCCGAATCGAACCGGTCGGCAAGGTCTGCCATGCCCTGCGTCGGCTTTAGCGGGTTTTGCGGTGACACCAGCCACCAGACCGCATCAAGACGCAGGCTTTTCAACGCTTCAAGCGATATATGCAAGTGCCCTTCATGTGCCGGATTAAAGGACCCGCCCAGCAATCCGACGCGGGGCGGGGCACTATGGCTTCTGGGCGTAGAAAAGCTCATGGGCGGGTCTGGCCGGTGCCGCGCACGATGTATTTATAGCTGGTCAGCTGTTCGACTCCGACCGGACCGCGTGCATGCAGCTTGCCCGTCGAAATGCCGATTTCCGCCCCCATGCCAAATTCGCCGCCATCGGCAAACTGGGTCGATGCGTTGACGATCACGATACCGGAATCAACACCGTTCAGGAAGGTCGCGGTCGCATCGGCATCCTCGGCCAGAATCGCATCGGTATGGTGCGATCCATATGTGTTGATATGGCTGACTGCCTCATTGACCCCGTTGATGACCTTGATCGACACAATCGCATCAAGATATTCGGTGACCCAATCCTCGTCCGTTGCAGGCAGGATGCGCGCATCCACCTTCTGCGCGTGGGCATCGCCGCGCAATTCGCAACCCTTGTCGGCAAGGGCGGCGGCAATTTTCGGCAACAGATCATCGGCAACCGCCTGATCAATCAGGATGGTTTCGGTCGCGCCGCAAATGCCGGTCCGACGCATTTTGGCATTCACCACGATATCAACGACCTTGGACTGGTCCGCACTGGCATGGATATAAGTATGGCAAAGCCCTTCCAGATGCTTGAACAACGGAATGCGGCTTTCATCGGTTATCCGCGCAATTAGCGATTTGCCACCGCGCGGGACGATGACATCAATATAATCGGACAGCTTCAGCATTTCTCCAACGGCGGCGCGATCCGTAACCGGGATCATCTGAAGCGCATGTTCAGGCAAACCGGCTTCGAGAATGCCGGCAAGCATGCAATCAAAAATCGCACGTGATGAATGGAAGCTCTCGGAACCGCCGCGCAGGATCGCGGCATTGCCTGATTTGATGCACATGGCGCCGGCGTCGGCCGTTACATTCGGGCGACTTTCATAAATGATACCGATCACGCCAAGCGGTACCGATACGCGCGCGATATCAAGCCCGTTGCGCTCTGGGCTCCAGCGGGCCAGTTCGCGGCCAACCGGATCGGGAAGGTCCGCAACCGCCTCGACACCAGACGCCATGCTTTCGATGCGCGTGGGATCAAGCGCAAGGCGGTCCAGCAGTGCGGGCGTCAGACCCTTGGCGCGACCTGCTTCCATGTCGCGTGCATTGGCGGCCAGAATGACATCGGCATTTTCGCGCAATTTGCGCGCGGCCGCTTTAAGGGCGGCGGTTTTTGGTTCGGACGGGACCTGTGCCAGTTTCAGCGAAGCTTCACGGGCATTGATGCCCATGTCGCGCATTAATGCTGCAATGTTCTGGTTTTCGATGCTGGCAAGTGCCGTCATGGTCCTGGTTCCGTTCCTTGAAGATGTCCCGCGGGCCGGAATTGCCGGGGCGGGCTTATCGCAATTTTATCGACAATTTGACAAAATATCCCTCTGACCGCGCAACTGCAATCGTCTAGCGTCGATAAATCAATGTTTTGCGAACTATCCCGTAGACGGAAAGACACGCTTTCTTGTCCAGCTTGCTTGCCAAATCATTGATTACGGGCCATCTGTTGTTTTGGGAAAGCGGGACGTCAATTAGAAAGCCGGGGCTGTGTCGGACACGCCACATGGTGCCCACCAGGGGATAAGAAGTTGAAAAACATGGGTGATAACCAGCCATCAGCCCGCGCTGAATTTGGTGTCGTTAAAACTTTTCTGCCGTATCTGTGGCCGCGTGGCGAGTTCGAACTCAAGACCCGTGTGGTGATCGCCCTGCTGTTTCTGGTCGGGGCGAAGATCGCCAACGTTTATGTCCCGGTTCTGTATAAATACGCGGTTGATGCCCTTGGCGGCGGCAAAGCTGGTACCGGCTCCGCAGGGGCGGACACGACATCCCTGATCGTTGTGCCAGTGGGGATGATCGTCGCTTACGGACTTGTGCGTGTTTTATCCTCGGCCTTCGGGGAATTGCGCGACGCCGTTTTTGCCAAGGTCGCGCAACGCGCCATTCGGACATCCGCCCTTGGTGTCTTTGAACATCTGCATGCCCTGTCGCTGCGGTTCCATCTGGATCGCCAGATGGGCGGGCTTTCGCGCGCGATTGAACGCGGGGTCAAGGGGATCGAATTCCTTTTATCCTTCATGCTGTTCAACATCCTGCCGACCCTGCTTGAAATCTTCATGGTCTCGGGCATTCTTTGGGTGCTGTATGATTTCTGGTTCGCGCTGATCACGTTTGTCACCATCGTGATCTATATCGCCTTTACCCTGATCGTCACCGAATGGCGAATGAAGTTCCGCCGCGAAATGAACCAGCGCGATGACGAGGCCAACACCAAGGCCATCGACAGTTTAATCAACTATGAAACGGTCAAGTATTTCAATAACGAGGATCACGAATCCCGTCGTTATGACAATGCCCTGCGCGGCTATGAAACGGCGGCGGTGAAGTCACAGGAATCCCTGTCCAAACTCAATATCGGGCAGGGTGCGATCATTGCAGTCGGTCTGGTTCTGAACATGCTTCTGGCGGCAAATGGCGTTAAAAGCGGCAATATGACCGTTGGCGACTTTGTGCTGGTGAATACCTATCTTTTGCAGCTTTATATGCCGCTGAACTTCCTTGGTTTTGTCTATCGCCAGATCAAGCAGTCGCTGACTGACATGGAACGCATGTTTTCGTTACTCGATGTTGAAAAGGAAGTCGAAGACAAGGTGGGCGCACCGCCACTGGCCTGCGGTGAGGCGGCAATCCGGTTCGAGGATGTCAAATTCGCCTATAACCCTGACCGCCAGATACTGAAAGGTGTCAGTTTCGAGGTTCCGGCGGGCAAAACCGTTGCTGTCGTCGGGCCAAGCGGGGCGGGAAAGTCGACCCTGACCCGTCTGATGTTCCGTTTCTATGATGTATCATCGGGCAGGATCACGATTGACGGGCAGGATATCCGCGATGTGTCGCAGACATCCCTGCGTCGCTCGATTGGTATCGTCCCGCAGGACACGGTCCTGTTTAACGATACGATTGCCTATAACATCGCCTATGGCCGACCCGGCGCGGACGAGGCGGAAATCAACAATGCTGCCAAACTCGCCAGTATCGATGGCTTCATCGCCGGTCTACCGCAGGGCTTTAAAACCATGGTCGGTGAACGTGGGCTTAAACTCTCCGGCGGAGAAAAGCAGCGTGTGTCGATTGCGCGCATGTTGCTGAAACGTCCGAAAGTCATGATCTTTGACGAGGCAACATCGGCCCTTGATACCCGTACTGAAAAAGACATCCAGCAGGCACTTCGCGATGTGTCGCGCGGGCATACGACGCTGGTGATTGCGCACCGGCTTTCGACCGTGATCGATGCCGATGAAATCATCGTGTTGCGTGACGGGCAGGTCGCGGAACGTGGTCGCCATCAGGACCTTTTGGAACAGGACGGCCTTTATGCCGAAATGTGGGCCCAGCAGCAGGAAATCCGAGAGGCCGAAGAAATCCTTGCCCATGCCGGGGAAGCGACCACTTAGGACGTTTTTTTACTGGAATCCTCCCGTTTCAATCTCCACTATAAAATCGGATGGCATTGGGAGCCGTCCGGTCGGGGGAAGAAACCGGGGGGAACAGTAATGAGACTAAAAGGCCGACATGATCATCAAGGTCATGATCACCATCATCCTCATCACGATCATGAGGTGGATGAAGGCGTTTATCGCGATAATCACGCATCCGAAATTGACCGGATGCGTCGCAATATGCTGGTCGGGCTTGGCATGTTGCCGCTCGCGGCTATGGTGCTTAACCCGGTGCGGCAGGCCTGGGCGATCAGCAATGAGGTCAATATCCGCGAAGACGGGCAATATCGTTACATCCGCTCCAACGCGATCCCGGATCACGCGACCGGCAGCTTCCCCAATCGTCACAATCCTAACAGCATCAAGGCACAGTCGCTTGAATTTCGTCTGCCGGTCAATCCGCAAAGAACCGGGCGCTTCATACCCAACACCCACGGTTTGTTCGGGATTGCGGTCAATGGGGTGCCGTTTGACCCTTTCACCGCTGAATACTGGCAGCGTGATCGGCAATCCGGATGGCGGTACGAGGCGATATCGCCCACGCTTGATCTTGGTCTTGATGAAAACAACGCCCATGTGCAGCCCGATGGCACGTATCACTATCACGGCATGCCAAAGGGTTTGATCAAAAGCTGGTCACCGGAACAGCATTCAATCCGCATCGGTTTCGCCGCAGATGGTTTCCCGATCTATGCCCTGTTTGGCTATCACGATCCTGAGAGACCTGATGCCGGGGTCAAGGCGCTGAGTAGTTCGTGGCGCGTGAAAAAAGGTGTGCGTCCGGGCGGGCCGGGTGGCAGTTATGATGGCACCTTTGGCGAAGATTATGAATTTGTCCCCGGCCTTGGTGACCTTGACGAAGCCAATGGCCGTGAAACCGTTACCCCGGAATACCCCGGCGGTACCTATGCCTATTTCGTGACAGAAAGTTTCCCCTTCATTCCGCGCTTTCTTGCGGGCCAATCCGATCCAAGCTTTGCCCGGGGGCCGGGTGGTCTTGGACCGGGCGGTGGACCAGGTGGCGGACCGGGCGGCCAACGACCCGGCGGTGGTTTTGGCGGGCCAAAAGGCTTTCCGGGGGATCGTCCTCCTCCGCCGCCATTCGGCCGTAACGGTGGTCGCGGGCCGGGTGGTTAAGCCCACTTAGGGCATGGGCCCGAAGACCTGCGTGATATCAAGAAGCCAAAGTGCCGTTGAAATGGTGATGAAGGATAGCAATGTTGCAACCATAAGCGATGCGGCACACAATCCTTCATGGCCATAACGTTGCCCAAAGATGGCGTAGATGCTTAGCATCGGAGAACAGGCGAAACTGACTGCCGCAATCTGTAAAACCGGTTCCATTGGCGGCAGTATCCAGACCAGAGTGAATACGGCAACCGGATGCAGGACCAGCTTGCCGAAGACAATGCGGGCCATGTCAATCCGCATGCCTTTCAGCTTCAACCCGACCAATCCCGCACCGATGACAAACAGGGCCACTGGGCCGGATGCCATGGCCAGCATATCGATTGCCTTCAGGGCCGGACCGGGCAAGTTGATTCCTGTAAGGGCAAGACAAAGCCCAATAAAAATCGCAATGATGATTGGTGTCTTGCACAGGCTTTTTATCGCATTTCCAAGAACGTGAAGGCGTCCGTGGCCGTTGTTATTGGCACTGTCACCAAGAACAAGAACAAGCGGCATCATTACCAGTGTTTCGATCATTACACATAGTGCAAGCGCGATTGCTGCCGGTGGGCCAAGCACCTGTACCGCCACCGGATAACCGATAAAGCCGCTATTGGAAAAAGACATGCCAAGACCCTGCAGGGTCGCATTGGCAAAGGATTTCCGCGCAATAAAGCGTGTATAGGCGATGCCCAGCGTCAACATGATCAGCGACCCGCCGCCATAAGCGATCAGAAATTCGCCGTGAATGATTTCGGCCGGTTCGCGCCCCGATAGCGTCTTGATCAGAAGGGCAGGCAGGGCAAAATTCATCACGAACGCGCCCATGCCGCGCGCCACATCCTGCGATATGATATTTTGCCGGACCGCGAAATAGCCCAAGGCGATGATCAGAAAGATGGGGCTGGTGATGTCCAGAACGTCAAGCATATGATGGCATGTCCCGAAATCGGCGTGGGTATCTGATCAACAGATCGCGCATGCGCCAAAAATATTTGATTTCATTACATATCCCGTGCAATGGCAGACGGGTCAAGAAATGGAATGGATTTATCAATGAACCAACCGGTAATGGATTGGCCCGAAAGTCTCATGCCCGATGCCTTTCGCGGTCTTGATGTTTTGCGATCCGTTTCCGCGCGTGGTCAAAAGGCCGCCGGTCTGCTTTTGCAGCATGGCATCTGGAATGAACTTGCCGGGTTTGATCCCATTGTTGCCGGAACTTTTCCGATAAATCTTGATATCGTCGGATCAGATGTCGATATTTTGTGCTATTGCCCGGATGCTGACGGTCTCGAAGCCCGGGTGCAGACGTCGTTTGGTTATCTTGATGGTTTTGGGTTGCATCACCGTCCAGCGACGCAGCATGTCGGTTCGGCCATTGTCGTGCGGTTTGTTCTGGATGACCTTCCGGTCGAAATTTTTGCCACAGGCACGCCATCGCAAAGCCAGTTCGGCTTTCGCCATATGCTGGTCGAGGCGCGCGTGATCGCTCTTCTGGGCGAACGCTTTGCATCAGATATCCGGCAATTGAAACGGGGCGGAGTTAAAACCGAGCCTGCCTTTGCCCGCCTGCTGAAGCTTGGCGGGGACCCCTATATCGCCCTTGATGGATTATATGAACTAGGGCCTGATGCCCTTCGTGATCGGGTTATGGCCGCGATCAATCCTTAAGATCGTCGAGACTGCCAAATGTATAAAGCGCACGATAACGCACGGTATCACGTCCGCTTTCCTTGGCCTCGTAAAGGGCTTCGTCGGCAATTCTAAGGATGTCGTGAGGCTCGTACTGTCCCGTTGATTCATTGGATATCCAGGTCGCCCCGACACTGACCGTGATTGGAACGGGATTGCCGTTCATATCGCTGACCCGGCATTGATCACGCACCGTATCGCACAGCTTGTAACCCAGATACATGGTCTGTTCGAGGCGAAGCCCGGGCAGGATACAGACAAATTCCTCGCCACCGAACCGGCCGACAATGTCATGATCGCGCAGGCTGGATGACATGATCGCGGCAATCCCTTGTATCACCTTGTCACCGATCAGATGGCCATAGCTGTCATTGACCTTTTTGAAATGGTCGATATCGAGCATGAAGATACCCGCCGAACCCCCTTTTATCCGCGAACTCGACATTTCGCGCGCCAGCAATTCCTCGAGCCCGCGGCGGTTCCACACCCCGGTCAGGCTGTCGATCATCACATCGCGATGGGCGGCATCAAGGTCGGCCAGAAGCTGTTTCTGGCTGCGTTCGGTATAGCGCAGCGCCAGAACGGTTTCGACCCAGTGGGCCAGATCCTTCAGGGTTTCGATTTCGCTATCTGAGAAATTGCGCGTTTTTGAATCGATAATGCAAAGTGTACCAAGCTTGAATCCTTCCGCGTTCGAAAGCGGAACACCGACATAAGACCGGATATGAGGGGCACCCGCCACTAGCGGATTGTCGCTGAAACGCTCGTCATTGATTGCATTGCCAACGACAAGCGGCGCGTCATGCATGATGGCATGCCCACAGAACGAAATATCGCGCGATGTTTCGGACGCACTCAGATTGACCCGTGATTTGAAAAACTGCCGATCGCCGTCAAGCAGGGAAATTGCCGTAAACTCGGTCTTGAAAATGCGTTCGGCCAAGCGCGTGATCCGGTCAAGCTCCGGGTCGCGAGGTGTCGACAGAATACCCATGCTTTCAAGCGATTTCTGCCGTTCGCTTTCGTTTTCCGGTATCGGTGCAACTTTCAAGCCGAATCTCCTGTGACGACATTGATCTATTTTAGGTAGAATCTAGTGTCGTTCAAGTAGTCCTTTGGTGCGGTCTTTCAGCGGTTCAGCATTGAAGACAACCCTGTCACGGCCGCTGTATTTTGCGCTATAAAGTGCCTCGTCCGCCGTTTCAAAAACGGCCTTTCGGTTGATCGGGCCCATAACGGGCGAAAGCCACGTCGCCCCGATGGAGATTGTTAGATCAAGTGTTTTACCTTCGCTCGTTTCAATCGGGGTATTGCGTAGGATATCGCATAGTTTCTGGGCGATTTTCGGTGTCATGTCACGCGTCATGCCGGGAATGACACAGACAAATTCCTCGCCGCCGACACGGGCAATGATGTCGTTTTCCCGCAGATGATTTTTGAGCATTCCCGCAATGCTGATGATCACCTCATCGCCGATCAGATGCCCGTGAGTATCATTGACCGCTTTGAAGTGATCGATATCGCACAACAGAACGCCACAGGGTTCGGGGACCGGTGCGCCATCCGGAGCCAGCTCGCGATCAAGGATTTCGTCAAGCCCGCGCCGGTTCCACAGCCCGGTCATCGGGTCCATCATGCTTTGGCGCACCGCATCATCAAGGTTCTGCAAAAGGCGTTTCTGGCTGAATTGCGCAAACCGCAGCAGCAAAACCATCTCGACCAGATAGGCAAGGTCCTTGAGGTTATCGATATCGCGTTCGCTCATCTCGCGCGGTTTGTTGTCAAAGATGCAAAGCGTTCCGATCGGATAACCCTCGTGATGATGCACAGGCATTCCGGCGTAAAAAATGATCGGTTCGTTACACGCCACCAACGGATTGTCGCAAAATCGCTGGTCGGCACGCGCATCGTTGATCACCATTGGTCCGGTTCGGGTGATTGCATGTCCGCAGAACGAAATATCACGGCTGCTTTCGAGTTTTTCGAAATTTGCCCGTGATTTGAAAATTTGCCGGTCATGGTCCAGAACCGTCACCGTGGCCGATTTGACGTCAAAGATACGCTTGGCAAGCGACGTGATACGATCCAGTTCCGGTTCTGCATCAAAGGTTGCGATGCGCATTCGCGTAATGACGGCCTGACGTTCGGCTTCGTTATGCGGTATTGGAGCAAGTTCCATTCTTTCCCCCGACCATGCTTCTGCCTTTTAAGTGGGAAGCCGACAGGGGATTTCCAGATGGAACGCAGTACCGGTCAGACAGAAACAACCGCGTCCCCAACGCGGATTGCACCGGGTTCGATGGTGCGGCACGTAACACCACCCCGCCAATCGGGGGAAAGCGCCTTTTCAAGGCCTGCGGCGGCTTCTTCCATCCGGCTACAGGGATCGGTTTCGCCGGTGATTTCAAGGACCAGATCACCGATCCGGATACGTGCCCCCGGCGTTCGTGGCAGTTTCATTCCCCGCACCAGCAAATTGGCCCTGCGCGTGGTCCATGGCAAATCCGCGTGGTCAATCTCGGCACAGGCCGCCAGCCAGTCCTCTTCGGCCAGAACCGTGATCTGGCGTTTGCGAAGCCTGCCGCGATAATCGCCATCAACACCGAGATCAAGACTGACATTAACCTTGTCCAGTGTTTCCATCGGTGCACGGGAACGGGTCTTGCGGGCGATACCTATCAGGGTGGCGGTCATGGCTGTTTCTCCGATCAGGTTTTCCATTGGCCCGATACGACCCAGCGGCCGGCAAAGTTTTCGGGTACCAGAATGGTCTGGCGCGGGGTGGCGCTGTCATCGCGTTCCGGGTAATCGGTGGTGTAATGCAGACCGCGGCTTTCATGGCGCCACAATGCCGACTGGATGATCAGCTTGGCAACCACCGACAGGTTGCGCAATTCAAGCAGGTCATTGGTGACACGGAAATTGCCGTAATATTCGTCGATTTCTGATAACAGCAGATCAATGCGATGCTGCGCACGTTGCAGACGCTTGGTGGTGCGCACAATGCCAACAAAGTCCCACATCACGTTGCGCAACTGTTCCCAGTTATGGGCAACGATGACTTCCTCGTCGGAATCGGTAATCCCGGTTTCGTCCCAGTCCGGCAGGTCATTGAAGCGGTCATCAACCGGAAGGGCTTCGACAATGTCGCTTGCCGCCGCCTCGCCAAATACCAGACATTCCAGAAGCGAGTTCGACGCCAGCCGGTTCGCACCGTGAAGGCCCGTTCCCGCACATTCGCCAATCGCATAAAGCCCGGTCAGATCGGTGCGCCCGCGAAGGTCGGTCAAAACCCCGCCGCAGGTATAATGCGCTGCCGGAACAACCGGGATCGGCTGTTTGGTCATGTCAATGCCATATGTCAGGCAGGTTTCATGGATGGTGGGGAAATGCTCGCGGATGAAATCCTCGCCCTTGTGCGTGATATCAAGGTAAACGCAATCCGCACCCAGCCGCTTCATTTCATGGTCAATCGCGCGCGCGACAATATCACGCGGGGCCAGTTCGCCGCGTTCGTCAAACCGGTCCATGAAACGCGTACCATCGGCCAGCAGCAATTTGCCACCTTCGCCCCGAACGGCCTCGGTAATCAGGAATGATTTGGCCTGCGGATGATACAGGCAGGTCGGGTGAAACTGGCTGAATTCCATATTCATCACCCGGCAACCCGCACGCCATGCCATGGCAATGCCATCGCCTGTTGATCCGTCGGGGTTGGATGTAAACCGGTAAACCTTGCTCGCCCCCCCGGTGGCAAGCACCACGGTGCGCGCATTGAACGACCGGACCTTGCCGGTTGTCAGATCAAGCGCATAGGCCCCGATGCATCGGCGGCCTTCACCGCCAAGCTTGCGGTCGGTCACCAGATCAATCGCAAGGTAATTTTCAAAAATCTTGATGTTCGGATGTTTGGCGGCCTCACCCTGCAAGGTGGTCTGTACCGCCCGCCCGGTGGCATCGGCAGCATGAACGATGCGGCGGTGGCTGTGCCCGCCTTCACGTGTCAGGTGAAAGGGCTGGTCATTGCCGCCCTCCGGATCACGGGTCAACTGGATGCCAAGTTCATCAAGCCATTTGATGGCATTGGGGGCATTGCGCGCTACAAATTCGACGGTATCGCGTTTGCACAGTCCGGCACCGGCAATCAGAGTATCTTCGACATGGCTTTCGATGCTGTCGGCGGCATCAAGAACGGCGGCAATCCCGCCCTGCGCCCAGTTGGTTGAACCATCGTCAATCTTGCCCTTCGATAGAACGGCTACCTTTACATGCGGGGCGAGTTTCAGTGCAGTGGATAAACCGGCAGCACCGCTGCCGATGACAAGCACATCATAATGGAAGGACAGATCGGTCATGATATCCCATCGCTTGTGAGGCAAGGCGACGGATGGCATCTGGCGCGGTGGCGTCATCATCCGGGGCCCGAACAGAAGCGGCAGAATAGGACTGCTTGTGACGAAGCTCAAACATTATCGTCGCAATTTTGCCAGCAATTACATTGATATTGTAACATGTCATGCTTGCATGACATGCATCATCGCCCAGATACTGGGAAACGGAGTTTGATCAGAAGGGGAAGGTAGATGAACGCATCGATACCATCCGGGAAAGTTCATTCTGGCGGCTGCCATTGCGGCGAAGTCCGTTATGAAGTGCACGGCAAATTGCATGATACCAAGATGTGTCACTGCAAACTGTGCCGTAAACTGCATGGCCATGTCAGTTCATATGCCCGGGTGGAAAAGGATGCCCTGCATCTGATCCGCGAAGAAGGATTGCGCTGGTATCGCCTTTCCGATCAAAGTGACCGGGGCTTTTGCAAGGAATGCGGATCATCCCTGTTCTGGCGACCGGTCCGTTCGCAGGAAGTTGCGATTACACCCGGAACGCTTGATGGTGCATCGGGCATATCGACATCTGCCCAGATGTTTTGCAAGGACAAGGGCGACTATTACCCGATTGATCCGACGATCCCCACCTATGACGGGGATGACGAAGCCTGATTGGACGAGTTGATGCGCAGTCAGTCCTGATCGGTCACGCCGGGGACCTTCATCCAGGTCAGTTCGTGCTTGTTGTTGTAAAGATGCACGACCTTTGATCCGGGAATGTCGGCAAACTGGGTAATAGCAGAATAATCAGTGTCGCCCTGCAGCTTGATGGTGCAGATGAAATTGGTTGCCATCCCGGCATCCATCCACTGATTGACCAGCTGGAACAACCGGTCCGGATAACATATCACATCCGAACAGAGCCAGTCGATATAACCGACTTCATCGGGGTTAAGTCCGAATGCGCTTTCCTGCCGGAAATCGACACGTGGCAATTTGGCGATCTTGGGGTCAAGCCGCGCCTTGTCGATGCTGATCACATCGGTGCCAAATTCATGCAAAACCCATGTCCAGCCGCCGGGGCTGCCGCCCAGATCCATGGTGCGATCACCAGCTTGCGGTGTTACCCCAAGCCGCGTGAAGGCTTCCCACAGTTTCAGATAGGCGCGGTTGGGCGGGGTGGTCTTGTCTTCTTCAAACTCGACCTCGCCGTTTTTCCACGGGCTGGAACAATCCATCGACGCGATGATCGTATCGGGATCTGTCAATGTCCATGAACCCAGTGGCGCGGTCGGGGCCGGTTCCCCAAAAACCTGCCGTTTGGCCGATACATGCGGCAGGTTGGCCTCGATCAGTTTCGCACGCGAAAAATGATCGAATTTGAACATGGCCCAGTTGCGCTGATTGAATTTCAGGATTTTGGCCGCACCCTTGATCGACGGGATTGCCATACGCACCGGGTTGCGCCAGACATTCTGTGCCCAGAAAACCCGGCGTTCAGCGCCGGGTGCAAACATCAGCCGGTCGTGGCTTTCGATCACGTCGCCAAGTTCGGCGCGCAACTGATCTTCAAAGCCGACAGGGGCGAGATAGCCGGTCGCATCCATCGGTTCGATGACTGCATCGATACCGTCGGGGATGTCAAAAGTCCGGGTGGTGTGTGTCTGATCGTTTTTCATGGGCCGCTTTTACGCTGATTTTGCCCAATAAAAAAGCGGGAAAGCCGCATAACAGCTTTCCCGCTTCGTCAGGTGCCCGGATTACCGATCAGAACTTGTCGGCCTGAACCAGACCGTCGATCAGAAGTACCTTGGTGGCATCGCCCTTAATTCCGAAATCGTTGTCATTGATCAGGGCGAGCGCACCGTCACCCATAACCGCAAGACCTTCGATCTTGGTCGGGGCCATCGGATAATCGGCACTGTCAAAACGAAGGGTTTTAACAACTGCCTTCAGGTCAAGCTTTGACAGGTCGTTTTCCTGTTCAAGCGACGGGCTGGTCGACATGTCGTCCCAGCGCGATGCCAGAATGTTCGATGCACCATCAAGTTTGACTTCATGCAGTTTGGTGGTGCCGTCGGTCCGTTCCAGAACCAGCAGGCGGTCATCGCCAAGGCCAAGGACCTCGGAAATGCGCGGAGCATTCTGTTTATCGGACGGATCGTTGCGGAAGGTCTGCGGATCATCAAGCTGATAGATATATTCGCCTGCAAGCTCGCCCTTTACGCGGTCATAGACAAACAGACGGGTATTCTTGGCGGTTTTGTACGTATCGGCATTCGGGTTCGCCAGCGGGTTCTGCACCATGAAATACAGTTTGCTTTCATCGGGCGACACGGCCATCGATTCAATGCCGCGGTTGGTCTGGCGGGTGACAAGGATCGCCGGAAGACCGCCGCTAACCTTGTAGGCAGCACCTTCGAAGTCCTTTTCCGAGCCGGCCGGAACAATACGTTCATTAACCGTGCCATCAGCAGCGACATGCAGGATCGACGGGCCATTTTCTTCACCGATCCAGTACGAACCATCCGACAGGCGAATGATACCTTCGGCATCGATCGACGAAACCGACTGTGCCAGTTCCTTGCCATTGGCATCGACCGGCTTTTCGGTTTTGGCAACTGACAGTTTGTTGGTCAAACCGGTCAGCGGCACACCATTCTGGTCTTTCAGCGCAATGACATCCTTGACGTCAAAGCTGCCGTCATCATTCAGGAAGATGGTGTAGATCGACGGCGAATAATCCGGGGTCGGATAGACGCGAACCTTACGGCCCTGGCAAACGACATCTTCGGAAACGCCAAGCACGTCCTGTACGTCATCGCAAACAAAGTTCGGACCGCGATCCGATACCGCATAAAACATATTGGCCGGATCACCCGGACGGCGATAGGCACCCGAACCGAAACCAACCGTCAGGTCACGTGCCTTGCCGCCATCCACCATGACGGTCGACAGATTGTTAATTGCACTTTTGGTTTCGAAAACCTTGACGTCACCCGCCATTGCCGTTGTCGCAAGAAGCATGGCCGCAATACCGGCAAAACCGGCTGCAATCGTCCGTTTCATGGTGTGATCCCCCACATCGTGTAATGCATACGAAGAAACGCCCGAACCCGGTTTAAGCATCGGTTCAGGCGCAAGTGATGGAGTTCACATTAGAATTTTACTGTGACAGTTTGTTTGCGGTTGTGCGTCGTTTCCGTGAAACAACAGAAAGTCGTAATTTATCGTCGTGAGCCGGCGGGGCAGTTACCAGAAATCCTCGCGCCGGACAGTAAAGGTTTCCGCAACACTGGCATATTCGTGATAGCCCAGTCGTGCCAGTGGCTCGAACAGGGTGACATCGACCATGCCGTCACGAATGATTGCATCATCGATATGCAAACCGACCACTGTACCGATCACCATCGCGTTTTTGCTTTGCGGGGTGTGGCCAGGCAGATTGACAATCTGGAACACCTTGCATTCCATATGGATCGGCACCCCCTTGATCCGATGGGCGGCGACCGTTTGACCCGGTTCCTTTTCAAGACCGGCATAATCAAATTCGTCCTGTTCGGGCGGAAGCGGTGCCGAACAGAAATTGATTTCGCGCAGCATCGCACGCGGGGCAACGGCGGCGATAAATTCGCCAGTTCCCCGCGCATTGTTCAGACTGTCAATTGATCCGCCAGATGCAAACATGACCATCGGCGGATTGCCGCAGACTGCATTGAAAAACGAATAGGGGGCCAGATTGGCGCGCCCGTGTTTATCGACCGTCGAAATCCAGCCAATCGGACGTGGCGCGACACAGGCCTTGAACGGATCATGCGGCAGGTTATGGGGTGTTTTTCCGGGTTCGTAAAACATGATGTTTCCGCTATTCCTGTTGATCGCCCGAACGGGGAGCATAATCATCGCCGCGCAGTGTTTCTGGCCGTTCCGAAAGATGCAGGCGGGTTTGCTGCAACGGGGTTTCGGCGATGATGTTGCCACGCCGGATGACATAAAGCCGGTTGGCGCGCAGCCGGATGGCTTCTATTGTATCGCGGGCCTGCAACACTACGAAATCGGCATTGTTGCCAACCGCAATCCCGTATCCTTCAAGCCCTATGATCTTTGCAGGTTCGGTTGTTACCGCGTCAAAACACGCCCGGATATCATCACGTGATGTCATCTGCGCCACATGAAGCCCCATCGATGCGACTTCAAGCATATCGCCCGATCCCATAGAATACCAGGGGTCCATCACGCAATCATGGCCGAATGCCACGGTAAGACCCGCCTTGCGCAATTCTGGCACACGCGTCATGCCGCGGCGTTTGGGATATGTATCGTGACGTCCCTGAAGGGTGATGTTGATCAGCGGATTGGCAATCGCGCTGACCTCGGCCTCGGTCATCAGGGCGATCAGTTTCGATACATAATAATTATCCATCGAATGCATCGATGTCAGATGCGATGCGGCGACCCGCCCCTGAAGGCCAAGGCGCTGCGTTTCATAGGCCAGCATTTCGATATGACGTGACAGCGGGTCGTCGGTTTCATCACAATGCATATCAACCCGAAGGCCCCGGTTGGCCGCCATTTCGCAAAGTTCGGTGATGCTTTGCGCGCCGTCCGCCATGGTGCGCTCGAAATGCGGAATGCCGCCAACAACATCGACACCTTTATCAAGTGCGCGAATGACATTCTGCTTTGCCGTCGGGCTGCGCAGATAACCGTCCTGTGGAAACGCCACCAGTTGCAGATCAATATAGGGCGCGACCTGTTTTTTGACATCAAGCAACGCATCAACCGCCAGTAGACGATCATCACAGACATCGACATGGCTTCGAATGGCAAGCAGGCCCTTGGACACTGCCAGATCGCAATAACGAAGCGCACGTTCGATCACTGCCTCTATCGTTAAAAGCGGCTTAAGCTCGCCCCAAAGTGCGATGCCTTCCAGCAGCGTACCTGACTCATTCATCCTTGGCAGGCCCAGCGACAGGGTCGCATCCATATGGAAATGGCTATCGACGAAGGGCGGGCTGACCAGCATTCCGTCGCAATCGATTTCCTCGGCCGCCAGGATCGGCAATTGCGGCCCGATTTCGATGATCTTGCCATCCTTGCATGCGATATCAATGCCGGTACGACCATCGGGCAGATTGGCATTTTTCAGGATCAGATCGGCTTGCATGACGGCATCCTTCGAAAGTGGGGCGTGTAAATCATCAGACTCTTGGGTAAAGGCAGCGATGCAAGTCAACGCTGTCCCTTAAACCATGGCACCAGCAATGCCTTGGGATAGTCGGCCTTGCGCGCGACAATGATCAGGGCGGCAATCGATAACAGATAAGGCATCATCAGGAAAACCTGCGATGGCAGGAACGCACCGACCTCGGTTTGCAGGCGGACCTGAAATGCATCAAACGCGCCAAACAGTAACGCCCCCAGCAACGCCTTGCCCGGTCGCCAGCTTGCAAACACCGTCAGGGCAATACAAACCCAGCCACGGCCATTGATCATGCCAAAGAAAAATGCATCAAACGCCGACATGGTCAGAAACGCACCGCCCATAGCCATCAGGCTTGATCCGGCAACCACGGCCCCGATGCGTAGTGCATAAACCGATAACCCTTGCGCCTCGACCGAGGACGGATTATCGCCAACCGCCCGGATCGCAAGGCCAAGCGGGGTGCGATACAAAACCCAGCCGGTGACAAACACCATGACAAGCGCCAGCATCGTAAGGGCTGTTTGAGAAAAGAGTGCCGGGCCGATAAACGGCAAATCCGACAGGATTGGAATATCAAGCGGCTGGAACGGGATAATCCGCGGCGGGGACGACACATCGGGTAATGCCGTGCGATAGGTGAAATACGACAGACTGGTCGCCAGCAACGTGACCCCGATCCCCGAAACATGTTGCGACAGGCCAAGCGGCACGGTCAGGATCGCGTGGATCAGGCCGAAAAAGCCCCCGGCCAGGGCGGCGACCAGAACGCCACCCCATAATCCGGCACCCAGCCAGACAGCCATCCATCCTGCCATCGCCCCGGCGGTGAAAATGCCTTCGATGCCAAGGTTAAGAACTCCGGCGCGTTCACAAATCAGCGCGCCCAGCACCCCGAAAATCAGCGGTGTTGCAATACGAAGGGCTGCGGCCCAGAAATTTGCGGTCAAAAGGATATCGATGATTTCCATGGTCTTTCCCCTTAACCCGCCGATTTCTGGCGTTCGAAATGGACCTTGAACCGGGTCAGAAACCCGCCGATCAAAACGCACAGCAACGCCATCGCAACAATCAGATCGGCCAGATAGCTTGAAACGCCAATCGCGCGGCTCATGGAATCTGCACCGACAAAAACCGACGCCACAAACAAAGCAGAAATGATCACGCCAATCGGTGACAGCCGGGCCAGCATGGCAACGACGATCCCGGCATAGCCATAACCCGGCGACAGATCGGTCGCGAGGTAGCCACGGGTTCCCGCCACTTCCGATACACCGGCAAGTCCGGCCAAACCACCAGACAGCATCGCGACCAGCACCATGGTCTTGGTCACCGAAATGCCGGAAAACTTCGCCGCCGCAGCATTTTCACCGACTGCACGGATTTCAAATCCCCAGACGGTGCGTTTGACGAAAATCGCCAAAGCCACGGCACAGATCAGCGCGATCACCCATCCCAGATGCACCCGCATCCGTTCGATCAGCGGCGGCAAAACAGCGCTATCGATTACCGGTTCGGACTGGGGCCAGCCCATCGACATCGGGTCTTTCAGCGCACCTTCAAGCATCATCTGGACAAACAGAATGACGATGAAATTCAAAAGCAGGGTGGTGACGACCTCGTCCACGCCCAGCCGTGTTTTCAAAAGTGTCGGCCCGATCAGCATCACCGCCCCAGCAGCAGCCCCGGCAATCAGCACCACCGGGATCATGATATAGCTTGGCCCGTCAATGACGCCTGATCCGATGGCAACGGCGGCCATGGCCCCCATGTAAAGCTGCCCCTCGGCCCCGATATTCCAAAGCTTGGCCCGAAATGCGATGGCGGCTGCCAACCCGGTCAGGATCAGTGGGGTCGCGCGTGTCAGCATTTCCGAAATTGAAAACATCGATCCGAACGCGCCGCTAATCATCAGGCCATACGCCTTGATGATTGGTGCCCCAGCCAGTGCAAGGGGGATCGCCGCCAGAAGAATGGCGATAATTGCCGCCATGACGGGGACGCCATAAACCATGATTGCGGATGGATTGGTGCGGGGTTCAAACCGGATCACGCCGGGTCTCCTGATCTTGGGGCATTTTCATCGGTTTTTTCGTGGGGCTTTGTGCTGGACTCAAAATTATCGGGCCCGAAATCGCTATCGCCTTTTTTCTGTCCGGCCATCATCAGGCCAAGCTCGGACCGGTCGATATCATGTGCCGCAATTGCTGCCGATACATGACCGGCATGAATCACCGCAATCTGATCGGACAGGGTCAGAAGTTCATCGAGATCCTCGGATATCAGAACCACCGCCGCCCCGCCTTCGCGTGCCTCAAGAAGCCGCCTGTGGACTTCGGATTGCGCACCAACGTCAAGTCCGCGTGATGGCTGGTTGGCGAGGATCAGTTTTGGTGATTTTTCAAGAACACGCGCAAGGATAAGTTTTTGAATATTCCCGCCAGATAATAGGCGTGCGGGGGCATCCGGGCCCGGGCAGCGCACATCATAATCTACAATTGCATGTTCGGCCCGTTTGCGGATTGCCTCGAAATCAAGAAAGCCAAATTTCTGGTAATCGCGGGACCGGACATCTTCAATGGCGATGTTTTCCGCCACCGTCATCGATCCGACCATGCCGTCATGATGGCGGTCTTCGGGAATGCGAGCGATGCCATTCTGGGCGAACTGATGGGCATCGAATTTCGTGACTTTTTCACCAAAAATCTCGACTGAACCAACATCGGGACGATCCAGCCCGGCAATCAATCGTGCCAACGCCGCCTGCCCGTTACCCGATACCCCGGCAATGCCAAGAATTTCGCCTTCACGCGCCATAAGGTTCACCCCATGAAGGGAACGTCTGGCATCGCCACGATCAATCGTAACATCCCGAAGTCCTATGACCGGTTTGCCCGGTGCGCGTTCGCTGCGTCGGCTGACCGGAACATCGCGGCCAACCATCAATTCGGCAATTGATCGCCGGTCGGCCTGATCGGTTGCCATTTCGCCAACCTTTTTGCCGCCGCGCAGAACCGCGATGCGATGGGAAACCGCCAGAACCTCAGCCAGTTTATGGGCAATGATAATGACCGAAAGCCCGGTCGCGGCAAGCTGGCGAAGGGTTGCAAAAAGGCTGTCTGCCTCCTGCGGCGTCAGAACCGCGGTCGGTTCGTCAAGCACCAGCAAACGGGCATCGCGATAAAGGGCTTTAAGGATTTCAACGCGCTGCTTTTCGCCGACGGTCAGTTTATGAACCGGCTGATCAAGATCGACGTTAAGACCCGATCCCGCCATCAGCTTCGTCAGTTTGGCCCGTGCACCGGTGCGGTCGCGGCGCAGGCGGAAAATCGGTTCCGTACCAAGGACGATGTTATCAAGGCCGCTTAGATTTTCGGCCAGCGTGAAATGCTGATGAACCATGCCGATGCCGGCATCAAGGGCCGCTTGCGGTGCACCGGGTTCAAGCGGGGCAAGGATGCCATCCGCACCCGCGACCATCACGGTTCCCCCGTCGGCGACATAATGGCCAAACAGGATGTTCATCAGGGTGGTTTTGCCCGCACCGTTTTCGCCAAGCAGGGCAACGATTTCACCCTTGTGCACATCAAGGTCGATGGCGTGATTGGCGATCAGGGGGCCAAATTTCTTGGTGATTGCAGCCAGTTGCAGCAGCAATTGCGGGGACGTTTCCAAAGATGGGTTGGCAGCAGATGACATCCGGCTGATCCGTTAATTTTTATGTGTCACGCCTTGGCCGTATTGCGATAGCGGCGGGGGGTGTTCCCCGAAAACGAAAGGCAGTCCGATGTTTAAACCGGACTGCCCGCAAAGTGGAAGAAATCTTACATGGAAGATTTCGGTTCTTCGTCATTTACGTTGACGGTAAAGCTGCCATCGAGAATTTCAGCCTGCTTGGCTTCAACTTCGGCAACGGTTCCATCGGGCAGAAGGGCGCCATCCAGAACGACGGTGCCGCCACCCGGTGCCATATAGCTGAACTTGCCGTAATCTTCGGCCTTGAATTCTCCCGCCTTGACGGCGGCAATAGCGTGATCAACGGTCGGTTCCATATGCCAGAGTGCCGAACCCAGAATGGTGCCCGGATAATCAGCTGCGGTATCAATCACGTTGCCAACCGCAAGAACACCGCGTTCCTTGGCAGCATCCGAAACGCCAAAGCGTTCGGCATACATGACGTCGGCACCCTTATCGATCATCGCAAACGCGGCTTCTTTGGCCTTGGGCGGGTCATACCAGCTATTGATGAAGGTCACGGTGAATTCGACATCCGGATTGACCGATTTGGCACCTTCCATAAAGGCATTCATCAGGCGGTTGACTTCCGGAATGGCAAAGCCGCCGACCATGCCGATCTTGTTCGATTTGGTCGCCTTGCCAGCCGCCATGCCAACCAGATAGCTTGGTTCATGGATGTAGTTGTCAAAGACCGAGAAATTGTCGCCTTCGGGGCCGAAGCTCGAACCCATCAGAAACGCGGTTTCGGGATAATCGGCGGCAACCTTCCGAGCCGCGCGTTCAACACCGAAAACTTCGCCCAGAATAAGGGCCGAGCCATTTTCGGCATATTCACGCATCACGCGTTCATAATCGGTATTGGCGACGTTTTCGGAAAATTCATAGGTGATGTCGCCACGTTCCTGGGCCGCATTCAGCGCCTTGTGGATACGTGAAACCCATTGCTGTTCGACCGGAACGGTGTAGATCGCCGAAACCTTGATCGGGTCGGCGGCCATTGCCGGTGCGCCAAGGCCAAAAGATACCACCGCGGCTACTGCGGCCATGGCCGACAGCATTGCGCGACGGGAAAGATGGAAAGTACCAGACTTCATGATGTCCCCCTGCAGGTTATTGCCAATCTTGGAAATTCTACTTTTCTGCGTATTTGATATGCAGATTGTATACATGATCAGAAGAAGGGCAAATACAGAGTTGTCCAAATGGTCAAATTGCCGTTTTCGGCTAAATTGCTGTAATCAAATTCACATCAGGATGTATTGAATTATGTGGATTTACGGATGCGTGAATTCAGAACCAGCGAATGCGCATGGCATATCGGCCCACATCAATCCGGTCAGACCAGAATAAAACATGGAGTCCGACGATAATATGCGGGGTTTTGGGCTGTTGATGTCGGGGACGAAAATCTTCCTGTTTTTGAGCCGAACCGGTTAAGATTGTCTAAACGGCTGAAATTACTTTGAAACTGTCGCGACTCCTTGGAAATTTTCGGAGTTTATTAACTTTTTGCGGTGATGCTTTCCTCAAGAAATATGGGGGAACCTGGAACGCATCATGACAAAGAAGACATCCTTACCGCTTGATCAGGTTATGGTCGGGGACTGCATCGAACTGATGAACAGCCTGCCGGAAAAGTCGGTCGATCTGATTTTTGCCGATCCGCCCTATAACCTGCAGCTGGGTGGTGATCTGCTGCGCCCTAATAATTCCAAGGTCGACGCAGTTGACGATCACTGGGACCAGTTTGACAGTTTCCGTCACTATGACGATTTCACCCGTGACTGGCTGACCGCCGCGCGCCGTATCCTTAAGGATACCGGTGCGATCTGGGTGATCGGTTCGTATCACAACATTTATCGTGTCGGCACGGTGATGCAGGATATCGGTTACTGGATCCTGAACGACATCGTGTGGCGCAAAACCAACCCGATGCCGAATTTCCGTGGCAAACGTTTCTGCAACGCGCATGAAACCCTGCTGTGGTGTTCTAAAAACGCCGAACAAAAGGCGATCACGTTCAATTACGAAGCAATGAAGCAGCTTAACGAAGGATTGCAGATGCGGTCCGACTGGTTGCTGCCGATCTGTTCCGGGTCCGAGCGTCTGAAGAATGAAAAGGGCAAAAAGGTCCATCCGACCCAGAAACCCGAAGCATTGTTGCAGCGTGTTCTGCTGGCGACGACCCGTCAGGGCGACGTTGTGCTTGATCCGTTCTTTGGTACCGGCACCACCGGTGCGGCCGCGCGTCGTCTTGGCCGTCATTTCATCGGGCTTGAGCGCGAAGAAGAATATGCCAAGGCCGCCAAGGAACGCATTGCCAAGGTTCAGATGCTTGATGGCGAGAGCCTCGAGATGACGGAGTCGAAGCGGTCGCTTCCACGTATTCCGTTTGGTGCGGTTATCGAACGCGGTCTTCTGGCGCCGGGCGACAAGATTTATGACAACCGCGGCAATGTTGCAGCGCTTGTTCGTGCCGATGGCTCAATCAGTCATAAGGACAATGCCGGTTCGATCCATCAGATCGGGGCCCATGTTCAGGGCGCACAGGCTTGTAATGGCTGGACTTACTGGCATTACAAGTGCGACGGGCGACTGGTTGTGATTGACAATCTGCGCAGTCAGCTTCGCAAGGAAATGGGACAGGTTTCCGCCTGATTTTTTGCAGCGCAGCACGCGTAAAATGATCTGATCTGGAAGGCCGGACGGTTGCGAAACCGTCCGGCCTTTTGCATTTGACGGCAATTCTTGTTATATCTTGGGTCTTGGAATTATCCGTAAGGATAGATGGAGAGCCCCATGCAGGTTGGCGCAACAGGTAGTGCCGCTTACGCACCGAACCCGGTCCAGATTCAGCAGGCAACTGCGCCGATCGCCGAAACAGGTGGTAACGATCTTCAGTCACCGCCGACCCAACGGGTCGATCAGGTGGCAGAAACCGAAACATCGCAACAATCGGCCCCGCCCAGCAGCACGGGCCGTGGACAGGTCATTGATATCTACGCCTGATCGGTCGAATACAGAATTTAAAAGGCCCGCGCCAGAATGGCAGCGGGCCTTTTTGTGTTTTGACGGATGGGTTGAAGCAGCGGTGGTCAGCGATATTTCAGTGCGTGACGCACGATTTTTTTCATCACCGTCGGCAGGGCAAATTTCGATAACCCGTCAATTGTTGTCCAGCTGCCATCAAGCTTCGCGGCATCGCTTTCAGATATGTTGGCGGCAAGAACCGTCACATCGAGATGGAAATGGGTGAAAGTGTGCCCGACAGTGCCATCCAGTTCCGTCCAGTTGGCCTTGATCGGGGCTTCGGACAGCATCACGTCGTCCGGGGCATCAATCGCACGCCAGTCACTACCGGGGACTTCGTAAAGTCCGCCCAGCAATCCTTTTTCCGGGCGTCGGCGGACAAGGATCTTCCCGTCATCGCGCCTTATCCAGAAGGCATATCCGACCCGGGTCTGTTTGGCAGGCTTTTTGCGTTTTCTCGGCAGTTCCGGGGCGATGCCCGATTTGCGGCCCTCGCAGGAGGCCTGCCACGGACAAATGCCGCATGCGGGATTACGCGGCGTACAGATGGTTGCCCCCAAATCCATGAGTGCCTGTGCGTAGTCGCCCGGCCGGTCGGCCGGGGTCAGGGTCGCCGACTTTTCCTTGATTTCAGGTTTGACGTCGGGCAACGGGGTTTCAAGGGCAAAAAGACGGGAAATGACTCGCTCGATATTTCCATCGACAGGGCTTGAATGGCGGTTAAAGGCGATGGCTGCAACTGCGGCGGCGGTATAGGGACCAATGCCAGGCAGCTTCAGAAGGTCTTCCTCGGTATCAGGGAACCGGCCGCCATACTCATTGGCAACAACCTTGGCACATTTATGCAGGTTACGCGCACGTGCGTAATATCCCAGCCCCTGCCAGGAATGCAGAACTTCATCGAGATCGGCATTGGAAAGATCGGTTACGGTCGGCCAGCGTTGCAGAAATGCTGCGAAATAGGGACCGACCGTAATCACGGTGGTCTGTTGGAGCATGATTTCGCTCAGCCAGACGCGATAAGGGTCCTGTGCGTCGCCCGGTTCGGCGCGCCATGGAAGGGTGCGATGATGACGGTCGTACCAGTCCAGCATGGTCCGGCCGAGGTGATGGATTTCGTCGTTGGTGAAATGCACGGCGTTCCCGTGTTATGTTGCGGGGATGAAAACGGGTAATTACGTTTAGGTTCTTAGCAGACCCTACGAAAGAAGCGGGCGTGAGCAAGCAAAAAGATATGACTGATACGCCGACACATAGCACGCCCGATCAGCGTGCCGATATGGTCGCGGCAAAAAATGCGGTCAAAAAGAGCCAGAAAATTACCCCGATGGGCAGCTCGGAACGCCGGATGGGCCTGCGTAATATCGCTGCCATGGTTGGCAATCTGACGCGCCCACTGGTGCGCAAACGCGGTTTCTTTCAGGCCGAAATCATTTTGCACTGGGCGGAAATTGTCGGTCGTGACCTTGAACAATTCACCATGCCGGTCAAATACAACCCGCCGCGGGGTGAAAATGCCGGGGGTGGGACGCTTGTGATCCGGGTGACCGGGCCGGTGGCGATTGAATTGCAGCACCGCATGCCGCAGATCATCGACCGGGTGAATACCTATTTTGGGTATCGCGCGGTGGAACGCATCAAGATGATGCAGGGCGATATTTCCCGCCCCGAACGCAAGGTCAAACGACCGGAAAACGTGCCCGAAGGCCCAATCCGCGAAACCAGTGAAGTCGATATCGCCAAAATCGAAGACCCACATCTGCGCGAAGTGCTGACCCGACTTGGACGTCGCATTTCGGGGGATGTCCATTCACGCGGGCAACCGGTACAGAAGAAATAGCCGGTGAAATTGTATTTTAAATCACGTGTAAGTCATTTGCCAATCAGGGGCCCAAAGCCTTATTCCGGTGCGGGCCGGATCGAATCATTTTCCCATAATGTGTGATCACGGAGTTGCCGCATTTCCAAACGATGTTGGCAACTCGTTGGCTCATTAGCGCTTTTGGGGGGCGTGTTGACTCCCGCGCTGCAACAGGCTTGTAATCACAAAATATTGTTTTAACGGAGGTTTCCTTGCTGAAGGCAGTTAAGTTTTTTGCGGTCGCATTCGCGTTTGCGATTGGTGTTGTCGGGGCGCAGCAGGCCAAGGCTGTGGAATATAAGGAACATGTGCTTGGTAATCCGGATGCGCCGGTGACGATCATTGAATATGCGTCGCTGACCTGCCCGCATTGCGCCGCGTTCCACAATGAAACCCTGCCGGAAATCAAGAAATCGCTGATCGATACCGGTAAGGCGAAACTGATCTTCCGCGATTATCCGCTGGATGGTGTTGCTGTGCGCGCCGCTGCTGTTGCACAGTGTGCCGGTGATGATCGTTATTTCGGTGTTCTGGGGATGCTGTTCAAATCGCAGATGACCTGGGCACGTGCATCTGACCCGATCGAAGGGATCAAACAGGTGGTCCGTTTTGCCGGTATGGATAGCGATGCGGTTGATGCCTGCATGTCGGACGAGGCCCTGATTGACGGGATCGTTGCATCGCGCATGCGCGGTGAACAGGAATTCAAGGTCAATTCAACGCCGAGCTTCGTTATCGATGGCGAAACCTTTGCCGGTTCGCGCGATCTGAAATTCTTCGAAGACAAGGTTGAAGAACTGACCAACTGATAAATGTGATCTTGCCGGATGCCGAAAATGCGGCATCCGGCAATCAGGGGAAGGGACGGACCGGGGGCATGATTGGTCCAGTTTAAATCGCTACGGCTGACGGGGTTCAAATCCTTCGTCGATTCAACCGAATTGCTGGTGGAAGACGGGCTGACAGGGGTTGTCGGTCCGAACGGCTGTGGCAAATCCAATCTTGTCGAAGCGCTGCGCTGGGTCATGGGGGAAACCTCGGCCAAGCAGATGCGCGGCTCGGACATGTCCGACGTTATTTTTGGCGGGACATCGTCCCGTCCTGCACGAAATGTTGCCGAGGTTACTGTCGTTCTGGACAATGCGGAACGTAAAGCCCCGGCAATGTTCAACGATCACGAGACACTTGAAGTTGTTCGACGCATCGAACGCAGTGGTGGCTCGAATTACAAGGTTAACGGCAAGGATGTCCGCGCGCGTGACGTCCAACTGCTGTTTGCCGATGCGGCAACCGGGGCGCGGTCAAACGCCATGGTGTCGCAGGGCAAGATCGGGGCCCTGATCGGGGCGAAGCCAAGCCAGCGCAGGCTTGTTCTGGAAGAAGCCGCCGGGATCACCGGCCTTCATTCGCGCCGCCACGAGGCCGAGCTTCGGCTTAAAAATGCCGAACAGAATATGGAACGTCTTGAAGACGTTCTGGTGACGCTTGATAGCCAGATCGCGTCCCTGCAAAAGCAGGCCCGACAGGCCGAACGGTATCGCAAACTTTCCGAAAGTATTCGCCAGACCGAAGCATTGCTGTTCCACATCCGCTGGACCGATGCCGACAAACGGCAGGCAGATGCCCGTGAATTGCTGGTGCTTGGTGAGAGTGCCGTGCGTGACCTGACCGGTCAGGTGACCGAGGCCACCACCATTCAGGCCCATATTGCTGCAAGCCTTCCCGAACTTCGCAAAAAGGAAAGCGATGCAGCAGCGGCCCTGCAGCGCATGCTGATAGAGCGCGAAGGGCTTGACAAGGACAAGGCTCAGATCGAAACCCAGATGTCGCAGCTTCGCGCGCGCATTCAGCAGATTGATGCCGATCTTGCACGTGAAGCCGAACTGGCAAGTGACGCCGAAGGTGCCCTGAACAAGCTTAAAAATGAACGCGAAGAACTGCGCGAAGCGCAGGGCGGAGAGGATGACGAGCTTGACGAGGCAAAGGAACGCGCCGTCGAGCAGGCCGCACGGGTCGAGACGCTGGAAGGGCAGGTTGACGAGCTGACCAGCCGGGCCGCAGCCGAGGAAGCCCGACTTAAAAGCGTTCAGCAGCGGCTAAGCGAACTTTCCGCCCGCCGGTCGCGTCTGACTGAACGCTATGACGAGGCGGTTGCACGCCTTGATGATATCCGGGTTGAAGCCGATTTTACCGATGCCCTTGAAGAAGCCGGTCTGGCGCTTGAGGAATGCGAGGAACTTTGCGAGCAGCGCAAGCTTGCCATCGAAGAAGCCGAGATGCGCCTTGCCGAATTGCGGGATCGTGAAGACAGCCTGAAAGCAGCCGAAACCGCATCGCGCGATGCGCTTCGTGATGTTGAAAGCCGCAAGGCACGGCTTGTGGCCGAAATCGAAGCGCTTGAAAGTCTGGTCAAGGGAGGTGCCGATCAGCAATTCCCGGCGGTGATCGAAAAGCTTTCGGTGACCAGCGGTCTTGAAATGGCGATGGCCGCGGCACTTGGCGAAGACCTTGATGCACCCGATACCGAAGATGCGCCGATGCACTGGTCGGCGGTCGATCCCGGCGCGGATGACCCGGCCCTGCCCGAAGGGGTTCAGGCGCTGGCGAAATTTGTTGAAGGTCCGGCATTGCTGAACCGCCGTCTTTGGCAGATCGGGGTTGTCGATGACGAGGCAACCGGGAACTGGCTGGCCAAAACGCTGAAAACCGGGCAACGGCTGGTGTCGCGCGAAGGTGCGCTTTGGCGGTGGGATGGTTATCGTATTAAGGTTGGTGCGGAACTTCCAGCGGCAGCACGTTTGCGACAACGTAATCGACTTGAAGAATTGCGCCTTGAGTTTGAGGAAGTCGACGAGGCGGTCGAACTTGCGGTCGAAAAGGCCGATACGGCACGTGAAAATGTCGAACGTCTTGAAGAAGATATCGAAGCCGCGCGCAATGGCGAACAGGAAGCCCACCGTGCCCTTCGCGAGGCGGAGGGATCATTGGCCCGCGCGCGTGAGGAAATTGCCAATATCAAGCGCGACGCCAGCGCCATTGAAGGTCGTCTGCAACATGCTGAAGAAGCCGAAAAGCGCGCCAAGCAGGATCTGGACGAACTGATCGCTGAGCAGGAAGAGCTTGCCGCAACGCCCGAGGAATCGAGCGAAGGCCTGATGGAAATCAAGGCCGAGCTGATTGAAAAACGTGCCGAGCTTTCGGATGCGCGTGCAGATCAGATGGAAGCGCGAAGCCAGCTTGAACGGATGCAGCGTGACGCATCAGGCCGTCGCAAGCGCCTTGAATTTGTCGAAAGCGAAATCGCATCCTGGAATGATCGCGCATCGGGGGCGGGTGAACGTGTGGCCCAGCTTCGCGAGCGTCAGGAAGAAGCGCGGATGGAGATCGAGGAGCTTGAGCTTAAGCCCGACGAGATCGAGGAACGCCGTGCGATCCTTTCGGACCGGATCGAAATAGCCGACCAAGCGCGCAAGGATGCGGCTGATGAATTGGCACGTGCCGAAAATGCGCAGCGCGAAGCAGATCACAACCTGAAAGAAGTGGAACAGAAACTTGCCGAGGCCCGCGAAGGCCGGGTTAGGTGTGAAGCACTTCTGGAACAGGCAGAACAGCACCGCCGAGATTTGATTGAACGCATTCGCGAACGGGTTAATGCCACCCCCGATCAGCTTGTTGAACTGGCCGAGATCGACCAGACCAAGGAATTGCCTTCCGAAGACGATATCGAAGCCCGTTTGCAACGTCAGTCGCGCGAACGCGAAAACCTTGGTGCGGTCAACCTGCGCGCCGAGGTCGAACTGGCCGAGATGGAAGAACAGAAAGACACGCTGGTTTCCGAACGCGATGACCTGATTGCAGCGATTGATAAATTGCGCAACGGCATCAACCAGCTGAACCGGGAAGCGCGAAACCGTCTGAAGGCCGCATTTGACGAAGTCGACAAGCATTTCCAACAGCTGTTTGTTAGGCTGTTTGGCGGTGGTGGCGCGCATCTGATGCTGACCGACGCGGATGACCCGCTTGAAGCTGGTCTTGAGATCATGGCATCTCCACCAGGTAAGAAATTGCAGCACCTTTCATTGCTGTCGGGTGGCGAGCAGGCATTGACCGCTGTTGCGCTTCTGTTTGCTGTGTTCCTCACCAACCCGGCCCCGATCTGCGTGCTTGACGAAGTTGACGCGCCGCTTGACGATGCCAACGTGGACCGGTTCTGCAAGCTGCTTGAAGCGATTGGTCGCCACGCCAATACGCGCTTCCTTGTGATTACCCACCATCGCATGACCATGGCCCGCATGAACCGCTTGTTTGGTGTGACCATGGCGGAACGCGGGGTTTCGTCGCTGGTGTCGGTGGATCTGCGTCAGGCAGAGGTTTATTCCCAGAAAGAGCAAAAAGAGCTCGATTTCACCAACTGATCATTTTTCCCGTATTGGGGTTTCGTTAGGATCTGTCTTTAGGTTAAGAGGGAGCCTTGACGAGACACTCCAACCGGGAAAAGTGTGCAGAATGTCCAAAGAAGTCCGCGCGTTATACGAACAGTTTCCTTATCCGATGCGCGACCCGCAGGAGGAAAAGGACCGGTTGCTGATGCCGCCGATGGATACTCTTTCCCGGGTCAATCATTATGGTTTTGGTGGCCGCAAAAAGATTGATGCCGGTTTTCACGCACTTGTTGCCGGCGGGGGAACCGGAGACAGTCTTGTCTGGCTGGCGGAACAACTGCGGGATTGCGGCGGGCAGGTCACCTATCTTGAACCATCAAGTGCCAGCACGAGGGTGGCACGTGCGCGCGTCGAGGCACGCGGTTTAACCAATGTCACCTATGTAAATGCGACGATTGGCGAGTTCGCCGCGACTGCACCGAAAAAGTTCGATTACATCAATTGTGCAGGTGTGCTGCATCACCTTGAAGTGCCGGAAGAAGGCCTTCGTGATCTGGTTGCGGTTCTTGCCGATGACGGGTGCATCGGTGCGATGCTGTATGGGGAACATGGCCGCCTTGCCGTGACCGAGTGGCGCAGGATGGTTGCGCCGCTTCTGCCGGGCAAGACACTTGACGAACAGCTCGCCATGACGCGGAGCCTGCTTTCGACCCTGCCCGAAGGCAACATACTGCTTAAAATGGGTGGTGGTCCGGGCTTTATCAAAGGATTGCTTGAAAACGATCCCGAGATTGTCGATCTGCTGCTGCATCCGGTTGAATGTGCCTATGACGTGCACGGTGTTTATGACTTTGCGGCGTCAGCCGGGCTTGAAGTTGCAGCCTTTACCGGCTTTTTCGGCTTTGGCGGCACCGGCAAGGCGCATTACAGCATTGATAACCAAATTGCCGATCCGAAAATCCTGCGCGATCTGATGTCTTTGCCGCTTCGTGATCAGCAGGCATTTTGTGAACGGTATAGCGGGGCGATGCCGCTGCATGCCTTTTATCTTACACGTCCCGATGCCAAACGTGCGACGGCAACAACGGCAATACCGGATCGTGCTTTGTGCCCGTGGTTCTTTGTCGCCCCTTCTGAAAGCTTCTTTGACGATCTGCTCAGCAATGCGGGCAAACCGATTGTCCTTGCGGATGGTACCGGCAATGCGGTCGACCTCACAGGTGGGCCGGATCTGGCACGGCTTTTGGCGCTGTTTGATGGCAAGACGTCGTTTGGGGATATATCGGCCCGGTTGCGCGACGAAATCCTGCATAAACAGCCAATCGACATGAACCAGATAGCAGACAATACATTGGCAGCGGTCTGGGGGCTATTTCATAAGTTTGACTGGATGCTGGCATCGTCATCCGAAAGTGGCTGGCAGCAGCAGGACGGACAGCGCCGCCTATCGGTTGATTTGCCGAAGTAATCGCGGATCGGTGTTTCTGTTGGTAACGATGCGAGCGGATTTGCGATAAATCGGCCAGGTAGGTGGTGCCCCTTTGTAACCGGTGTCGGGACATCATTGCGATATTGGGCCCAAACCGCGCGGCAAAAGGTTGAAATCGATAAAAAGCGATTGAATTCACACTCGTTACACAGAAGGCCAATTCTGCGGTTCAAAGGGGCAGGAACCAAGGGAAACCGCCGGTTGCGCGACGGCTTTTGGGTAAATCTCCGGTAAATGCGGGTGCGACTATCGCCTAACGTCAAATGTGAATGATCGCACATTTCGACAATAAAATTTTTATAAAACAAATGGTTAAATGCAATTGCACCCCCCCGACAGGGCAGGGTTTTACGGCTTGACAGCCTATGGGGCGCTAAGTATGTTGCCCGCGCATTTCCTTGCGACGTTTGCAAGGCTGCCACAGCGGGGTTCACGACAATGAGCGATGATAAAGATCGCGCTTCATTAGCAGAGCTTGAAAGCAAGTTGGCGGCTGTAGCAAGCAAGCGTGAAGAAACGCACAGCCCGAACCGGGCGACCGGCAAACCATCCCAAGGGATGGCATTAGGAATGAGAATTTCGGCGGAAATGATAGCTGCGGTTCTTGTTGGACTATTGATTGGCTGGGCGCTGGATCGGGTGCTTGATACGACGCCCTGGTTGCTTGTTCTGTTTGTATTTCTCGGAGCAGGTGCCGGTGGTCTTAACGCTTATCGGGTGGCCAAAGGATTCGACAGTGCAGTCGGACTTGGGCGCGCGATGGGGGAGCGCAAGCAGGGGGACAAGGATTAGCCTTGGCCCTCAAAAGATTGAGCGAGGATTACGGTGGCTGGACCGCTAGAGCAGTTTGAAATCAAGCCCTTGGCCGAGCTTTCGGTTGCTGGTGTTGATGTTTCCTTCACCAACTCCGCACTTTGGATGGTGATCGCAGCCGTTCTCGTAACGGGCTTCATGACGCTCAGCATGCGTCGCGGGGCATTGGTACCTGGCCGATGGCAGGGTGCCGCCGAGGTGATGTATGAATTCGTCGCCAATATGTTGAAAGATAACGTGGGAACCGCGGGTCGCAAGTACTTCCCGTTCGTTTTCACCCTGTTTATGTTTGTTCTGTTCGGGAACCTGCTTGGCATGATCCCGCACAGCTTTACGTTTACGAGCCATATCGCTGTTACCTTTGCGATGGCTCTGGTGATCTTTATCGGTGTGACCATTATTGGCTTCGTTCGCCACGGTACGCATTATTTCCGGATGTTCTTCCCAGAAGGTGCGCCGATCGCAACGGCCTTCATTCTGATCCCGATTGAAGTCATCTCCTATTTCTCTCGTCCGTTCAGCTTGGCGATCCGACTGTTTGCGAACATGACCGTCGGACACATCATGCTGAAAGTGATTGGCGGGTTCGTCGGCCTGATCGGCATCTTCGGCGTGCTTCCGTTCGCTCTTCTGACGGGGATTACGGTTCTGGAGTTCGGCATTGCTGCGCTTCAGGCTTATGTCTACACCATTCTCACCTGCATCTATCTCCATGATGCAATCCACATGCACTAATGCTAGTGGACCGGTGTGATCTCTTCTGATTGCCTTTAAGAAATTCGAAAGGGTGAAGTTATGGAACTCGATGCTGCTAAGATGATCGGTGCTGGCCTGGCTGCTATTGGCATGATTGGTGCCGGTATCGGGGTTGGTAACATCTGGTCGAGCCTGATTGCGACTGTTGGCCGTAACCCGGCTGCAAAAGGCGACGTTGAACTGTATGGCTGGATCGGCTTTGCCGTTACCGAAGCTATTGCACTGTTCGCACTCGTCGTTGCGCTGATCGTTCTGTTCGGCTAATCGGCGCCTTTTGCGCGAATACTCGGCCCGGCGAGGATACCCCTCGCCGGTGTCGTTGAATTCGGGAGTAGGCTATGCCGCAGTTTGATATTGCGACGTTCTCGGAACAGATTTTCTGGCTGTTCGTTATTTTTGGCATCCTGTATTTCCTGATGTCGAAGATCGCGCTGCCGAAGGTTGGCGAAGTTCTGGAACGCCGTCACAAAACCATTGAAGACAACCTTGGCAAGGCCCGGGCGTTGAAAGACGAAACCGATGCCGCCATCGCGAAATACGAGGCTGCCTTGGCAGAAGCTCGTGATGCCGCACAGGCAGATATTCGCGAAGCAACGGAAAAAGCAGCTGCAGAGCATGCTGCGAAAACCGAAGCGCTGGTCAAGAAACTGTCGAAAAAGACCGCTGATGCCGAGAAGGCCATTGCCGGTGCGAAAGACGACGCGATGAAAGGTGTGGCAGAAGCCGCATCCGAAATCGCCCGTGAAGCAACCGACAAGCTTATCGGTGTCAAGGTTCAGGCCAAAACTGCCGACAAGGCTGTTTCGGCGATCGTAGGAGAGTAAGAAGATGGCAACCCCGCACGAGGTTACGTTCCTTACCGATCCCTATACCTGGACCACGCTTTCCTTCTTGCTGGTTGCCGGTTTCGGCGGCTTCAAGGCTGTTAAGGGTATTTCCGGCGCACTCGACAAGCGTGCGCAGAAAATTTCCGAGGAGCTTGATGAAGCACAGCGCCTGCGTGAAGAAGCTCAGGAGCTTCTGGCCAAATATCAGGCCAAACAGCGCGAAGCATTGAAGGAAGCGGATGAAATCCGTGCTCATGCCAAGGCGGAAGCCGACCGCATGCTGGAGAACGCCCAGGCTGAACTGAAAGCGTCGCTCAAGCGCCGTGAACAGCAGGCCATGGACCGTATTGCCAATCTCGAAACCCAGGCCATTGCCGAAGTTCGTGCCCGTGTGGCCGAAATCGCGGCACAGGCAACGCTTGCACTGGTTTCCGAAAAGGTTACCGCTGCAAAGGCAGACGAGCTTGTCGATAATGCGATCGCGGAAATCAAAGGTCGCCTGAACTAAGAATTTCCGGTTTTCCGGAACGCAAAACCCCCGCAGAACTTCTGCGGGGTTTTTGTTTGGCGATCTGTTCGTCACGCCAGTGCTCAAACCCGGCAAGGGATACCTAAATGGCGAACTGTTTATCCCGGCCATGTGGCTGATCAAGATCAAGAACTGGTCCCTTGGGTACGATACCCGTTGGGTTGATCATCAGGTGGCTTTCGTAATAGTGCCCCTTGATGTGATCAAAGCATACGGTCTGTTGGATGCCGGGGACCTGATAAAGCTCGCGTGTATGGCCCCAAAGATTCGGGTAATCCTTCAGCATTTTCAGATTGCATTTGAAATGCCCGTGATAAACCGGGTCGAAACGGATCAAGGTGGTGAATAGTCGCCAGTCAGCCTCTGTCAGCCGATCACCCGTCAGATAGCGATTGGATGACAGACGGTCTTCGAGCCAATCCAGCGTGCCAAAAAGCGTCGTTACCGCATCTTCATAGGCATCCTGTGCCGTAGCAAAGCCGGATTTGTAAACACCATTATTTACGTCATTATAGACGCGGTCATTGATCGCATCGATTTCGGTGCGCAAATCTTCGGGATAATAATCACCTGGTTTGGCACCCAGATCATCAAAGGCGGTGTTGAGCATCCGGATGATGTCAGCAGACTCATTGCTGACAATCCGGTTGGTTTTCTTGTCCCACAGTACCGGCACCGTAACGCGCCCGGTGTACTCGGGTTTTGCTGCTGTATAAATCTGATGCATGAAACGGTGATTACCAAGATGATCGGGCAATCCTTCATCGGGGGAAAATTCCCAACCGTTTTCAAGCATGCGCCAATGTACAACCGACACCGAAATCAAATCTTCCAGTCCTTTGAGGGCGCGAAAGATCAGTGTGCGATGCGCCCACGGGCAGGCATACGAAACATATAGATGATAGCGACCGGCTTCGGCTGGAAATTCTGCGCCACTGTCTTTCGACAGCCAGTTTCGGAATGCGGAATCCTGACGCTTGAACTTGCCGCCGGTCGATTTCGTGTCGTACCATTGGTCTTTCCATTCTCCATCGACCAAAAGGCCCATAATCGTATCCTCCGGCTTTTTGTTGGTCCCGTGATATGCCGATTACGTGCGGCCGGGGTGGTTGTTCCCATCATCGTCATTTCCCCGTTGAACGCAATCAGGGGATATGACATTAATTTGTTTCCAAATAGGCAACAATTGCGCGGCAGTGATATAGCAGTGACGCAGCAGGGTGGGGAGCAGGGTGATGCTGATCGGCAATCTGGACGGAATGACGGTTTTTGCCCGTGTTGTGGAGGAGCAAAGCTTCTCCGGTGCCGCGCGCAAGCTTGCCATGTCCAAATCTGCAGTCAGCAAGCATGTCACGAAGCTTGAAGACAGTCTTGGCATCCGACTGCTTAATCGCACGACACGCCGGTTGAGTCTGACCGACGCAGGAGCAACTTTTTATCAGCATTGCGCGCGGGTGGTTGAGGAAATCGAAACAGCCGAACATGCCCTGACCGATTTGCGCGGTACACCGCGCGGCACACTTCGGATTTCAGCACCTCTGACATTCGGGCAGCGTTACATGCCCGATCTGGTGTCGGAATTTATGGGTCTGCATCCGGGATTGCATGTCGACATTCATCTGGCCGATCATATGGTTGATCTTGTTGCCGAAGGGTTCGATATGGCAATCCGCATCACGCGGTTGAAAGATTCCAGCCTGATTGCCCGCAAGCTTGCCGATTTTAACGGTTATGTTGTGGCATCGCCGGGCTATATCGCCGAACATGGGGAACCCCTACACCCGACCGAACTGGCGAACCACAGGACGCTTGCCTATACCAATCTGGCGAACCCGAATGTATGGGAGTTTGAAGGTCCGGAAGGCCAGATCAATGTCCGCGTCACTCCGGTCATGTCGTGCAACAATGGCGATTTCACTTCGTTCGCGGCCATCCGGGGGCTTGGTATTGCACGCGAACCGGAATTTATCGTTGCCGAGGCACTTCAAAAAGGATCACTCGTCTCAATCCTGAATGAATATAATTCACTGGCCAGCGGCGGGATTTACGCAGTGTATCCGGAACGGCGTCATCTGCCGACCAAGGTACGTATCTTTATTGATTTTCTGGTTGAAAAGTTTCGTGGCGGATTGTGCAATTTCCACAAAACAATGTTTCCGTCCGATTAGGACTACTTGCTTTCGATCCGCCAGCCAATCAGGCATATAAGCCCGAGCAGAACAGCAACGACCGGCAGCGGCAAAAGATTGGTAATGCCGCCGATCACGGTACGATAGCTTTCCGTTTCCATCAGACCAGCCCAGTTGGTACCGTTCCAGATACGGTCATCCTCTACCCGGCGGAAATCGGGAAGTCCTTTTTCGATACGGTCGATATATCCGCCATTGGCTAGAACCAGATCCCGTAGAAGATCGGGCGTGGAATTGGTGTTGCGGCGCTCACTGGTCAAAACATCACGGTCAACATGCAGGGCTGATTGGGTGCCACCTTCGCGATCAAGTGTCTGAACGCGGATCAGGCCCCGTTCCGCAATCGGTAAAGTAGCCTGCCAGGTCTGGTCGGATTGCCGTTCAAAGGTGGTGCGGACAATCTCGCCGGTTTCCGGATTGGCGCCGGTTGCGGTTGTTGGTTCCGCCCCGATCTTTCGCCAGGTCAGGTTCAGGCTTTTGCCATCGGCACTGCGTTCCGTGGTGATGGTGTTTTCATCAAGCGCCGGTTCCTTCATCAGCCAGTGCGACAATCGGCGCAGCATTTCAGCAATCGGTCCACCACCATCATGGCCGCGCTGCCACAGCCACATCTGATCCGAGCTCAGCATCGCCGCCCGACCTTCTTCGATCCGGCGCAAGGACAGCAATGGCAATTGATCCGCGCCGGTCAGAAGGGTCATGACATTGTTGTCGGCTTCCCGGGTTTCGATCTGACGGTACCAGTGCCCCCATTTGGGCGGTGTATTGACCGATCCTGCAATCGGGGCCGTAACCGGGTGAATGCGCCCGGCGGTGTTTACCTGCGGGACAAAGGGTTGTTCAATGACGCGGCCGGTGACACGAACCGGCATTAAATCACCCAGGACCGTGTTCGAAAGTCCGTCAGGACCCAAATATTCCGGCCCGGCGACGACAAGTGCGGCACCGCCCCATTTTACATAATCCACGACCTTTTCAAGATAATGCGGCGGAAGCACGCCACGCATCTGATAGCGATCAAAAATGATCAGATCGAACTGGCGAAGACGAACCTCAAACAGATCCCGGATCGGAAACGGGATGAGGGCCAATTCGTTGATCGGTGTATCGTCGCCTTTTTCCGGCGGGCGCAGGATGGTGAAATGCACCAGATCAACACCCGGGTCGGCACGCAGAAGGTTACGCCAGGCCCGTTCGCCGGGGTGTGGTTCCCCCGAAAGCAGCAGAACGCGCAGCCGGTCGCGTACACCGGTCGTTTCAAGGATCAGCCGGTTGTTTGTCTGATCTGTTTCGTTCGGACTTTCTTCCATTCGCAGTTCGGCGATGACAGGTCCGGCATGCGGAACGGGAATGGTTACGCGATGCGGTTCATTTGCGGGTAGTGTGAGATTACGTTCGCTTCCGTCTTCATGTAACATTCGAACCGATACGGGGCTTCCGGTGGCAAGGCTGTGATCAATGGCTTCGACCATAAAATCCGCATTTTTGCCAACGATGCCGTAATCGGCTGTCTGGCGGATTTGCAAACGCCGGTCGCGTTCGTCTTCGCGTCCGGTGATGAGGGCATGAAGCGGTGCGCCCAAATCCAGATTCGCCGGAATGTCGTGAATCTGGCCGTCGGTGATCATCACGACACCGCCCAGTCTTTCGCGCGGGATACCGCCAAGAAGTCGGTCAAGGGCGGAAAATATACGGGTGTCCGTTTCGCCCGGAACGTCCTCAATACGTAGCTCGATACTGGGATCGTCGGCAAAACGGTTACGTATCTGCGAAATAGCGGCATCGGTTTGGTCCATACGACCGCCGATATTCTGGCTGCTAGAACGGTCAACCAGCACCAGGACGATGTCGCTCAGTTTTTCGCGGTTCTGATCGGTAAATTGCGGGGCAATCAGGGCAAGCAACATGATCGCCATTACGATTGCCCGCCAGATCGTGCCACGCAGACGAAACACGGCAAACAGCAGGATTGCTGCGACGCAGATTACCGCAAGGATCTGAAGTAGTCCGATATCAAGTAACGGTGCGATCTGAAAGTCCTGCCAGTTTCGGTTCATCGGCCAAGCCTTTCAAGGATCGCAGGCAAATGAACCTGATCCCCCTTGTAGCTGCCAGTCAGCGCGTACATCACCAGATTGACACCGAAGCGCCATGCCATTTCGCGCTGCCGCGGGGAAATATCATCCGTGCGGTTCTCAGCTGTGCGGCCTTCTTCCAGCATCCAGGCGGATGCCCAGTCATTACCGCCAAACAAAACAGATGCAACACCATCCAGCCGTTGATCCGGACGGGCATCAAGCCAAAGCGGTGCCGCGAAACGCCCATAGGCATGATCAAGCAGATAGAAGCTGCGAAAAAGGATGTGATCGCCGGGTGCCTTGTCCAGTATCGGAATTTCAAGCCCGGCAAGCAGGCGACGCAGTCGGGCTGGCTCAACTTCCTGATCACGACTGTCGATCAGTATCATTCCTCCGCTGTCGAGATACCGGTTGATACGCGTCTGGGCAAATTCCGAAAACGGCTGTTGCCCGTCAACCAGCGGCCAGTAGATCAGCGGATAAAAACTAAGATCATCTGCTTCAGGGTCAATCGCATCTGCCGGTGCCAGATCGGCGGCACTGCGCCGGCGCAGAATTTCGGTCAGGCCCGCAAGTCCCGATTGGCTGAGGCGATCAATCGGGGCAACGTCGGTCTTGAGATATGCCAGACGCGGCTGTAATGCGGCGGCCTGCGTTTCGACAGCTTGGGCGCTGTTACTAGTGCCAACAGTCATTGCTGTTGCCGCAGTGCCAATAAATGCAATCATAAGCACAGAGGTAAGAGCATCACTGCGCCGGGAGCGTCTTAAACTGACATGGTGAACCAGTATCAATGCAACCCCGTCAAAGATCAGAAGCAGCATCGCTACCATCAGGCACATCGCAGCGAGATCAATCTGGTCCTGGTTGGTGATCTGCCTGATTGTTACGTCAGAAGGCCAGCGAATCTGATGATCCAGATTTTGAAGGGATGAACCAAGGTTAAAGGCAACAGCCTGGCCGTTTTCCCCATATATGCCAGGTGGGTGCCGTGGGCCGGGAACCGGTAGCGGCATCCGCAATGGGAGGATCGTCGCATCGGGCTGATGGGCACGCCCGAAGCCGTCAAGGACAGACTGGGGGGGCAGGCTTGTTTGCAGTTCCGCGTCCGAACGATCACTTGGGCTGGCAAGAGGCAAAAGGCGCTGCCAGATTTCGACGAACAAACCCGACATCGGCAGGTTCGACCAGTCGGCCCACGGGGTTACATGGAACAGAACAATTCGCCCAGCATTGCGTGGTGCGCTGGTAACAAGTGGGGTACCATCGGTCAGACGCGCCCAGGTCTTGGCAACAATATCCGGATCAGGTTCGGCAAGAAGTTGTCGGTTTACAGTAATTTCCTCGGGAATGGTGATCCCGGAAAACGGGCTGGTTTCAGGAAATGCCAGAAGACGTTTCGGTTTCTCCCATGACATCGATCCACCGAAATCACGATTACCCAGGCGAAGGGTTACAGGCAGGAATTCCGGTTCGACTTCGGTTGTGCTGTCACCAGCAAACCGCACCAACATGCCGCCATCTCTGAGCCAACGTTCAAGGGCGTTATACTGGCTCCCGAGGCCCGAAATCGGACCGGCCACAACCAGAATATCCATCCCGCCTTCAAGCAGTTTTCCAAGCGGTGCATAGGTCACATCCGCATAGGGCGAAATTGCGCGATCAAGGAAGAAATATCGATCTGACAGGAGGACCGGACTATCGCCGGAGCTTACAATCACACCAACTTTGCGCTGCTGCCAGCGGGCACCGGTCTGAAAGACGGTGGCTGCGGATTCAATGCCTTCAATTCCGACCGACTGGATCGAATTGGTGATATCACTGGGCAGGGGGATTTCGGCTTCGGTTCGGTTTGTGGCCGGGGAAATTTCTACCTTGTGCCGCAATAGAACTCGGCCAAGTTCATTTCGGGCCAGAAGAACAATTTCGCGCGGAGCATCAATATTTTGATGGGTCAGCGTTGTGCCAAGTCCGGTCCGGTTACGGATCAGCGACTGCACAGCAATCCGGTTATCCCGATCAGGTCCAAGTACGGTAATCGGAGCGATTGTTGCCAGATCATTGGCAAGATCGGCTTTGCCGGATTGTTCCATATTGTCGGTCAGCCACAAAATGCTGCCTATGGAATTGGCCATATACTGATGATCGGCAATCTGATTGGACAAAGCGGCATAATCCGGTGCCCAGGGGCGAGGATGCAGACGATCAATGAAGCGTTCGGCCTCATGCGGGGATACCGGACCGATGATGTCGGGGAGGCGGGTTGTGGTTGCCCCCGAAGCTTCCGGCGCGGTTTGCGCGATATAGATGCTGCGCAGGTCAAGTCGTGCCTGATTTATAATCTGACGCAGACCCGTCCGATATTCCGTCCAGTTTGCTGCGGATGACCAGCTATTGTCGGCGATGACAAGAAGGGCACCTTCGTTTTGCGAAAACTCTGTCCGGTTCAGAACCGGTCGGGAGGCCGCCAAAATCAGCATGGTGAGGATCAGGCAACGCAATATCGTCTGCCAGATAGGTGCGCGTTGCATGTCGCGCCGGTTGGCACGCAGCCCCCGCAATAGCCGGGCCGCCGGAAACACGATTTGTTTCGGAGCCCTGGGTGCTGAGCGGATAATAAGCCAGACAATCGGCAAAACCAGCAAACCGGCAAGCATTGCAGGATATAAAAACGTTATCGCCGCAAGGTTCATCGCGGCCTCGTCGTGCTATTGCGGTTCATCGCCGGACGCCCGCGCCCGTTCGATCCACTTTGGCTCTGGCGTTCGCTCAGATGCTGATAAAGTGCAAGCAGCGTAGGGCTTGCACTTTCCGATGTCACATGCTGATCGCACAGCCAGTCATTTTCGCGTGCAGCATCGCGAATGTCGGCACGCCATGTTTTAGCACGTTGCCGGAAACCTTCCCGAAGATCTTCAAACCTTTCGCTGCGGTAAATCATCTGGTCGTCGGTATCCATGAAATTGACCCGTCCGGTAAAGGGGGGCTCGATCTCAGCGGGATCAAGGACATGTACCAGCGCGCCGTCATTCTGATACTGGCCAAGGGTTTTGATCGCGCGAACCGGTGACTGGTTACTGTCCACGAACTCCAGAAAATCACCAAGTACCAGAACCGAATGTTTGCGACCGGCATGCATCGCACCGGCATGGTTGGTGATGTTGTCCGGACTTGCCAGCATGGCATGGGCCAGTTTTTCAAGATGTTCGGCAGATGTGATGCGGGTGCGTTCGGCATCGAACGTTCCGACCGTTTCCCCGTTACGCAGCAGCAAATCAGCCAGTGCGATGGAAATGATCAGGGTACGTTCGGCCTTGAACGGGATGTCCCGTGCCGATGACCAGTACATGGAGGGGGATAGAACCGGCCATATCCAGTAATTGTGGCTTGCCTGCCATTCGGTCTGGCGGATGAAGGTATGATCACTGCGCGCGGAACGGCGCCAGTCGATCTGGTTGGTTGGATCACCCGTGATATAGGGGCGGAATTGCCAGAAATCGCTGCCGGGACCAACCTTACGGTTGCCATGAAGGCCACTTCGCAGGCTGATCGCCATGCGTCGGCTTTCATCGATCAGTTGCGGCAATCGGGCCGCCAGTGCCTGCGCGGCTGCAACATGATCGTGGACCGCGGCCAATGCCAATTCCTATTTCTCCTGCAGATAATCCAGCGCGTTGGTAATCAGGCCCCGTGCGGTAAAGCCTTCGGCCCGGGCCCCGTAAGTCAATCCGAAGCGATGGCGCAGAACCGGAACGGCAAGGGCTTCTATATCCTCAATTGAGGGTGCGAAACGGCCAAACAGCATGGCCCGCGCACGACAGGCAAGTGACAGCGCCTGTGCCGCGCGTGTGCCGGGACCCCAGGCAACATTATCGCGTATATCGGCCATATGCGTGCTTTCGGGGCGACATTCGCGGCAAAGGGCGATGATGGTATCAAGCACCCGGTCAGGCATCGGCAGGCGACGGACAAAATCCTGCGCCTCGGCCAGATCGTCCGCCTGAAGAACCTGCCTTGGGCGCACCGGATAGCGTCCGGTGGTTTCGGTCACGATGCGGCGTTCTTCATCCTGATCTGGATAGCCTAGCCGGACTTCCAGAAGAAAGCGGTCAAGCTGTGCTTCGGGCAGGGGATAGGTGCCTTCCTGTTCCAGCGGGTTCTGGGTGGCCAGAACGTGGAACGGTTCAGGAAGCTTGTGGCTGTAACCGGCGACGGATACCTCGCGTTCCTGCATGGCCTGCAACAGGGCGGACTGGGTGCGTGGGCTGGCGCGGTTGATCTCGTCGGCCAGTAGCAACTGGCAGAATACCGGCCCCTTGATGAACCGGAATGCGCGTTTGCCATCCGCGCCTTCTTCCAGGACTTCGGAGCCAAGGATATCTGCTGGCATCAGGTCGGGGGTGAACTGAACGCGTTTATCGAGAAGGCCAAGGACCTTGCCCAATGTGTGTGCAAGTAATGACTTTCCAAGGCCGGGTGCACCGACCATCAGGACGTGACCACCAGATAAAATGCCGATAAGTGTTTGCTCTACGGCCTCATTCTGCCCAAATATAACAGATGAAACCATCTTGCGGGCTTCGTCCAAACGGCCAACACAGGCGTCAAGTCGCGCTGCGTCGCGTTCAAGGCTGCTGTCTTGTGAGAGTCCCATTTCTTCGGGAAAACGTGGCGCGTTTGTCATGACAGGAAACTTTGCTTCCTCTGTTGTGCCGGTAATGGATGCCGGTTACCCAAGAAGGATGGTATCAGCGTAGAACAGGTGCGCAATCTTTTGGTTCCGGACTTAAGTGTATAGCATGAGCAAAAACGAAAAAACCGTCGATCTCGCTGAAAAGCTTTGGACCCGTCTGCGTGCCGGAAAACCGGCAGGCGGACGCCATCCGCAGATTTGTGGCGACATACCCATGTCTATAAGTCGGGATGGAACATGGTTCTATCAAGGTGGTCCGATTGGCAGGATCGAACTTGTCAAACTTTTCTCATCCGTATTGCAACGTGACGAAGAAGGCGGTCATTGGCTTGTGACTCCGGCCGAAATGGCGCGGATCGAGGTCGAAGACGTTGCGTTTATCGCAGTCGAGATGGAAAAAAACGGCAGGGGGGAGGCATCGGTCATTCGGTTCAGAACCAATATCGATCAGTGGGTTGAGCTTGATGAAAGCCACGGTTTGCGGGTGGAGCAGGATCCCGAAACCGGTGAGCCATCGCCTTATGTGCAGCTTGATCGCGGGCTTGAAGCACGGCTCAACCGGGCGGTATTCTACCAGCTTGTGGACATGGCCGATGAGATTATGGAACCGGAGACCGGCAAAGTGCGTATCGGTGTTTACAGTCATAATAAGTTCTTCGAGATCGGAACCTTGGAGGAGGCCGACCAATGACACCGGCCCAGATCATTGCGGCACTGAACGCACCGCGCGGCGATATCCTGCAGCGACGCGGGGATCATGCGGTCGATTATCCCGGTTCGAAATCACGGGCGCGTGCCTTCGCCGAAGGAGAACTGATCGCCCGCCCGGCTGCGGTTCTGGTGCCACTGGTGCAGCGCGATGAAGGTTTGAGTGTCATACTGACACGCCGCACCGACCATCTTAGCGATCATGCCGGGCAGATCAGTTTTCCTGGTGGCCGTCAGGAGGACCATGACAATACGCTGGAAGAAACGGCACTGCGCGAGACCGAGGAAGAAATAGGACTGGCGCGTGTGCATATCGAACTGGTCGGCCGTCTTGATGATTATTATACCGTAACCGGTTATCAGGTTACGCCGGTTGTCGGATTGATCACGCCGCCTTTCGACCTTGCACCAGATGCACATGAAGTGGCAGAAGTATTTGAAGTACCGTTGGAATTCATCCTTGAGCCTCGAAACCAGAAACTGCAGACCGTGACCTTTGAAGGGGCGAAACGCCGTTATTTCGCCATTCCGTACCGTGAATATTACATTTGGGGGGCAACGGCGGGGATGCTGGTGAATTTCAGCGAAGTCCTGAAAGCCAGCGCAGAGCGATAATGATTGGAGACCATTGGTAATGTTGCGACAGATTATCCAGATCGTCCTGCCCGTTATCCTGCCGTTTCTGGTTTATGGTCTGTGGCTTAAATGGGCACGGGCAAAGGCCATTCGGGAAGGCCATGATGTGATCCCGCCTTGGGACAAAGGGCCGTGGCTTTTGCTGCTTGGTATCGGTGTGGCTTTGGCGGCGGCAATCCTGATTGTGACGGCACTTGGGACTGGCGCATCACCTGATTCCATCTATCATGCGCCGACATTGAAGGATGGTGTCGTTCAACCTGGATATTTCGAACCCAAGGAATAATTCGGAACAAGCCATCTGCTTGCAAGGTTTCAGGCCAGCAAAGATTTACCGATGACCGCACTGACAGCAACAGGCCATTTGCAGCCTTACGGGGTCATGACCCATCCCGATACGGCACGCGTGTTTGAGGCAATTGCAGCACACGGCGGCAAGGCACGTTTTGTTGGTGGCCTTGTGAGGGACGCGCTTTTGAAGCGCGATCTGGTCGATGTGGATATTGCCTGCGATCTGAGACCGGAAGAAACGGTTATCGCCCTTGAAAAGGCAGGACTGAAAGTTGTCCCGACCGGGCTTAAACATGGCACGGTGACAGCGGTCACCGATACGGCTGCCTATGAAATCACGACGCTGCGCATTGATGTGACAACCGATGGCCGCCATGCCGAGGTTGCCTTCACCGATAGCTGGCTTGGCGATGCCAAACGTCGCGATTTCACCTTCAATGCAATTTATTGCGATCCAGACGGGACGATTTACGACCCGTTTGATGGTGAAACCGATTTGCGCGAAGGGCGGGTGCGCTTCATTGGCATTGCCGAGGATCGCATCGCAGAGGATTACCTGCGTATTTTACGGTTCTTCCGTTTCCATGCGTGGTTCGGGCGACCGCCGCTTGATCCGATTGGTGCCGAAGCATGCCGCAAGGGGGCCCATGGGCTTCGTAATATTTCCCCGGAACGTCTTCGTGATGAAACGCTGAAACTGCTGCGTTCCCGCAGTCCTGCCGCCACGATCAAGGACATGATCGGTTTTAAAGTCCTGCCCGTTATATTGCCGGATCTGGCAGATACGTCGCGGCTTCGCATGATGGAATGGCTTGACAGTTCCGCCCTTGCCGATCCAGCGATTATGCCCGATCCGTTGCGTCGCCTGGCAGCCCTTTATCGTGCGCCGGAAAACACCGATGATGATTTTCTGGCAGCAACCGATTTTGGTAAGGTATTGCGATTATCAAACGATGAAACCGAACGTTTCGCTGCGATGATTTCCAATGCCAGCCTGATCAGCGCAGATATGTCTGAGGAAACAACCCGCCGTGATCTTTATCGTTTGGGGGCCGACGCATTTCGTGATGCGGTTCTGATTGCCTGGGCCACCCGGGCTTCGATCCCGCCTCGTCCCGGAAGTGTTGAAAATAAGCAATGGCAGGGTTTGTTGCAGGCGGCAACCGATTGGACACCCGCGACACTGCCAATACAGGGGCGTGATATTCTGGCGGCTGGTCTTGCACCTGCCGGACCGCGAATGGGGCGGTTGTTAAAGCTTGCCGAGGAATATTGGCTTGCCAATGCCTTTGTGCCGGAGCGCGACGAATTGATGGCCTATCTGGCGGCGAAAAGTGCCGCAAAGTTGCAGGAGTAATTATGGCCGAAGGCGTTACAGGTCATCGCATTTGCTGTTTTGGTGACAGTCTGGTCAATGGCGTGCGCGATAGCAAAAAGGGGGGCTGGCCAATGCGGTTGGGCCGCCGTTTGCTGGACGAGGCGAAGCGTGAAACGACGATCTATAATCTGGGCATTCGTGCTGAAACCAGTGACGGGCTTAAAGCCCGCTGGAAATTCGAGGCAGAGCTTCGCATGGTGCCGGAATTCCCCACCATCCTGATGTTCAGCTTTGGCGTGAATGACGCCAATCATGCCGAAGATCGCGGCGAAGAAACCACGATGCGGGTTTCTCCTGGCAAATCGGCAGCCAATGCTGCCGATATCATTGGCGAGGCATCAAAACTAGCACCGACATTGTGGATCGGGCCGCAGGCGGTGATTGACGGCAGCAAGTCGAGCAGGGAAATCAACGAACGTCTTGAGGGGCTTAATCAGATATATGCCGAAACGGCACGCGGGTTTGATGTGCCTTATCTTGATTTGCATGCCACAACTCTTGCCGATCAGGATTGGCAGCGTGCGCTTCGTCGAGGGGATGGATATCACCCGGATCGAGCCGGTTATGACCGGGTTGCAGAACTGATCTGGAACTGGGATGGCTGGAGACGCGCAATCGGGCTTTAAGTCCGTGATATTGCAGTCTTACTAGACATAGAAATCAACCAGACTGCCGCGGTTGCTGGATGCGTTGATGAAACTGCCGTTAGACTGTCCTTTGGCGCCATAACCGTTCGCGGCATCTTCTGACTGTTTGTTTTCCAGCGTCAGGGGATTCTGCCCTTCCTGAAACCGGCGTTCATTGCGAGCTATTTCCTCTGCACGCTGAACACGTTCGATTTCGTCGTCCGAAAGATGGATCGAATTTGCGACTTGCTCTACGGATTGTTTCTGCTGTTCGTGTTGGGCCTCGGACGTGCGCGGAGAAACCGGGCTCGCAGGGCGAACCGGGATCGGCGGCAGAATTTCAGACGTGCTGGTAACGCTGACCATAATGGCGGGATGGCTCGATACGTTTGTTGTTACGGGCAGCATAAAAGGCATGCTGCGATAATCCGGATTTTAGCGTCAGCGATTTTAAAGAAAAGTCTTATTTGCAACGATAAGGCGAACCACGCAGGTTATCGGACCTCTGGTTGCGTCGATGTGGCGGTATCGGTGGCATCATAATGACCGCTGGCAAACCGGGTCGGGCTGTTTTTGGCTACTGCCTTCAGCTTGGCTGCCTCGATTGATATGTGATCAAGGGTGATATCCGTACGCTCCGGCGGGATACGAACCAATGCGGCACTTACGGTCATAAGTGGAAATTCGCTTGTTTCACCGTTGCGTCCTTTGCCAATCAGATAACCCTGATCGCGGGTTTTGGCATCATAGAAGCTTTTGATCTGTTCATCGAACATGTATTGGGCACGTTGCACCGCGTTGACGGCATCCTCGAAATCAATCGACTGAACATAGGCAAAGAAATCATCGCCACCGATATGGCCAACAAACCAGTCATTCTGGCTAAGTGCTTTGCCAAGTATGTCCTTGAAAAGCAGAATGGCGCGATCACCCTGCCGGAATCCGTATAGATCGTTGAAGGGTTTGAAATTGTCGAAATCAAAATAGACAGCAAATCGACGGCGACGCGGTTTGGCGAGTGCATTTGCGGCATATCGGTAAATGGCACTGTTCCCCGGGAGGCGCGTCAGCGGATTTTCATCGCGGGCATTAAGCGTGTTGCGTTCATTGACAGCGCGTAACAGTGCACTTTGATCCAGAACCCCTAGATAAAGTCCGTTCTCGGTCAGGATCACACCGTCAAGCGAGTCTGCTGCCACAAAAGTTTCAAGCAGTTCTGAGAGACTGGTATTGATGTCTGCAATGGGACAACGGCGCAAAAACCGGCTGATATTGGTTCGGTTCGCCGGATTTTGCAAAAGCTCGCGCCCGAACGGGGTATAGATGAATGCTTTGAAATCAGAGTCCCGGATAACGCCAAGCGGTTCGCCTTGCCGGTTGATAACCGGTGCGATGGCAATGTCGGTATTTTTCTGGAAATAGGATAGAATCTCGACCGGGTTGATATTGTTTTCGATTGGTGGTGTTTCGAGAAGATATGACCGCAGCACATCACCATCACGTTCAACACCGCGCCGGTTTTCCAGTGAAACACCGGAAATGGCAGGCACAATATCGGTACGTTCTGGTAAATCGACAGATGGCCGCGCGATGAAAAAACCCTGAACCAGATCGCACCCGATCCGGCGACAGCACAGAAATTCCTCTCGGGTTTCAACGCCTTCGGCGACAACCTGTGCGGCAATCATGTGCGCGAAAGCGGTGATCTGCGATACAAACAGTTCCTTGCGCCGGTCGCGATCAATGCCGTCGATGAAAAACCTGTCAATCTTGATAATGTCGGGTTCGCATTCATACAGGGCGCGCAACTGGGCAAAGCCACTGCCGTAATCATCAATTGCTACCTTGAAACCCTGACTGCGATATCGCAGCAGGATATCCTGAAGGTACTGAGCGTTGCTGATGTCGTGCCGTTCGGAAATTTCAAGAAAGATGGTGTCGCGTTCAAGTCCGGCATTGCGCAGAAGTTCCGCGGTGCGACCGGGCTGATAATCCCGGGTGCGGACAACGCGACTGTCAAAATTATAGAAAAGTTTTAAACGGCGGGCTTCGGGCAGACGCGCGAATTTTGCAATCGCCTTCTCGCGCAGCATCATATCCACACCGTGCAGGTTTCCGGTTTCCCAGGCGGTATCGAAAAGAGACTGGATCGAGCTAAAGCCGCTGTCTTCCCAGCGACGTAGCAAGGCTTCATATCCGAAAACATGACCGGTATGTGGATTGACGATGGGCTGAAAGGCAAAGTCGACTTTCTCGACGATTTGCTTCCAGTTTCGAAGGCGAATAGCTGGCCCCTCCGATCTGTCAGCTGTCAGTTCGTCCTCCGCATCAAATGCCAAGGCTGTTCCCCGATCTTGAAAAATTTTACCGACCCTTTGGTTAGCAAAGCATCATGAATGATGTACCGCTCCTATCGCAGGATCGGCAACAACCTGATGACAGTACAGTTACGAATATATGACATCCGCAGAAAACCGACATTTTTTGCGGGATTTGGTCGAGTATTCTTATACGGAAAGCTAGACAAATTTGGCGATCCGAGTGGATCGTGATCAACTGCGCAGCAATTGCGCCAGCGGATGATGTTCTTGCACAAGGCCGCGCAATCGCGATTCGAGAACATGCGTATAGATTTGTGTCGTCGAAATATCGGAATGACCTAGCATCTGTTGCAGACTGCGCAGATCGGCACCGTTTGCCAGAAGGTGACTGGCAAACGAGTGACGCAAGACGTGCGGTGATACCCGTGACGGGGAGATTCCGGCTTCGGCGGCTAGGTCTTTGACCATATTCAGAAACATTTGCCGCGTCAGATGACCGGACTTCCCGCGCGACGGAAACAGATAGGGTGAGTGGCCGGGTTGTTTTGCCTTTGTCATCGGAATGAAAGAGTCCCGGATTTCAAGGTAGTTTCGTAAAGCATCACGTGCCGGATCGGACAACGGCACGAGGCGCTCCTTGCTTCCCTTACCGCGCACGATCAACATTTGCGGATCGCGCGCCGCGGCGGAAAAAGGCAGCTCAACCAGTTCCGAAACGCGCATGCCTGTGGCATACATCAGTTCCACCATTGCCAGAAGCCGCTTGCCTTTGATGCCGTCATGGCGGGTTGCGGTGATAATCAGCCGATCAATTTCATCAATTGTCAGAAACTTGGGCAGTGTATTGCCCTGTCTGGGGCTGTCTATATGGGCGGATGGATCGTCATTGCGATATCCGTCGGCATAAAGGAATTTGTGAAACTGCCTTACGGCTGAAAGACGCCGGGCCTGGGTACGCGGTGCCAGACCGGCATCGCCAAGTGATGCCATGTATTTTCGAACATGTATGTCCTGTGCCCCGACAAGGTCTGATTTCTGCCCGGTCAGACTGGCAACATAATCTTCGAGATCGCGGCGATACGCATCGAGCGTATGAATACTCGCACCGCGTTCTGCCGCCATCATTTCCAGAAAGGCAGCGACCAGATTACTGTTAAGCGGCTGGGCCACAATTCATATCCGTTACTGGCTGCGTGCCATCAGTATTTCGACGGCAAGGCGACGTGCTTCTTGTGTCAGTCCGATATGGTTGAGTGCGGCAACCGCATCCGAGAGGTCCTTTGGGTCCCCATCCGGAGCGCCGGCAACCTGCTGTGCCTGAATGGCCAGGGCAACCGTCTTGCCACGTTGCATATTCATTGCTGCGGTTTCAAGATGATGGCTGACAGCCGTGTTGATGGTCTGGCGCGTGTCAAGATAGGGGGCGGTCAGAAGCACATTCCAAAGTGCGACCGGTACTTCGATACCGAACCCGTCAAAAAGGCTGAAGATCAGTTCTGCATCACGTTTTGCCTGTATCTGATCGCCACGCGCCGCGTCCATTTCCTGCCATTCGGTCATGCGGGCACGATGTTTGGCTTGCGCGTCGCTCATCGGGGCGGATGTCGTCGCTGGCGGGGTAAGTGCCACAGCACCGCCAAGTCCATATCGCACCGGTGTCGTGGCCGTATCATCGGGCAGATTAACCGTAACGCTGCCGTTGGACGCGTCGGCATCGGCGTTGGCCATCATCGAGGCACCTGTATCCTCCAGTCCGGCAAGTGCAAGAACCGGATATAGAAGGATCAGTCGGGATTCGATATCGTTCCCCGGATTGGCGTTGTTCTTGGCGGTTTGCAGCCAGCCGGCCGCACGTTCCATATTGTCTGCGGCGACCGAGGCTTTGAGCGCATCAATTGCGAACCAGGAAAAATCGCCATTCACGGGGATATCGGCCAGAAGATCAGATGTCAGACGCGATGCCTGTGCAAAATCACCATTGATGATTGCATTGTCGTAAAGAGCCGCGAGGATTTCCGCACGTACCGCCGGAACATCACTTTTGCCCGCCGCCTGATAAAGTTTGGCATACTGACGGGCCGGGACGGCTTCTGGGGCTGCATCAAGGGCGTTGATAAGTGTATCGGCATCAAATGACACTGCGCCATATATGTTGCGCAACCTCTTAGTATCAATCAGGCCCAGACTTTCAGCTTTCCGTGCGGCTTCAAGCCGGATATCGGTCGATGTTGCCGACGCATTGACCAATCCAAGAATGGCAGAGGGATTGCCGGTCTCAAGTTGACTGGTCGGGATGTTTTGTTTGGCGATTTCAAGCAGGGCGATGTCAATCGGTCGCAGATTGACCAGAATGTCCGAAGATGCGGCGGCTCCGTTCCTGATGGCGGCAACCAGACCAAAGAACGTCTTGTCGGTTTCACCTTCCATTTCGCGGACCAGATCGGTCGAGAACGACGCCGATGCACGGTCATTTGCATGAAGGGCGCACATGATATTGGCCTTGAGCCAGAAAAGATCATCAAAACTGTTGCCGTAACCATCAATCGCGGCACAGGCATCGTCAAGTTTGCCGGAAATCATCAGGGCATTGACTTCTGTCTGGGCCAGAAGCGAACCGCGTGCGCCTTGCGGAGTGGCACGAACAAGATCAATTGCACCATCTAGTTCCCCCATATTGATCAGTTTGGCCGCACGCGTTTCGAGCATGCTGATTTCCTTGTGATCATCGGGAATTGCCGCGATGCTCAGTAGCAGGCGACGCGCAAGATCGCGGGCTGTGTGTGTGGCGGGTGTTGCCGGAAGATCCGTAAGCAGGCGCGCAGCAGTTTCACGGCTGGTGCCATTCCACATGTCAACGCCAAGTCCGCCACGTTCACGTCCCAGTGTGCCGACAGCTTCGGCATCGACCGCTTGGAGAGTTACTGTCTGTACGGCATCGGGGTCGCTGGGGAATGTTTCGGGTTGTGTCCCGTCACCCTGACCGAAATTGTTGTTTGTGGTGGGAGAGGACGGCGCAGATTGTGAATTTGCGTTCTGTTCTGCTTCCTGTTTCAAAAACAGTGGCACCGGTGCCTGTGCATTGGCAAAAGCCGCGGGCAAGGTGATTCCGGCACCTGTCATCATGGTGATGAAACAGGATTGCATCAGCAGGCGAGAACGCAAGCGCATGTCAGTTAAACCTCGAATTCGGAATGGTTTCTTCCATCTGGGTTGTCGGTGACGGTATATCCCAGGTGACCAGAAATGTTGCGCCACCAACGATGACGGCAATGATCAGCAATAAAATGAGACGCGAAATTATCTTCATGATTTCCAGACTTCAGTGCGTTGGTTCGATATGCGCAAAGATAAGTATGCGGAGCCCGGTACAGGATGCAAGACAGAGCCGAACCGATTTGGCCCTAGCCATGAATTCAGCCTGTGATTTCTCCAACCCCGTTCCCCGACCCTTTTCCCTGACATTCCAATTCGGCGATATAAAGGCAGTTTAGGGTCCGGGTCCTCACAGAGGGTTAACGCGATTGGCAAAAGTTTTCGGTCGGTATGCAAATGACCCGACTACCCGATAGTGCGTAGATCCCCTGTGTGACGAAGGAATTTGTCGGTCAATAGCGCGGTTTGCTTGCGTTTAGACCTTAGCTGGCCTAAAGAAATGGGTAAATTGTGTGATAACCGGATTAAAGACAGGACTGCAAACCGATCATGGAGAGCAATATTGCCGAGTCGGGTTTGCGCGATGACGTGCTTGCAAATATCCGGACAAGCCTGAAAGGCAGACCGCTGGTGTTTATCGGTCTTATGGGGGCCGGAAAGAGCTGCATCGGACGGATGGTCGCCAAGGCGCTTGATCTGGATTTTGTCGATGCCGATCGTGAGATCGAGGAAGCCGCAGGCTGTTCGATCGCCGACATATTCAAGCTGTATGGCGAAGAAGCCTTTCGCGACGGGGAGGAACGTGTGATCGCCCGATTGCTTGATGGCGAGCCGCTTGTACTTGCAACGGGTGGTGGGGCTTTTATTCGCGAAAAAACCCGTGCACTTATTCTTGAAAAGTCGATCTCTGTCTGGCTGCGTGCCGACCTTGATCTACTGCTGCAGCGTACCAGCGGGCGGACGCATCGCCCGCTGCTGAACAATGGTGATCCGCGTCAGATTCTCGCTGATCTGATCGAGGCGCGCTATCCGGTCTATGCCGGGGCTGACATCATTTTTGATTGTGACGAATCTTCCAAGGAAGAAACGCGCGACGGGGTTCTCGCCCTGCTCGCACGTTCATTTGATAAAGACGGGAATATAATCCGGTGAGCAATCAGACGCCCTCCGCTGCAAAAAGTCATGACGTCCTTCGCGTTGAACTTGGCGCACGCAGTTATGACATTCTGGTCGGCAGTAACCTTCTGGCAGATACAGCCGGTCATATTGCACCGTTCGTTAAAAAGGCCGGTGTCGTCATTATAAGCGATGCGACGGTCGCCGACCGTCATTTGCCAACGGTTCTGACATCGTTGAATGCTGCCGGGATTGCACATCGTGAAGTTATCGTTCCCGCGGGTGAAAAATCCAAAAGCTTTGCCGTGTTCGAGGATGTCGTTGAACAGATTCTTGCGATGGGGATTGAGCGTTCAACCCTGATCATTGCACTGGGCGGTGGTGTTGTTGGCGATCTTGCCGGTTATGTTGCCGCATCGCTTTTGCGCGGTCTTGATTTTGTTCAAATTCCGACAACCCTGCTGTCGCAGGTCGACAGTTCCGTTGGAGGCAAGACCGGTATTAACTCGAAATCGGGCAAAAACCTTGTCGGGGCGTTTCATCAACCGCGGCTGGTTCTGGCTGATACGGCGGTACTCGATACGTTGCCGCGTCGCGAAATGCTGGCCGGTTATGCCGAAGTCGTTAAATATGGCCTGATTGATGATCCGGAATTCTTCGACTGGCTTGAAAGCAATGCAGAAGCCGTTCTGAATAATGATGGCCCGGAACGCCGTGTCGCCGTAATGCGAAGCTGTGCGGCAAAGGCACGGATCGTTTCGCAGGACGAGCGCGAGTCCGGAAAACGTGCCCTGCTTAACCTTGGGCACACTTTCGGTCATGCGCTGGAGGCCGAAACCGGATACGGAGCAAAGCTTTTGCATGGCGAAGCGGTGGCGATGGGCATGGTCATCGCGCATGATGTTTGCGGTGCCATGGGGATGGCTCCGGCTGGTGAAAAAGACCGGATTGTCAGCCATCTTAAATCTGTCGGATTGCCGGTATGTGCGTCTGAAGTGCCCGGCATGCACTGGGACATCGACCGTTTGATCAGTCATATGTCACGTGACAAAAAGGTAAGCGACGGCGAGATTACGTTTGTGATGACGCGTGGAATCGGCAAGGCCTTTACATCCAAGGCGATGGATATCCAGAAAATGCGTGCAGCCATTACCCGGTCCTGCCACGCCTGATATCGGGTAGGGCTAAATAAATCGCTGTGAAGTCGATGACTTGCCGGATCGATGATTGACCTGATACCTCGCAACAGCACAATGTGATGATCTGTTGTGTGTACCCATTGGAGACGGACCTGAATGACAATCACGATTGTCGTGATTTTTATCCTGCTGATGCTTTCGGCTTTCTTTTCTGGCTCGGAGACTGCGCTAACGGCGGCATCAAAGCCTGTCATGCATCACAAAGAACAGGACGGGGATCCACGGGCAGGTATTGTCAACCGGTTGCGTCAGTATCAGGAACGTCTGATCGGGGCGATTTTGCTGGGTAATAACCTTGTCAATATTCTGGCCTCGGCTCTGGCGACGTCGGTCATGATCGAACTGTTTGGCGAGCGAGGTGTGGTTTATGCAACTGCAGCCATGACAGCACTTGTTCTTATATTTTCTGAAATCCTGCCGAAAACCTATGCGTTGCAACATGCCGACAGCATGGCGCTTCGCGTTGCGCGACCGATGAGTATTCTGGTCGTTGTCTTTGCACCCGTCACCCAGACTATTCAGGTGATTGTCCGTGCTACCTTGCGATTGTTCGGCAGCGGCGAAGGCCCGGGAACGGATCGCGAGCGTGAATTGCGCGGTGCGATCGAACTGCATGCTGATGATGTGGTTGTTGGCGATCACCATGCCGAACGCACGATGTTACACGGGGTGCTTGACCTTGAAGATGTCGGGGTTTGGGAAATCATGGTGCACCGGCGCAAGGTGCAGATGATCGACATCACCCGTCCGATGGAAGAAATTCTTGATACGGTTCTCGCAAGTCCGCACACGCGTATTCCGATCTATGACAAGGACCCTGACAATATCGTAGGTGTCCTGCATGCGCGGGAGGCGTTAAAGGCGATTGTTCGCGGGGCCAAACCGGAAACTGCTGAAGATGTTCGCGCACTGAGTTCCGAACCATGGTTCATCCCTGACAGCACCACACTTGCCGATCAGCTTAAAGCGTTCAAGGAACGTCACGAACATTTTGCCATCGTCGTGGATGAATATGGTGCCTTCGAAGGCGTTGTGTCGCTGGAAGATATCCTTGAGGAAATCGTTGGCGATATCGCTGATGAAACCGATGTCGAGGTTGTCGGAGTCCAACCACAAACGGATGGCTCGGTAATCGTGCGGGGGGATGTAACCATTCGCGATCTGAACCGTCGGTTTGGCTGGCGCCTGCCGGATGAAGAAGCGGCCACCGTTGCCGGTTTGCTGCTTTACGAGACCCGTCGTATTCCCGATGTCGGGCAGCAGTTCCGTTTCCACGGGCTGGAATTCGAAGTATTGCGCCGTATTCGTAACCAGATCACCCGGATCAAATTGCGCGAAGTTCGCGAAGTCGCCACCGACGAACTGAACTAGCACCAAACCCGCTAAAACAGACAGGCAGCGCGGCTTCCCGTGCTGCCTATTTTGCGTTATTCGGCGCAAAACTGTTCTGTTAAATCTACTTATCGGTTAAAATGATCATCAAAGGTCTTGATCGATGTGATTGCAGGGCCACTTGCAAATAAGGGCCCCAATGCGCGTTTGAAGCGCTGTTTCAGGCAATCTGATCGGGGCAGGGCACGTGGCAACAGCAACCCGCAGAGAGAAAAATATGGATACGAAAATCGTACCTGGTGTGGTCAAAGAGCAGTCGATCGCAACCTTGAATCCCGCAGACTCGGTTATGGATGCCGTCAATATGATGACCGAACGCAAGATCGGTGCCGTGATCATTGTTGATAACAGTGCCAGACTTGCCGGTATCTTTACCGAACGCGACCTTGTGAACCGGGTTGTGGCGAAGGGACTGGATGCGGCATCCACACCTCTTAAGCAGGTCATGACCGCCAATCCCGATACGCTTGGTCCCGATGACACGGCAATGAATGCTCTGGAATTGATGAGTGCCCGGCGTTATCGCCATCTTCCGGTAATTGACGGAGAAACTGTTGTCGGCATGGTTTCCATTCGTGACCTTTTCAATGTCGTCAAGGCACAGCTCGAAGAGGATTTGCGGGAACGAGAGAAGTTTATTTTCGGTTCCGATTACGGCGTTGCGTAAATCAGAGTCTGTCGATGTATTATGCTTTATAGCGGCTGATGCGGGCTTGCGCGTCAGCCGTTTTGCATTTTTGAAGGTTGACAACGTAGCGGTTAATGTCTTTACGTTTACGTAAAGGAGAGATGCGCCATGCCCTTGTCCAGCCCTGCTGCTGAGCGTGAACATATCCACACCCGAAATGTCACCTGCACCGGATATCGCCGGAAGGACGGTCTTTGGGATATCGAAGGCCATATTACCGATACCAAGACCTACGGGTTTGAAAATAACGACCGTGGGGAAATACCGGCGGGTGTGCCAATCCATGAAATGTGGCTGCGCATCACTGTTGGAGATGACATGGTGATTAACGCGGTCGAAGCCGTTACAGACCATGCACCATTCAATGCCTGCGATGAAATCGCCCCGAATTACGAGGCACTGGTCGGACTTCGGATCGGGCCAGGGCTGAAACAGCAAATCCGCGAGAGGGTGGGCGGCATTCACGGATGCACCCATCTGACGGAATTGATGGGACCGGTTGCAACAACTGCCTTTCAGACAATCTTTCCTATCCGTGCTCGAGAAGCCGAAGAACGGCGTAAACAGCAGGAAAAGGACGGCACCGCATCGAACCCGCCTAAAAAACGCAGGTCCCCCTTGGTCAATAGCTGCCATGGCTGGCGCAGCGACGGTGCTGCGGTCAAGCGCATCGCCCCGGATATGTATACCGGTGACTGAACCGCGATCTTGTAACGACAATTACCAGCCACAATATCATCTGTGATGGGTTTTCGGTGAAGATCAGGTGTTGCATGGGACGCCACACGCAGTCATGGGGACGAAATATTTTCAGGCAATCGGCATTTGCCTGTATCTTCATTTCGCGACTTTGTCTGGCTGCATTCGGTTTTGTCTTAATCCTGAATAGTTCGTCCGCAGGGGCACAGGATTTCCCCGGTTCACCCGGAGAGGATGCGTTTCTGATCCTGCAAACCAATCTGCAACCCCCCTATCAGCAATTGCAGGATGGTATTCTTCAAGGCTATTCCATAACCGTATTGAATTGTGCGTTTGACCGGATCGGTGTGGGCTACGGAATTGCAATTGCACCTCGCCAGCGTAATCGGGAAATGGTCAGAAACGGGCAGGCGGATGGCTTTTTCCTCGCGCGGATAAGCCCGATTATGGACGAATACGCCGATCCTACCTTGCCGCTAGCCCTTGAAAAATGGGTCTGGATTTCAGCAGCCGGGCAACAGGGCAGTTTCGCGGCAATCCCGGCACCTGAAAGCCTGCTGTCTGTTGGCGCCATCCTTGGTTCGAACGAGGCCGAGTGGCTAGTCGAGCAAGGATATCATGAAATTGCCAAGGTGCCGTCGATTAACTCGCTGATCTCGCAGGTTCTGGCCGGGCGGGTGGAATATGCGCTGGTGGACAAGCAGACATTTGAAGCCGCACGCGACGACATGGGGCATCATGAAACCCAGTTCAATATTCAGTTCGAACGATATGCGCCGCTTGTTGTCTATTTTGGGCGCGAATATACCCGCCGCAATCCGGATCTGATTGCGGCCCTGAACACGGCACTTCGTACCTGTGAAACTTTGCCCATGCGGCTTGAGGATTGGGAACGCGACCTTATCACCCGTCAACAATTGCCGATGATCCGTTCGATGGCAGGTGATCCAAAGCTGATTGCAGCGGTCCGGACTGCATTGGGCGGGGCTGATGTGCGCGCAGGGGCACTTGCCGATCTGGATCGTGAATGGCGGCGGGACAGTGAACGCGGTGTCGCCAGTGCCAAGGCGACCGAGATCCTTGAAAATCCTCTTTCCGGTATGTTGCGTTCATTTCAGGAAGACGATGCCGACAATATCGCGGAAATATTTGTCTTCAACACCAAGGGCGCGGTGATCGGCATGAACCGCCTGACATCTGATTTCGATCAGTCCGACGAACCGAAATTCAAAGTCATAATCCGGCAGGACCCTGATCTGAGCCAGATCGCCGATATCTATTTCGACGGATCGACCCGTACCTTCCTGTCGCAGGTGACAGTGCCGGTTATCGATCCCGATACCGGAAATATCATTGCGGCAATGACGGTTGGCCTTGATGTCTCGGGCGCTTTGCGTCCCGATAGCTGATCGTCGGTTCAGTTCTGTTTTGCCGGGTCGGTGATTTTTATTTCAATGGCACTGTACCAGTCGGCCGCTGCCTGAATATCTGCATCCGTCAGGTCAGCCGCAATCGGCGACATGATTTCATTATTTCGTTTGCCGTTCCGAAACGCTTTCAACTGGGTTTCGATATAGATATTGGTTTCGCCCGCAAGGTTCGGGGCATCCGGCATTTCCGAGATACCGTTCGCGCCATGGCACGCCACGCAAAGTTCTGGTGCATCATCGCCGGATTTTCCGGTGGGGAGTGCGGCGGTAATTTCGAAATGGCTGTACCAGTCGGCCACGTCGGAAATCTGCTGATCTGACAGGCCCTTGGCGACGACGGTCATCATTTCGTGTTCCCGGCTGCCATCGCGAAAGGCGCGTAACTGTGCTTTGATATATTCCGAAGGTTCGCCACCGATGTGTGGCGCAATAGGGATGCGGGCAAAACCGTCCAGCCCGTGACAGGTGCGGCACATTCCCGCAACTTTTCGACCAGTATCAATATCCTGCGCCAAGGAGACCCCGGCGGGCAGAAGCCCGCCGAGGATCATGAAAAGCACTATCCGCATCAGGAGCCCTCGTACCAGATGCGGTAGAGCGCACCGGCAAGGTCATCGGACACGATCAGCGATCCATCCCGAAGTTGTGCGACATCGACCGGGCGGCCAAGATATTCGCCATTTTCATCAATCCAGCCTTCGGCAAAGGGTTCTGTACTCGCATTGCCGTCGCTGTCGATAAAGGTCACCATTACCCGCGCCCCGACCGGTGTTGTTCGGTTCCATGAGCCGTGCTGGGCCGAGAAAATGGCATTGCTGTATTTGGCGGGAAACATCTTGCCGGTATAGAAGCTCATGCCAAGGTCAGCGGCGTGTGCCACGGTTTCCACAGCCGGCATCACGACGTCATAGGGGACTTCTTCACCGGCATATTCGTTGGTTCGAACGTCGCCACCACCATACCAAGGATGGCCGAAATGTTGACCGGCTGCGGTTTGTCGGTTGATCTCACCCGGTGGAATATCATCGCCCATGCCGTCAACCTGATTATCGGTCCACCAAAGTTCACCTGTTTCAGGGTGAAAATCATGTCCGACCGAGTTGCGAACACCATAGGTGTAAACTTCGCGACCGCTTCCATCGATATTGATCCGGATGATGCCACCGATCCCGTGTTCCCGATACAGTTCCAGCTTGTCTTTGGGAGCAACGTTGAACGGCTGCCCAAGCGAGATATAAAGTTTGCCATCCGGGCCGATTTTGCAAACACGTGCGGTGTGATTGTAACTTTCTTCGGATGGCGGGACCAGTTCACCCTCTTTAACCACATTGAATGCCGCAACATCCGGGCTTTCATAGAAAAACTCGGCTGCGGGGAATGTCAGAACCCGGTTCTGTTCTGCGATATAGAGCATGCCATCTGGTGAGAAGCATGGACCGTTTGGAATGGAAAATCGTAAAGACGGGGCGAAATCCTTTACTTCATCGGCAACGCGATCCTTGTTGCGGTCGGTCACCGACCAGACTTTATCCTTCCGCGTGCCTACAAATGTCACGACCCCCTGCGGGCCAACCGCGATATGGCGGGCATCGGGCACGACAGCATAAAGGGCGATCTTGAAACCGGCCGGCAGGGTAATGCGCTCAAGAGTCTTTTTGATGCCGTCGGCATAGTCTCCGGTTTGTTCAATCCTGGTGAATTCAGTGGTTCCGGTCGACTGGAAGTTGGAAAGCTTTTCGAGATTGTCCGGGGCAGGGGCCTGCGCGTAGGCCGTTCCGGACATAAACAGGGCGACGCTCGCCCCGACAAGGCGTGTTTTCATCACATAGTCCTCCCGTTTGTATCGGACGCAGATTTGACCAGCGCCCGTGTTGCATGTGCAGCGAACTGCACGTGCAACTTCTGGGCAGATATTGCGCCGGAAAATAACGGTCGTCTAAGTTGATTTCACCATGTGGAATAAACGCAATGGTTATTTTTGGGCGAGGGCAGCGGCGTACTCGGCAGGCGTCATGGTCTTGAGCGCCAGTGCATGAACCCGGTCCTTGAGAAGCTGGTCAAGGGCGATATAAACCAGCCGCTGGCGATTGACGCGATTCTCGCCTTCGAATTTTTTTGACACCACCAGCACCGAAAAATGGGATTCGCCACGCGGGTCGGCTCCGGAATGACCTGCATGTTTTGACGAATCGTCGAGGATTTCGAGTTTCTCGGGGGAAAATTCCGTGGTCAGGATGTCTCGAATCTGCTGGGCTACCTGCATGACAATGGCCTCTTGTTTCGGTGTGTTTCACATTGATGAATGCGAAAATCTAACTGTTGGCAACGTTCTGGCATGCGATGGCAGTTTTTCAAGCCTTTTATCGCATTAAATCGGCCCGTATGATATTGCGAAACCGGATGATCAGAACATATAGACGCAGATGAACCGAGGCCAACGCAACAAGCGCAAAACCCTTTACCACGAAGAACCAGACCTGCCCGAATGCGAGTGGCCGGGATGCGAAGGTCATGGCGAATTTCGCGCACCCAAAGATCGCAAGCTGCGCGACTATTACAAATTCTGCCTCGACCATGTCCGGGAATACAACAAGTCCTGGAACTACTACGAGGGCATGAAGGCCGAAGACATTGAAAATGATGTCCGGCGCGATACCCATTGGCAGCGTCCGACCTGGCGGTTTGGTCATATTCGCGGTGCCAAAAAGCCGTTCAACTTCAAATTCAGCGACGGTTTCGGTTTCTTTAACGAAGATGGTGACCCGACACACCATGGCCCGGGTGGCGATCCGGCCGGTGACCGGAAACGCAGAAGTGAAGACGCCCAGCGCCGAGCAGGCGCAATGGGCATGCCATCCGAACAGCAGCAGGCGATGGCGACACTCGATCTTGGCTGGCCGTTTTCAAAGGATGAGTTGAAGTCCAAATACAAAACGTTGTCGAAGAAATACCACCCTGATGCTAATGGCGGGGACAAGGGAGCCGAGGAACGGTTCAAGAAAATCAGTGCCGCCTATTCATCATTGATGAGCTATATCCGCGATCTGGAAGCACGGGTTCCCCTTTGATCTGAACACGATGCCGGAACAGATTTTGATAAAATCTGTCTTGCAATTCACGCCCTGGACCTTTTCATTGTTCGATCCATTTGCGGCGATAGACGTTTTTTGCGCATCTTCCCTTTGTCACGCGCATCTTAGCCGCTATTAATGAGCTAGTTTCAAACGAGACCGCGTCACCGGTCCGATAAAATGCGCGAGTACTTATGAGCCAAGGTTACGAAGCGACAGGTGCAGCCGCCGAACATCCGCTGGATGCACCCGACATCAAAATATCCGTCCGCGAAGCGTTCGGAATTGATAGCGACATGAAAGTCCCGGCATTCAGCCAGGGCAGCGAACATGTCCCCATGATCGATCCGACCTACCGGTTTGATCGCGATACCACATTGGCCATTCTGGCGGGCTTTGCCCATAACCGCCGTGTGATGATCCAGGGGTATCATGGGACGGGTAAATCGACCCATATCGAACAGGTCGCTGCACGCCTGAATTGGCCATGTGTCCGTGTCAACCTTGATAGCCACATCTCGCGTATCGACCTGATCGGCAAGGACGCCATTGTGTTGCGCGATGGCAAACAGATTACCGAATTCCGTGAAGGCATTCTGCCCTGGGCGCTTAAACGACCGGTCGCGATGGTGTTTGATGAATATGATGCCGGTCGTCCGGACGTGATGTTCGTGATTCAGCGTGTCCTGGAAGTCGATGGCAAGCTGACCCTGCTTGATCAGAATAAAGTCATCCACCCGCATCCGAATTTCCGCCTGTTTGCGACGTCGAACACGGTCGGGCTTGGCGATACCACCGGTCTTTATCACGGGACCCAGCAGATCAACCAGGCCCAGATGGATCGTTGGTCGATTGTGGCAACGCTTAACTATCTCTCGGTCGCGGATGAAACCAACATCGTCACGGCTAAGGTGCCGTCGTTCGATAATGCCGAAGGCCGCAAGAAGATCGAAGCCATGGTGGCCCTTGCCAACCTGACCCGTCAGGGGTTCGTCGCCGGCGACATTTCGACCGTCATGAGCCCGCGTACCGTTATTACGCTGGCCGAAAATGTCGAGATTTTCGGGGATATATCTTATGCCTTCCGCGTGACGTTCCTGAACCGTTGCGACGAGGTGGAACGCCCGATCCTGGCTGAATATTATCAGCGTTGCTTTGGCGAGGAACTGCCCGAAGAAGCCATCAATGTGATGGTCCGTTAAGGACCATCCGTTGTTAAAGCAAATCGGCGACCTGATCCCAGAAGCGAGTAGTGCGATGAAGAATGATGAAGCGCTTTCCGGATTTTTGCGCGGCACAGCGGCGACGTTTCGCGCGCTTGCCGGACGCAATGATCTTGAAGTGGGCTTTGTCAAAGGCGGCCGGGCAGGTGGCTATGGCGAACATGTGCGCCTGCCGATGCCCAAACAGGCGCTGCCGAAGGACGAGGTTGCCGATCTGCGCGGTGTTGCCGATGGCTGGGCTCTGAAACTGCGTCATCATGACGTGGCACTTCATGCCCGGCGCATGCCCGAAACGGCCGAGGCACAGGCCGTCTACGATGCGCTGGAAACGGCGCGTTGCGAGGCGGTCGGTTCGCGTTATTTCCCCGGTGTGCGCAAGAACCTCCGGGAACATGCCGAACAGGATTGTCGTGCAAAGAACTTCCATCGTCTGACCGCGCGCGAAGATGCGCCTTTTGCAGATGCTATCGGCATGCTCGCGCGCGAGATTTTTACCGGTGAACCGGCCCCGCAGTCGGCCCGTCCGCTGATCGATTTGTGGCGTGCCCATATCGAAAAAAATGCCGGTGCGGATCTGACCGACCTGCGTGACGTGCTTGACGATCAGGACGCTTTTGCCCGTGGTTTGCGTCGCCTTCTTGATCATCTTTCGCTGGAAGATGATATCGATGATGCTCCGCCTGAAAACGAAGGCGAGGACGAAGACGAAAAAGATGGCGAGACCGACCCGGACGAAGAACTCGACAGTCAGGGCGGTCAGCAGGGGCAGGCCGACGAGTCCGAACCGGATGGCGATGACCAGCAACAGGATGCCGGTACCGAAGAGGCCGAAGCGGGTGAAGGCGATATCGACGACCAGCAGCTTGAAGCCATGTCGCAGGAAGAACAGCCTGCCGGACCGGGCGAACAGCCGGAATTTGATGGCCGGAACGAACCGATTGAACGCGGCTATGAGCCATTTACCCGTGAATTCGATGAAATCGTCACCGCCGACGAGCTTTGCGAAGGTCTGGAACTGTCGCGTCTGCGCGCGATGCTCGACAAACAGCTGGCGAATTTGCAGAACGTTGTTTCACGCCTTGCCAACCGCTTGCAACGCCGCCTGATGGCGCAGCAGAACCGCGGTTGGGATTTCGACCTTGAAGAAGGCATTCTTGACGCAGCAAAGCTCGCCCGCATTGTTGCAACGCCGTCAACCTCGCTGTCTTTCAAGCAGGAACAGGATACGGATTTCCGCGATACGGTCGTGACGCTGCTGATCGATAATTCCGGTTCCATGCGCGGCCGACCGATTACGATTGCCGCCCTTTCGGCCGATATTCTGGCGCGTACCCTTGAACGTTGCGGAGTGAAGGTCGAAATTCTTGGCTTTACCACCCGGCAGTGGAAGGGTGGGCAATCGCGTGAAAGATGGGTTGAAAACGGCAAGCCGCCGAAACCCGGTCGTTTGAACGATCTGCGTCACATCATCTACAAGGCAGCCGATACACCTTGGCGGCGCGCACGCAAGAATCTTGGCCTGATGCTGCGCGAAGGATTGCTTAAGGAAAATATCGATGGCGAAGCGCTGCTCTGGGCGCATGAACGACTTCTGGGCCGTTCGGAACAACGCCGGATATTGATGGTGATTTCGGATGGGGCACCGGTCGATGATTCGACCCTGTCGGTAAATTCCGGAAACTATCTGGAACGCCACCTGCGCGAGGTTATCGACTGGATTCAGACCCGTTCGCCGGTTGAATTGCTTGCAATCGGCATTGGGCATGACGTCACACGCTATTACCAGCGTGCCGTGACAATCAATGATCCGGAAGAATTGGGCGGTACCATGTTGCGCGAATTGTCCGATCTGTTCGATGAACAGGGCGCGCGCCAACCCAAACGCCCGATGCGTCATGTGCCTGCGGATAACGCAAAGGACAAGGCGACCGGTGATCGCGACCGTTGGTAGGCAAAGGGGATAGGGCCGTCATGACAGCCATTACCCGATTTGCCCCCAGTCCGACCGGCTTTCTGCATCTTGGCCATGCGGCTTCGGCCCTGTTTTCCGCAAAACAGGCCGGGCCGGATGGTCGCTTCCTTTTGCGGATTGAGGATATCGATCAGACCCGCTGTCGTCCGGGATATATCGATGCGATCTACGAAGATCTTGGCTGGCTGGGGCTTCAATGGGAAGAACCTGTTCGCATCCAGTCGCAACATTTCAGCGATTATCAGCAGGTGCTTCATCGTTTGACCGATGCCGGTCTGCTTTATCCCTGTTTTTGCACGCGAAAAGACATCCAGGCCGAAATTGCGCGGATTGGAAATGCTCCTCACGGCCCGGATGGGGCGCATTATCCGGGAACCTGTCGCGATTGCAGCGTGTCCGAACGTACGGACCGCATTGCCGCCGGTGAAAGCTATGCCCTGCGTCTGGATATGAGGCGGGCCCTCAGGCAGGTTGGTGGCCCATTGTCATGGTATGATCGCAAGGCCGGTAAGCAGGAGGCAACGCCGGAAATATTTGGCGATGTTGTGCTTGCCCGCAAGGATACACCGACCAGCTATCATCTGTCGGTGACCCATGATGATCATTTGCAGGGCATCAACCTTGTCACTCGTGGCGAAGATCTGTTTTTCGCAAGCCACCTGCATCGGTTGCTGCAGGAATTACTGGGGTACGACGTTCCTGAATATCACCATCACGGCTTGCTGATCGGGCCGAATGGCAAACGTTTTGCCAAACGCGACAAATCCAAAACGCTTCGATCCATGCGCGACGAAGGCATGACCGCTGACGAGGTCATTACGATGACCGGCTTTGTCTGAGCGATCCGGTTCTGGTTTCCAGAAGGTCCGGCCGTTCAATAAACCAGTTGCGGATAAAATCGATCATCAGCCGGTTCTTGACCGGCAGGTTCGCCTGATACGGATAGACCAGATAGATCGGCCGCAAGGGTGATGAATAGCCATCAAGTGCCGTTTCAAGCAATCCTTCGGAGATTGCCGGAAGGGCAACATAACGCGGTAGTCGGGCAACACCCAGTCCGCGGATTGCGGCATTGCGCAGCAGCGGATAATGGTTCAGACGCAAATTACCGATTGCCGGGACGGATTGTGCGCCGTCATCGGAAAAGAAAACCCAGTTGCCATCCTTGTAATACTGAAAGTTCAGCAGGCAATTGTGGTTTGCCAGATCGGCGGGTGTTTCAGGTTTTGGGTGCTTTGCCCAATAGACCGGGCTTGCGCATACCAGTTCGGAAAGTTGTCCCAGCGGAATGGCAACCTGTTCCGGATCGTTCGTCAGTCCCGCACGGATCGCGATATCGATATGGGCCGATTGCAGATCGCGAAATGTGTTTTCCAGCTCCATCTCGATCTGGATGCGCGGATGGGTTCTTTGAAACGCGACGATGATGTCATCAAGAAACATTTCCCCAAAGGAAACAGGAACCGTGATGCGTACGGTTCCCACCGGCTCGCCACGCAGTGCTTCGACGGCCTCGAATGCGGCGTTGGCACTTTGGGTGATGTTTTGGCAATACTCCAGAAAGGTCGTACCGATCTCGGTCGGTTCGACCTTGCGGGTGGACCGGAACAGCAATTGCGCACCCAGTTCTGATTCCAGTCTTTTGACATGCTGGCTGATCAGGCCCTTGGACACACCAAGCACCTTGGCGGCCTGCGTAAAGCCACCATTTTCTATCACGGCCGCAAAGCTGCGCATTTCGCTAAGATAATCTTTCATTGTTTAGAATATTAAACAAAATGTTTGAAAATCACTAGATTATCATCACCATTGTCCTATGAGACGATATCTCCATTACAACATATTCCGAAGATGGAGGATTAAATGAAAGTTCTGTTGGTTGGCGCATCGGGAATTATCGGACGTGGAATTGATGCCGAATTATCCCAACGTCACGAAATCGTTCGTGCGTCCCGTTCAAGCGGGGATGTCAATGTTGACCTGACCGATATTGCATCAATCAGGGCAATGTTTGCCAAGGTAGGCAAGGTCGACGCGGTTGTTTCAGCGACGGGTAAGGCTCATTTCGGTGACTTTTCCGAAATGGACGATGACAAATACCGCATCGGTATCAATGACAAGCTGATGGGGCAGGTCAATCTGGTGCTGGTCGGGCGTGACCATGTGGCGGATAGCGCATCATTCACGCTGACTACCGGTATCCTGTCCAAAGACCCGATCCGTTATGGCAGCTCGGCCTCGATGGTGAATGGCGCAATCGAGTCATTCGTGCGTGCCGCTGCGATTGAAATGAAGCCGGGCCTGCGAATCAATGCAGTCAGCCCCGGTGTGATCCTTGAGGCAATGGAAAGATATGCACCGTATTTCCGCGGGCATGACCCCGTTCCGGCAGCACGTGCAGCCCTTGGTTATGCAAAGTCAGTCGAAGGTCTTCAAACCGGTCAGGTTTTCGAGATTTTCTGACGACAGTTGAGAAAACCGGTCGGGACATCATGTCTTGGTCGGTTTTGGGCATTACAAGGGCCTTGCTCCGAAAAAACCATACTTTCTATCTGGAATTATGCAGGGCGACTGCTTACTATCCAAACAGCTAGTGTTGCGCATCCGATGGTTGAGCGTGTAAACGGCTGTAACGGAAATACCGGATGGGGCAGTTAACGGCCAGGATGGCCAAAACCTTGAAACGGCTGCTTTTGGAACCCGGACACGGGAACGAAGCAGGGCCGGCGCTGCAAAAGAAGGTTCGTGGGGACCTTCTTGACCTTGCCTATCGTAACAACTGGGCGAACGTTCTTGTCAATCTGGCGGCCGGGAGCGGCCTTGCAGGGACCCTGTGGTTTCAGGGCGAACTGTCATTTGGCATGAGCATATGGGTTGCCGTTATCATTATAACGACCGCGATCCGGTTGTTTGGCGGGTATCGTTATCATGCTGAACGGCGACTGGTTTCGGCGTTTGATGATACGGATTTCCACAAATGGCTTGTCCGATATGCCTTGGGTGTTTGTTCTGGGGCAACGCTTTGGGCGTTGGCAGCCATATTTGATCTGCCGGGACAAAGCAATGAAAGCCGGTTTGTCATGCTCATCATTCTCGCCGGGCTTGCCGGCGGGGCAACCGGCATTCTGGCCCCTGTTTTCCGGGTCGGGCGGTTTTATCTTGTGATGCTGCTGCTGCCGGCCTGCATTGTATTGATCGTCATGCCCGAACCGAATTATGTGCTGGCTGGACTGGGCTTCATATTTCTGACTGTCATGATGGTTACCCATCGCAACAATCATGTGATCCTCTATCGGTCGCTTGCGCTTAAACATGAAAATGACGGTCTGGTCGATGATCTGCGCGAACAGAACCGGATCACACGGGACTGGAATGTGACACTGGAAACCCGCGTGGCGAAACGGACGCGGGAACTTCGCAATCTTCTGGTCCGTGACACTTTGACCGGATTGCTGAACCGCGACGGCATTGTGTCCTGGTTTGAAGAAGCTCGTGCAAGCCACGGTAATCGTGCTTATGCGGTTCTGTTCATTGATCTTGACCATTTCAAACAGATCAATGACGGGTTGAGCCATGCGATCGGCGATCTGGTGCTTAAGGAAGTTTCGGCCCGCCTGCGGGAATATGTTGATGAACGTCATGCGGTGGGGCGTTGGGGTGGTGATGAATTCATCATGATCCTGACCGACCAGCCCGAAAACCTGCATCAACTGGTTGATCAGACCATCGGTGAGGTTCGTGCGGCGGTCAACCGGCCCATCCATATTGCGGGACAGACATTGCATGTCGGTTTTAGTACCGGCGTTGCTTTCGGGATGACGGAAAACCCGCAAATTGCCGAAATGATCCACTGGGCCGATCTTGCCGCGGCGGAAGTCAAACGATCAGGACGTGGCAGCGTGCACAGTTATGACAGCAAATTACTGGTCGAACAGGAACGTCGGCTTGCCATAAATCAGGCCCTGCGTCAGGCGATGCCAAGCGACGAGCTGTATCTTGAATATCAGCCAGTGGTAGGTGCAAAAACTGGGGAAATTGAGGCTTACGAAGTTTTGCTACGGTGGGAAAGTGGCGAACTTGGGCGTATACCGCCCGACGAGTTTATCCCGATTGCCGAGGAATCCGCGCTGATTGTCGATATCGGTGAATGGGTCATGCGCGAGGCCTGCAAAACCATTCTTGACTGGTCCGGTTTTGCAGGCGGGCCTAAGGTGGCGGTTAACGTCTCGGTCCGTCAGATCGTGGTTCCGCGTTTTGCCCGTATGGTGGAGAACCTTCTGCTTGAAACCGGGTTGCCAGCCAACCGTCTGATTATTGAGGTAACGGAATCGATCTTTGATATCCGGCGCACGCAACTGATTTCGGAAGTCCTGTCTGATCTGCATGATCAGGGGGTGGAAATCCATATTGATGATTTCGGCACCGGCTATTCATCCCTTTCACGATTGCATCAGATCCGTGTAGACGCCGTAAAAATCGATAAATCTTTCATCCTGAACATGGATATCAATGCACGTGCGGTGATTGAAGGGGCGATTTTGATTGCGCACCGGTTTGGGCTTGATGTGATTGCCGAAGGTATTGAAACCGAGCAACAGCGCAGTGAACTTGCCGCGATGGGGGTGGACGCCTATCAGGGCTATTTCTTTGCCCGGCCATCCAGCAGCCCCTGTGATGATCCGCATTGGCAGAAAACGGAATCAAACGTTTAATCCTGCGTCGGATAAACAAAACGGCCCGTCCGCAATGCGGCAGGCCGTTTGTTGTCAGCGTGCAGTGCAAATGCTTAGCGGCTGAAATCCAGAAGCACAAGAAAGCAGACAGGAACCAGCGCCAGGGCGACATAAATCCAGATCGATGCGACAGGAATACCGAAATGCGCAAGCACATACCCGGCCAGATACAGAACCAGACCAATTACGGCGACAAGTAAAATGCCCAAAAGGGGCAGGGATACCTTGGAATCGGTTTTCATCTTGCGCAATGCTCTCCAAGCGTGTGCGGAATAACTATGACAGCACGCTAACACCGAATGCGCGATGATGTTTTGACAAGGATCAATCTGTGCTTCGGCGACATGGGGCAAATTACAGAGTGATCGCTACGTAACCTGTTCATTGAGCATGTTGATCAGACATATTCAGCAATCTGGCCACATGCTGAAGCTTGTCCGGATTGCGGGTGATAAAGATGCGGGTAATTTTGGTGTCCCGAATTTCAAGGGCGGTGGTTTGCAAGACATTGCCGCGCTCCAGACTGGCAAATCCAGGCAACCCGTCGATCCAAAGAAAAGACAGCAGCTTTTCAGCTTCGCCATACCGTTTGCGGAACAGTCCGGCAAACAGCCGCATGATCCGGTCGGCACCACGGATCGGGTTAAGCCACGCGTGAACTTTGCCGCCCCCGTCAGCGTGCATTACAACATTATCGGCCAGCATGGTACTTAATGTGCTGATATCGCCTTGGGTCGCGGCCTTGAAAAAGGCCAGTGTGATTTTTTCGCCTTCGTCGCGTTCGACGCTATATCGAGGTTTTGCTGCCCGGACATGTTTTCGGGCGCGCACGGCAAGTTGCCGGATGGCCGCCGGGTCACGATCCAGTGTTTCGGCGACATCATTAAGCGAGACCGAAAAAACGTCATGAAGTAGAAATGCCGCGCGCTCTAGCGGTGACAACCGTTCAAGCACCAGCATTAATCCAAGGGTCAGTTCATCGGTTTTTGGTTCTTCCTCGACTTCGACCAAAGGTTCGGGAAGCCAGTTTCCGACATAAATTTCACGTTGGGCGCGAGCGGACTTCATTACATCAAGGCATAGATGGGTGACGATGCGTTTCAGAAAAACACCGGGATTCCGGACAACACTTTGATCGGTGCGTTGCCAACGAATCCAGGCGTCCTGCACAACGTCATCCGCCTCGGCCAGAGAGCCAAGCATTCGGTAAGCCAACCGTTTGAGTTGAATGCGGTGTTCTTCGAACACCGCAATTGCATCATCAGGCGGGTACATCGGACGCAATAACCGGATGAGATGCGGCAAAGCCGATCTGGAACCGGTTCCAGCTATTGATCGCACCGATAGCCATCGTCAGATAAACCTGTTCTTCAGGGGTAAATACGCCGGCAAGGGCGGTATATTCCTCGTCAGAGGTGGCGTTGTTGGCGATCAGGGTCAGGGTTTCGGTCCAGGCAAGTGCTGCCCGTTCCCGTTCGCTGTAAAGCGATGATTCCCGCCATGCATCAAGCATATAGATACGCATTTCGCTTTCTCCGGCAGCACGGGCATCGGTGGTGTGCATATGAAGACAAAATGCACATCCATTGATCTGAGACGCACGGATTTTCACGAGTTCAAGCAGGCGATGCTCAAGGCTGCTTTCCTGAATGGCATCTTCCAATGCCATCATCGGCTTTATGCATTTTGATGCAAGTTTGAAATGGTTTTCAACACGCAGTGTCATGGTTTGTTTTCCTTGTTTTGCTTGGTGGACCGGTTGGCAGGTTCTCGGTGCAGCCAACATGTCGGATAAGGATCGCCGCACCCGGGTCGGGGGAAACTGATGCGGCGACCCGTGCCGGCGGAGGGGGGGGACGCCGACGGGTTATTTCTCAATCGGGGTGGTCAGGACGGTCTCGTTGGTATCGACAACAAAAACGGCAAGCAGTTTTGCGGGGTCGGTGTCACTGGCATTTGCGCTGACACCGTGGCGGTCGCCTGGATATTCGGAAAAGCTCTCGCCAGCGCGATAGGTAATGACCGGGCCATCATTCACCTGACTGTTGATCGCACCCTCAAGGATGGTTGCGTAGATGAATGCCGATTCCGGATGGGTATGTGCCGAGGAAAAGCCGCCAGGGCCATATTCGACCAATACAGCCTTCATGCTTTTGCCAGGCACATTGGGCAGTTCGTGCTCATAGACAACGGTGACTTTGGCGTCTTTGTCCTCTGAATGGGCCGCGGCGGCTTGTGCCAAAGTGATGGGCGCAAGCAGGGCGGACGCGAAGAGAAATTTCCTGATCATTTTTGCCTCCTGTCGGGGATGGGTAAACAAGCAAAGGTGGTCGTAGGTTGTGGATGTATGGGGTATTCACTGGGCTGCAATTGAATGCCCGAGCCAGTCTTCAAACCGGTTCGTGCCAAGCCGCGCATCGATATCCGGGACAAGTGCCTTTTCGGAAAGTTCAACACCGAAATAGGGAGCTTTGGGATCGGCAATGACGGCGCGAGGGTCCTGCATGGCACGCAGATATTTCGCGACCAGTTCATGCATGCGGAAACGATCCGGTCCGGCGATTTCGGCAATGCCGTTCATCGGTTTGCCAAGCGTAAAGGCCGCCATTGCATCGGCAACATCGTCCGATGAAATTGGCTGGATAAAGGCTGTTGAAAGGCGAACATCGTTTCCGATGGTGCCGGCATTGGCAATGCCGCTGACAAATTCAAAGAACTGTGTTGAATGGACGATGGTAAAGGGAATGCCTGATGCCCTGATCAGGCCTTCCTGCGCCTTCTTGGCGCGGAAATATCCGCTGCCCTGCAACTGATCTGTACCGACAACCGAAAGGGCGATGTGATGGCGGATACCGGCAGCCTTTGCGGCCGACAGAAGGTTCCGCCCAGATGTCTGGAAAAATTCCATGACTGCCGCGTCTTCAAACGAGGGCGAGTTCGCAAGATCAATAATGACCTCAGCCCCCTCAAGTGCCTCCGCAAGCCCGTCGCCGGTGATTGTATTGATACCTGTATTGGGGGAGGCCGGGATCACGTCATGGCCCTGCGTGGCAAGACGCGCGACGGTTTTGGTGCCGATAAGGCCCGTACCACCGATAATGACGACCTTCATGTCTGAACCCTTCAAGCTGGTCTCGAGCGCTCGGACATCGGAATGACATTCCGTCGACGCTCGTAAACAAGACGAGACGGATTTTGCAGAAGTGACGTGGCCCGGCATTTTTTGTGAAAAAAAACGACTGGCCTGTTGGAGAAGTATCCGGAGGGCGACAGAGGGAAGCCCTCACCTTAATATTATATGTGCTTGGTCGCGATCTGTCAGAATCGGGTAACCCGCAGGTATACGGAGCGCCAAACCGAACCGGAGGTACGGCGGCATGTCGGGGAAAATCGCTTGATTCCGTGTGGTTGTGGTGGGAAAAGCCGTTCTTGCGCGATGCAATATGAACGGAATGTGCAAAACAGGTGTTTTTGTCGTGTAAAAGCGTGGATGAAGGCTTGACGGCATCTGCCAGAGGCGGTAATAACCCGGCTCCAAGCGCGGGCCTGCATGTCAGGCCAAGCGTCCTTTTGCGAATTATAGACCAGGAGATCAGGTCATGGCACGTCGCTGCCCGGTATCCGGCAAAGGCGTTTTGGTCGGCATGAATGTGAGCCACGCCCACAACCGCACCAAACGTCGTTTCCTTCCGAACCTGCAGCCGACCTCGCTGCTGAGCGAGGCGCTCGGTCGTTCGGTGCGTCTGCGTCTGACCACCAATGCGATCCGCACCATTGAAAAACGTGGTGGTCTGGATGCATATGTGCTCGGCACTGCAGCTTCCAAGCTGTCGGCAGAGCTGGTGAAAATCAAACGCCAGGTCGCCAAGGCTGTTGAAGCAAAAGCTGCCTAAGGCACGCTTTCTGCTTTAAGAATTACGAAGGCTCGCGATTGCGGGCCTTTCGTTTTTCAAAGAATTCAGATCGCCCTGTTCCGGGGCCATAAAAGGGTCGTGCATCACCGATGCGCGGCCTTTTTGTTTGTTCGGGCGGCAGGACGCAGATACGAGTCGTCTTTGTTCATGCCGGTTTTATGCAAATGTTTGCGACTCGGCTTCAAGCGGCATTTGCGCTTTGCGAAAATTGGTCTATACTTTGCTCTATCAGTGATTTACGCGACCGCGTCGCATGGCTTGATGAAACGTCACGATATGTTCATCACCCGCGATTCGCGAACCTGCTAAATAGTGGGTGCGACTCGGTAAACACGGTGGAGCGGATGGTATGCATTTATCGCCCAATGCGTGTCCGGCACTTGTTCTTAACGCCGATTTCCGGCCGTTAAGCTATTTCCCGCTGTCCTTGTGGTCCTGGCAGGATACGCTAAAGGCAGTGTTTCTGGAACGCGTTGATGTTCTTTCAGAATATGACCGTGAAGTCCATTCCCCGTCCTTCAAAATGAAACTGCCAAGCGTCATATCGCTCAAGGAATATGTTTCGCTCAAAAGCAGCCCGGCCTTCACCCGGTTCAACGTGTTCCTCCGCGATCAGTTTTCCTGCCAGTATTGCGGGGATCGTCTGCCAACTAGTGACCTGACATTTGATCACGTGATCCCAAGGTCGCGGGGCGGTCGCACGAACTGGTCCAACATTGTGACGGCCTGTTCGGACTGTAACCTTTTCAAGGGCAGTCGATCGATCCGGGAAGCCGGACTTCGGCTGCGCAGGACCCCCGAACAGCCGAGCATGCACGAACTCCAGACCATCGGACGCCGCTTCCCGCCAAACTATCTTCACGAAAGTTGGCGGGATTTTTTGTACTGGGATACCGAACTGGAATACGATTTTTAGGAACGTCCCGTTCTCTTCCCTTCTTAATAAACAAAAAGCACTGCCCAATTAAGAACAGTGCTTTTTGTGTTTCATCGCAGTCAGGTGGTAACTACCAGCGATATTTTACCGATGCCAATATCGTACGTCCCTGGCCGTAATAGCACGAGTTTGTGCTATCGGCGCAGGAAGTCACATAACGTTCGTCTGTCAGGTTAGTGGCATTAAGTGCGAAACGATAAGCATCCAGATCATAGTGAATGCCAGCATCAAGCAGAGTCGTTGAAGGGACTTTGACATTGTTTGCATCAGTTGCAAATGTTGATCCCAGATAGCGTATGCCGCCATTGACTCCCAAACCAGATAACGGGCCAGAATTCAAAGTGTAGTCAGCCCATGCTGATGCAGTGTGCTCTGGAATACCGGATGGAGTATTGCCTTTTTCGGATGCGGTGTTGGTTTCGGTAATCTCGACATCTTGGTAAGTATAGGCAAATTTTGTCGTCAGGCCTTCAATAGGTTCAAACAGGCCTTCAATCTCAAGGCCACGGGACTGCTGTTCACCTTCCTGTATGTTATCAAAAGCACCACCAGAAGGATCATTTGTCAGAACATTTTCACGAGTGATATCGAACAGGGCCACGGTGAACAAGCCATCAAAACCTTCTGGTTCGTACTTGGCACCAACTTCGTACTGAACACCTTCTTCAGGATCGAAACTGTTGCCAAAGCGATCTGAACCGGAAACCGGATTAAATGATTCAGAATAACTGACATAGGGAGTCAGGCCAAAATCGGTTTTATAGGCAAGCCCGGTCCGTCCTGTAAAAGCACTATCGTTTCGACTGCTTTCCGTTCCATTTTGCTGGTTCAGTGTCGATTCATCCGCCCAGTCATGACGTCCACCGAGGGTCAGAACCCAGTGTTCGTCAAACTCGATCTGATCCTGTAAATAAACACCAACCTGTTCTGCTGTAAGCTTTTCATCGGTTGGGGTGGAATAACTGGTCGGACGGCTTCCATAGGAAGGATTGTAAACGTTGATGGAATCAATCGTTCCGTAGCGCAGGAAACGATCAAAAACATATCGCTGATAATCCAGTCCACCCAACATGGTGTGGCGGATGCCGGAAGTCTCGAACTTTGCCTGCAGTTGGTTGTCGATGGCAAAGGAGTCACCTTCCTGATCAGTCTCCTGAACACCGCGGTTTAGTGTGCCTGCGGCTTCGTCTGCCCAGCCATTTCCGTAAAGGCTGTCATAATCAACCTCAACATAGCTATAGCGAGCATTCTGACGGAACATCAGGGAATCAGTGAAGTTATGGCTGAATTCATAGCCGATGGCATACTGAGTACGATCATAGTGATCGTAACCTGGTTCACCCGTGAAGAAATCTGTCGGAATGGCACCGTTGATAGCGTCGCGGAATGTGCCGTTTGCAGGAAGCCAACTATTGGCGCCACCGGTGTTATCTTCTTGATAATAAGATAATAGAGTCAAACTGGTATCTTCCCCTTCCCATGTTAGGGAAGGGGCGAAATAAACTCGGTCATCTTCGACGTAGTTAACCTGCGTGTCAGAGTCTCGGAGAAGCCCGGTTGCACGGAAAAGAACCGAACCATCCTCGACAATTTTTCCACCAATATCAAATGAGCCTTGCTTACGATTATGGCTGCCGGTCTGGAGTTCAATTTCGTTTTCCATGTCGGCTCTTGGCCGTTTGGATACTGTATTGATCAGGCCACCAGGAGCATTTTGCCCATAAAGGACTGAAGTTGGGCCACGCATCAGTTCAATGCGTTCCAATCCGTATGTTTCCTGTTGCCAAGAAACAAAACTATAGGAGCGTTGCTGGAGGCCGTCCCGATAAAGACCGTTCTGGGTTTCATCAAACCCACGAATGTTGAACCAGTCCAAACGCTTGTCATAGCCAAATTTGTCAGGTTGAATACCAGCCGTGTAGTTCAGTGTTTCTGACACGGACTGAGCTTGGCGGGCTTCAATTTCCGTAGTCCCGATCACTGAAATGGACTGCGGGGTTTCTGCAATTGGGGTATCGGTTTTGGTCGCTGTAGCACTTTGTCCGGCAACATATCCCTTGACCGGTGATGTTGCTGTTTCTTGGCGCTCTGCCTCGATTAAAAGAGGATCGACAACGATTTCCTCGTTGGTTTCGTCCGTGGCTTGCTGGGCGAGAAGTTGTGTGGGCAAGCTGGTGCATAGAATTGCAACGCTGCCGAGAAGGGCTGTTTTGAACCGCGTTCGGGTCAAGAACGTCATTTGAGGGGTTTCCTGCATCGGTTGTCATGTGTGACAGTCCGATAGCACGATTAGGAAAACCAGATATTGAACCCTATTTGCCCGTATTGAACGGATTTTGGTTTAATTTTCAGGCGGATTGTTCGCGTCGCCATACGCCCGGTGTGGTGCCTGTGATGCGGCGAAATACGCGGGTCAGATGGGCCTGATCGGCAAAGCCGACATGTGCCGCGACACTGGCAAGCGGTGTTGTGTTGTCCCGCAGCATGGATTTGGCGCGTTCAATGCGTGCCTTCATTTGCCATTGATGGGGCGGCATGCCGGTTGTTTCGCGAAATGCCGAGCAGAAATAGGATTGTGACAGACCAGTCAGTTCCGCCAGTTCATCAAGCCGGATGACGCGACCGCAATTCTGTTCAATAAATTCGACCGATTTGCGCAAGTGGTGCGGGGCAAGTTTGCCGCGTTTGCGTGATGTTTCGCTTTCGGGAAGTGGTGTCAGCAATGCACTGGTAAGGGCCGTTACCAGGCTCTCTCCGTACAGGTCGGGCGAGGCGATATCGCTGGCGAGGTCGTCTGCGATCATGTGCACAAGTGATCTGATCCGGGGATCGCAAAAACCGATCCGGGGCGTTTCAAGGATTGCGCGATCAATCTCTTGATCAAGATGCTTTTCAAGGCTGTTGATATCGAGATGGATATCAAGGTGGCGTAACCGGCATTTTTCCCGAATTTCGGCCGAAATTTCCATTCCTGCCGGAATATATGACAGGCACCCCTGTTGGCGACGAGAAGATCCAAAAGGATATTCGGGCGTTTTGACGCGGAAGTTCGATTGTCCGCTGCAATCAAGAATGGCGACCAGTCTTGGTGCACAGGAAACGTAGGTGCCCCCGGCCTTTTCACAACATTCGACATGCCACAGATCGGTAATCGCAGAATTCCAGCGACGAAAACGCAGATCGTCCAGAAGCGAGATGCCCTCTATCCTGCTGGTCATTTGAGGATGGAATGTCATGTCCGGCATTCCTAGGATCGTCCTTGTCTGTGTTATGGCAGAAGCCGGTTGCCTTCAATGCGCCGGTCCTGCCTGATTAATTAATGGTTGGATTGGTGGACACTATAAGAAGAATTGCATGCAAACAAGAACAATTCGCATTATCAATCTGGAGAAAGGCACAAATGGAGCAAATTTAATCGGGTCGGGTATTGGTCGTGTTAGGTATCGGTCTTCAAACCCGCCAGATCGTTACCGGCAGGTTCGTGGGGCAGATCGCAAATGTTACCGCTTCATCCAGCGCGATGGAGCGATAAAGCACAGGATGGCAAGAATGGCGGAGAAGAAGACATTGACCGTTGGCATCGTGATGCCAAACAGGGCCCAGTCAATCTTGTCGCAGCGAACAATCGGCTGCGCCATCAACTGTGCCTTGAGGTCCGCGACCGAAGCTGCACCGCTTGTCAGTCCGCCGCACATTGCCGGGCCTTCCCACCATAGTTCCTGGACACCGACGTGATAGATCGCAATGCCGGTTCCGATGGCAAATGCCATGCCACACAGATAAACAAGAACGCGTGACGCGCCGGGTATCCTAAGCAAAAGCAGGGCAAGGATGGCGAGGCCGCCCGCTACATAAAACGGAACGCGCTGATACAGGCACAACACGCAGGGTAGAAGCTTCTGCACATACTGGGCATAGAAGGCAAAGCCGAGGCTCCCGGCTGAAATCAGGAAAATGGCAACCGGTGGCAGGGTCGGGGCATAATGTGCGCGAAGCAATTTTATCATCGGGTCGTTCCGTTATCGTTTTGCGGTATTAACCGTGCGGGATCAGCTTGATGGCAGCAAATCCACCGACAAGAACCACAACAAATATGGTAAAAACGAGGCCAAGCCGTTTTTCGATAAAGTCGCGAATAGCCGGGCCGAATTTCCAGATCAGGGCAGCAATGATGAAGAAGCGCAAACCGCGCGCCAGAACTGATGCAACCATGAATATTGCCGGGTCGAGCGCGGTCACACCCGACAGAATGGTAATGACCTTGTAGGGGAACGGGCTTACGCCGGCAATAAACACCGCCCATGCACCCCATTCATTATAATAGTCGCGGAATGTATCGAACTTTGCGCCATAGCCGTAAAGCTGCAATACCGGCTGGCCGATGCTTTCAAACAGGAAGTAACCGATGCCATAACCAGCAATGCCGCCCAGTACAGACCCGACAAGGCAGATCAAGGCATAACGCCATGCTTTGGTTGGTGCTGCGATTATCATGGGAATCAGCAGGACGTCGGGCGGGATCGGGAAAATTGAACTTTCCACAAAGGCGATAATGAAAAGCGCAATGGCAGCGTGGCGATGGGCGGCCAGGCCAAGGGTCCAGTCATAAAGGCTACGCAGCACGGAAACGCCCTTTGCGGTTAAGACGATCAAAACGATGCGGCGCGGTGGCCGATATGGGGGTGATGTAACCGCATTTGGCCTTGTGCCGCAATGATCTTTTCCCGCAGAGAGTCCCATCTGGTTGACAACGCAATTTTTGCGCAAAGCCCCATTGACCGGACGAAATTTACAGCTATTATCCGCCCCCACGATGGCGGGTGCGCAACGCACCCATATATGCCTGCCCCTGTGGCGGAATTGGTAGACGCGGCAGACTCAAAATCTGTTTCACCTAGTGAGTGGGAGTTCGATTCTCCCCGGGGGCACCATCGCTTTTCCCAAAAGATAGAACGACAAAAATAGCGAGCTTGGTGAGACAGGCTGATCGCCTGCATGTTTTGCCGGAGCGATAACCGATCATGTCAGGTGTTCGATTGATCGGTTGCCGCTCAAATTCCTTTTAACGATCGCCGTTTTAAGCCATTTTTTTGTTGGCACTGTAATTGCTGTTCCCTGAGTCCTTATCAACTTAGGGAGGAAAAAATGCAAAAAGCAAAAATGCTTGTCTCTGCATCCATGATGCTTGGTCTTATCGGCACAATCGGTACCGCTTCGGCAGATGACCGGTTCACATCACCGTTTGGACCTGATGATCAAATCGGGGCAGCGAACTATCTCACTTCGGACGTAACACTTGCCGCCAGTAAGCTGATTTCCGAAGGCAAGGTCTATTCACTGGGGATGGAAGTTTCACGTGATACGCCTGCCTTTGCACCACGTGGCGTCGCTGTGACGGTTTTCTCGCCTGGACAAAGCGGTAACAAAACAATCGGCAGCAATGCAGGAACCTATAACGATGACATGTTCACTGGCTGGCTCGGCGTCGGGACACAGATTGATGGTCTGGGTCATCTGGGTGATCATCATACCTATTATAACAATAACCACGCCGAAGACATGGTCGCAGCCACCGGCCTGACCAAGCTTGGCATTGAAAATGTACCACCCATGGCAACACGTGGTGTCTTGCTGGACGTTGCTGCGATCAAGGGGACGGATCGTCTTGAAGGCGGCTATGTCATCACCCTTGAGGACATCATGGCGGCTCAAAAAGCTGCGGGAACCGAAATTCGAAAGGGAGATGTGGCTCTGATCCATACCGGGTGGCTCGACTTGGTCGGGAAGGACAATGAGCTTTACGGAACGACGGAACCGGGCCTTGGTCTGGAAGCAGCGGAATGGTTGGCAAATCAGGGTGTTGTCGCCGTTGGCGCCGATACATGGGGGCTTGAAGCTGTTCCCCATGAAGATCCCAGTGCTTTCTTCCCGGTCCATGTGAAGCTTCTGGCAGAAAATGGTGTCTATATTCTTGAAAATATCGTCACTAGGGATCTGGCCGCAGACCGGGCGCACGAGTTCCTGTTTGTTCTTGGGCAGGCCAAGCTTACGGGCGCTGTACAGATGATCATCAACCCGGTTGCCATTCGCTAATTCGGTCTGATCATTTTGATAACTTTAGAACCGGCGGCCAAGCGACCAAACAGGCCGCCGGTTCTTGTGCCACGGTACAAACCGAAGTTTGCACCCGGCCAAATTAATAAACGCTGTGATAAATCGCCTCGATTTCCTTGGCGGTCATGTCGCGCGGGTTGCTGTCGATCAGGCGATGGATCTTGGTAAAGACTTCCTCGGCCATTTCGGGCAGGGAGTCTTCGGTGATGCCAAGATCGCGCAGGCGGGTTTCAAGGCCGCTGGCAGGAACCATTTCCTCGATCCGTTGAACGAACGCCTCGGCAGCAGCATCTTCGCTTTCGAAATCGACGCCTTCGATCAGGCAGGGTGCCAGTTCGGCATACAGCTTTTTGGCCGCTGGCAGGTTAAAGCGGATCACTTGCGCCATGACCAGTGCATTGGCATGGCCATGTGGGATATGGAACCGCGCCCCCAGCGGATAGGCCAAGCCATGAATGGCGGCAACCGATGCATTGGCAAAGGCCATCCCGGCAATCAGCGATCCCTGTAACATGGCAGAGCGTGCTTCCTTGTCACCCGGATTTTCAATCACCTTCATCAGGTTTTTGCCCAGCAGCGAAAGGGCCGTCACCGCCATGCCATCGGCAATCGGATTCTTGCGTGTGCGGCTGGTATAGCCTTCGATGGCATGGACCATGGCATCAAGGCCGGTGGCCGCCGTGACCTTTTGCGGCAGGCCATAGGTCAGTTCCGCATCAAGAAGCGCGATATCGGGCATCAGTTGTGGGGTGTAGACAACCTGTTTGAGGTTATTGTTGTCGGTAATCACCGACACCCATGTGACTTCCGATCCGGTCCCGGCGGTGGTCGGGATCTGGATCAATGGCAGGCGATCACCGGTTGCTTTGTCCACCCCATAGATCTCTTCGATGGTCTGATCGCTGTTGGCAAGCAACGCAACCAGCTTGGCACTATCAAGCGAGCTGCCACCGCCAAGACCGATCACGCCATCCGCCTCCCAGTCGCGTGCACCGGCAATGGCGGCTTCGACGATTTTCTGGGGTGGGTCGGCTTCGACATCGGAAAAGATCTGAACCGCGATACCGGCGACCTCAAGTGCGTCTTGGGCCTTTTGTGCAAAGCCCAGTTTGACGATGCCCGGATCGCAGACGATGGTGACGCGGCTGGCACCGAGTTCCTTCATCAGGCTGCCGGTTTTGGCAATGCCACCGGTTTCGCAGACGATGCGCGGCACGCTTCGGAACATGAAACTCATGATGTGTCTCCTTATCCGGGATCAGTTGGCATTCCCGGCGAGACCGCCGAGGCACATGTATTTAATCTCGACGAAATCATCGACGCCGTATTTCGATCCTTCGCGGCCGATGCCGGATTCCTTGACCCCGCCAAACGGGGCTGCCTCGGTCGAAATGATGCCTTCGTTGATGCCAACGATGCCGTATTCAAGCGCCTCGCCAACCCGCCAGATGCGGCCGATATCACGGGCATAGAAATAGGCTGCCAGACCAAATGGCGTGTCATTGGCCATGCGAATGGCGTCTTCCTCGCTGCTGAACTTGAACAGCGGTGCGACCGGACCAAAGATTTCCTCTGAAAAAATTCGCATATTTGACGTAACCCCGGTCAGGATGGTCGGGGTAAAGAAGTTGCTGTCCGGCTTGGCGCGATCACCGCCAAGAACGGCTTTTGCCCCACGGGAAACGGCGTCTTCGACCAGTGCTTCGACCTTTTCAATTGCCTTTGCATTGATCAGCGGGCCTTGGGTGATGCCTTTTTCGGTGCCCAAACCGACACGCAATTTGCCAACGGCCTCGGCCAGTTTGGCGGCAAAGGCGTCATAGACACCTTCTTGAACCAGAATGCGGTTGGCACAGACACAGGTCTGCCCGGCATTGCGATATTTCGAGGCAATTGCACCTGCAACCGCCGCGTCCAGATCGGCATCGTCAAACACGATGAACGGCGCGTTGCCGCCAAGCTCCAGGCTGACTTTTTTGACGGTGTCGGAACACTGACGCATCAAAAGTTTGCCGACCTGGGTCGAGCCGGTGAAGGACAGCTTGCGCACGATCGGGTTGGCAGTCAGTTCAGCACCGATTTCCGCCCCGTGTGATGCGGTGACGATATTGATCACGCCATCGGGGAACCCGGCGCGTTTGGCCAGCCCAACCAGTGCAAGCGCGGTCAGTGGCGTATCTTCCGCCGGTTTGATGACAACCGTGCAACCCGCGGCAAGGGCCGGGGCACATTTGCGAGTAATCATGGCCATCGGGAAGTTCCACGGCGTAATCGCGGCAACAACACCAATCGGCTGTTTGACGGTGATGATGCGTTTGTCCGCCCCATGCGACGGGATGACATCGCCATAAATGCGTTTGCCTTCTTCGGCAAACCATTCAATGAAGGATGCGCCATAGGCCACTTCGCCGGATGCCTCGGCCAGGGGTTTGCCCTGTTCGCGGGTCATCAGCAATGCAAGGTCGGCCTGTGCCGCCATGCAGAGGTCAAACCATTTGCGCAGGATGTTTGCCCGTTCCTTGGCGGTTTTGGCCCGCCAAGTTAGAAGGGCGGCATTGGCGGCATCAATCGCACGATTGGTTTCGGCTGCACCCATATCGGGCACATCGGCAAGATGTTCGCCGGTGGCCGGGTCGACAACCGCAAAGGTCTTGCCGCTGTCAGATGCAACCCATTTGCCGTCGATATGCCCATGGGTCTGCCAAAGGCCGGAGTCAGTTAGCTGGATGGTCATGGTGGCTATTCCTTCTCGTTACAGGACGGCGGCATAGATCGCGCGTGCGGCGTCGAACGTCATTTCACGCGGGTTGTTGATCAAAAGGCGTTCCACCTTCATCGCATCGGTCGCCAGCATGTCGAGGTCACTTTCGGCCACGCCGACTTCGCGCAAGGTGCGGCTAAACGGCATGCGTTCGACCATGTCGGTCATGAAGGCAAGAAAGCGATCACAGGCGGCATCGTCATTTGCGAATTTTTCACCCGGCAGTACGGCACGGGCGAGTTCGCCGTAGTGCGATATGGCGGCATCCCGATTGAATTTCAGAACTTCAATCAGGACCAGTGCATTACTGTGTCCATGCGGGACATGGAAATGTCCGCCGAGCGGATAGGCAAGGGCATGAACAGCCGCCACCGGCGCATTGGCAAAGGCCATCCCGGCCAGCATGGACCCCTGAAGCATGGCTTCACGGGCTTCGCGTGACGGGGTGGCAGAAACCGCATCATCGATATGGGCGGTCATCAGTTGCATCGCGCGGATGGCAAGTCCGTCCGACAGGGCATTTTTCTTGTGTTTGGTGGTATATGCCTCAATCGCATGGACCATGGCATCAATGCCGGTCATGGCCGTGATCGGGGCCGGAAGGCCCATGGTCAGTTTGGCATCCAGCAGCGCAATGTCGGGATAAAGCAGGCTGGACACCACACCCTTTTTCTCGTGTGTCGGCGTGGTAACGATCGAAATCGGCGTGACTTCCGAACCGGTGCCAGCCGTGGTCGGCACCTGAATAAGCGGCAGGCGCGGACCGGTTGCCAGACCGATGCCATAGATATCGTCAAGCTTCTGGTCTTTTCCACACAGAAGCGCGACCAGTTTGGCGGTATCAAGCGATGAACCGCCGCCAAGGCCGATGACGATATCGGCCTTGAAATCACGGGCACCTTTGACCGCGGCAAGAATGCTTTCCTCGGGCGGGTCTGCCTGAACATCGGTCCAGAGCAGGGTTTCAATTCCGGCTTCCTTAAGTGCTGCATAAGGGGCGTCGATCAGGCCAACCTTCTGCAAGCCCGGATCGGACAGAAGAACGGCGCGTTTCGCACCGAACTCCTTGCACAGGGTACCGAGTTGCAAGGCACCGTTGAACTCGCAGATGACGCGAGGGGTGGTTTCAAACACAAAGTCTGACATGGAGAACCTCGTCTTTTGACTTGTCTGTTGTCGGGATCAGGCCGTTTTCAGTTCAGCCTTGGAAACGGTGCCACGTTCGATGCGGTAACTGCCCGCCACCAGATCGGCGGAGTGGCTGTCATCGGATTCAGAAATCAGGACACACAGGCCACTGCTGCCCAGATCGGAAATGACTTCCGACAGGCGGCGTGACAGAACCGGTGCGACCCCCTCAAACGGTTCATCAAGCAACAAAAGATTGCGACCGGGCATCAATGCACGACCGAGCGAGACCAGTTTCTGCTGACCACCGGAGAGCTGAAGTGCACGTCGGTCGCGGAACTGCGCGATTTCGGGCAACAGGTCATAGACCCATTTCAGCCGTTCGTCGGCGTCCGCAATACCGTTGGTCCATGCCGGAAGAAGAATGTTTTCCTCGACCGTCAGGGACGGGATCAGACGGCGGTCTTCGGGCATATAGCTGATGCCGGTTTTGGCACGGGCAAAGTCGGCCATCTTGCGCAGGTCCTGCCCATCAAAGGTGATGGTGCCCTGATCGGCATCAAGAAGGCCCATGATGGCGCGCATCAGGGTGGTTTTGCCCGCCCCGTTGTGACCGATCAGGCCAAACATCTTGCCGGACGGCACCGAAAGCGAGACATCACGCAGGATCGGAATATTGCTGATTGATACATCGAGATTGCGGATTTCCAGGGTCATGATGCGCCATTCCCTTGTTTGGTGGTGGGACGATGGCCGGTCACAAGATCGCGGACTTGCTGATCAGCGAGAACTGCCGCAGGTTCACCATCAGCAATGATTTCACCGCTATAGAATGCCAGAACGCGCGAGACATAACGTTCGACCACATCCATGTCATGTTCGACAAACAGCACGGTCACACCATGCTGACGCACGGCATTCATGACCGTATCCATCAGGTCGGTTTTTTCATCCACGCTGACACCACTGGTCGGTTCATCAAGCAGCAGCATCTGAGGATTGCCGATCAATGCCATGGCGATATCAACCAGTTTACGCGCACCCTGCGGAACGGCGGTTACCAGTGAATCGCGATAGTTTTCGACACCGAATTCCTTAAGGATTTCCTCAGCCCTGGCGATGCGGGCATCGCTGCGAAGGGGACTTAGGAAACTCGGACGGGCGCTTTCGGCAGCAGCCAGCGCGACAATCAGGTTGTCGAGCACGGTCATTTCCGGGAACAGCTGCGCAACCTGGAAGGAACGCGCCATACCTGCCCGCGTGATCGCACGCGGGGAATGGCCCATGATGGACTTGCCATTAAACAGGATCTCGCCGCGCGTCGGCTTGAGATAGCCCGTCACCATGTTGATGAAGGTCGTTTTACCAGCCCCGTTGGAGCCGATCACACCAACGACTTCACCCTTGTTGATCTGAACGTTCAAATCCTTTGCGGCGATGACCGCGCCGAATTCCTTGTTCAGCGAACGTGTTTCAAGAATGCAGCTCATGCCCGTTCTCCTGTTTTTTCACGGCTAACAAGGCTCCACAGCCCTTTGGGCAGGAAGATAATGACCGCAAGCAGCGTGAAACCGAGGATCATCTGCCAGGTGTGGGGAACGAATTCGATGGCGTAGGTCCGCACGAACGAGAAGACGATGGCCGCAATAAACGGTGCCGCCACGTGGCCCAAACCACCCAAAAGCGCGATGAAGACAAATTCGCCCGACGTGGTCCAATAGGCCATCTCCGGATCAACGTGGCCGGTGGCAAGGGCCGTCAGACCGCCGCCAAGGGCCGATACCGCCGCCGCAGCGACATAGTTGCCATAAAGCAACCAGCGCGGTGACAGACCAAGATATTCAACACGGACTTCATTTTCGCGAACAGCTTCGCAAATGACGCCAATGCCTGCCTTGGTGTACCGATGGATCAGAACAGCAACGATCAGACCAGAGACCACAGTCATGGTAAAGACGGTGTGCTGGCTGCCAGCGCCCGCTTCGGGGGCCCAGCCAAACAGGGTCCAGTCATGAACGTTAAAGCCGTCCGTGCTGCCCAGTTCCTGACTTTTGACAAGGATGCCAAACAGGATCATCGAAAATGCCAGCGACAGCATGGCAAAGAAGATTTCGCGATAGCGCGTCAGCAACAGTCCCAGCAGCATGGCAACAACGATTGCGACAAACATGCCAAGTGACAGGGCAGCAATCGCATCATGAATGCCAAAGAACTGGCCGCCCATGCCAACGGTGTAACCACCGATGCAATAGAACAGGCCCTGACCAAAGGATACGAGGCCGGAACGCATCTGCATGACGACGCCCTGGACGACAAGTGCCTTGGCCAGTGCGATGGTCAAAAGGAAGATTAGCCAACCCGGCGAAACGAAGCCGAACAGAACGCAGGCAAGCGCGATCAGTCCGAGCGAGATTTCAGTTTTATCAAGACGCATGTCAGATTTTCCTCGCCAAAGTACGGCCAAACAGGCCTTCGGGACGGAACGCCAGAACCAGCGACATCACGCCATAAATGACGAACAGTTCGAATTCAGGGGCATAGTGAACGGCGGCTGCACGGCTTAGTCCGACCAAAAGGGCACCAACAGCAGCCCCCCCGATGCTGCCAAGACCACCAATAACCACCACGGCAAAGGCCAGAACGATCACTTCGATGCCTATCCCTGGCACGACAGAGATCGCAGGCGCAGTCAGCGCACCAGCAAGTGCGCCCAGTGTGGTTCCCAGAACGAAGGTGATGGTGAACATCAGTTTCACGTTCACGCCCATGGCAACCGCGATTTCGCGGTCATGGATCACTGCACGAAGGACCTTGCCCTGGTTGGTGCGTTCAAGCCACGCCCACAGGCCAAGCCCGAGCAATGCGGATACCCCGACCAGGGCGACGTCGTAATTGGAAACCTTAAGCAAGCCGAGCGATGTTCGCCCAAGCTCGGAATAAGGCTGATAGGCGAAATACGGGCTGACACCCCAGACGATTTTCATACCGTCTTCAAGGATCAGAAGAAGGGCATAGGTAATGATCACCATCAGGATTTCGTCGCGGCCATACATGAGGCGCAGCAATCCGCGTTCGACGATCACACCGACAATCAGACCGGCAACCAGTGCGGCACCAACCAGCAACAAATAGCTGACCCATGCTGGGCCCATGCCGTTGTTGAAATACCAGCCAACCAGTGACGCTGCCGAATAGGCGCCGATGGCATAAAAGCTGCCATGCGCCATGTTCAGGATGCGCATCACCCCGTAAATCACGGTCAGGCCGGCAGCCACAAGAAACAGCCACGATGCATAGATCGAGCCATCAATCAGGACGGCAAGAAGACTTGTCATCACAAATATCCAGTGTGCAGGGAAAGGGGCGAACATCCCAAGGGAGACGGGATGTCCGCAGGATCATGAAGCTCTGTGAAACAGAGCGGGCAACTTAGTTACACTTAGCGCCCGGGAAGCCGTCTGCGATCCAGTCCGCAGCAGCAACACCTTCCGGGGGTGTTACGCATTCGCCATCAAACGAAACAGCGTTCTTGATCGAGGCAACGCCATCTTCGTAGTGGTATTCACCATAGGTGATACCCTGCATGGCCTGATGACCATTGCCGCGTGCCATTTCAACCGTGCCCGAAACCGACTCAAAGGTTGCACCTTTCATCGCAGCAGCAAGTTGCTCTGCCGACGGGATTTCCTTATCGGCGACACCGGCATTCTCGGCGGCATACTTCAGACCCAGGATCGCCTGGGCCATCTTGGTTGCCGGATAGACCGGCTCAAGGTCATAGGCATTCTGATAGACACCCTCAAACCAGGTGTTCAGTTCGTTGTCCGGGGCAAACTGGCCAAACGGGCCACGTGCACCGATGATCATGCCGTTCGGGGCCTGATCCTTGTAGGTGGCAAAGGATGCTTCGCCGCAGGTCAGAAGGCCGGTGGCGTCTTCAAGCAGGCCACGGGCATTTGCCTGCAGAACCAGGGCTTCCATGTCACCACCCCAGAAGGAGCTGTGAACGATTTCCGGGCGTTTCACGGACAGGGCAGAGATTTCAGCACCGTACTGGCCCTGATAGATTTTCGGGAACTGTTCTTCGACAACTTCTGCTTCAGGGAGGAGTGCCGATGCAGCGGCGGTGAAGTCAGCCCAGCTGTCCTGACCCCAGGAATAGTTCTGCTGGATGCCGGCAAGACGGGTAACGTCCGGGCGGGTCGCGGCAAGGTAACGAACAGCACCGATGTTATCGACCGATGCGTCAAGACCGGTACGGAACATGTATTGCGCGTCCGGGTTATCCGCAAACAGGCGGGGAGTACCGCAATCATATGCGATGGTGAAGGTTTTCAGTTCTTCGGCAACCGGCGCAATTGCCAGGCAGTCGCCCGAAGAAACATAGCCGATGACAGCATCGACTTTCTGACGCTGAACAAGGTTGCGATATTCTTCAACCTGCTTGGTTGCACCACCGGCTTCGTCGATGATCACGGCTTCGATTTCAGCACCATTGATGCCGATCTTGTCGTATGGCGCGGGCAGGTTGCCCTTGTTCAGTTCTTCAACAAGAACCTTGGCGGCATTTGCCGACGGAACGCCGAACGGACCAGCTGCCGGACCGGACAGGAAGGTCACGATCCCGACGCGGAATTTGCCGTTCTCAGCAGCCGATGCAGAACCGGCTGCGCCAGCTGCAAGGGCAAGCGCTGCGACGCCCGATACAAGGTATTTGCTGAATTTTGATTTATTGTTCTTCACTATTTCCTCCCTTGGGAAAGGTCATGGAGTTGGCGGTGGAACTGCCTCTGACCCGCCGGCCACGGCATCGCGGCGACGTTTGACCATCTCTTTTGATGGTTTGAGGTCTTCGGCATCGTAGATCGCCCAGTTCCCCACCATCAGTTTCGATGGCGGAAAGTCTTCGTTGTGGACGACCGTGCCCACGGCTTGCGCCTGGACAATCTGGTGAGTTTCGGGATCGATATAGGATGCAAAGCCCGGCGGATCTTCGGGCAGGGCCAGTTGCAATCCTTCAAGTGCGGTGATGAGCGCGCGGTCATCGTCAACGCCGCCAGCCTTTTCAATGGCGCGTGCTATGGCGATGATCCCTGTATAGGCGCCTTCGGCCGCATAGGTCGGATAACGCCCGGTCATGTCGTGAAATTGTTTGACGAACCGCTTGTTACGTCCGGTGTCGGGCCAGTTATTGTGATGGCGCGCCGACAGGATCAAACCCGGATAGGGCTGATCGCCAAGGGCCATCATCACGTCGTAATTTGCACCGGTATCGAAATTGGCCAGACGGGTGGTTTCAAAGAAACGGGTTGATGCCGCCTGCTTGATAAAGGCGATGAAATCCCCGCCCCAAAGGGCGGTTACGACCACGTCGGCCTTCGCCGATTGCAGGGCGTTGATATAAATCGAATAATCCGGCTCATAGAGCTTCGGCCACAAATCGCCGACGGTCTCATATTCGACACCCAATTCATCAAGGGCAAGTTGCAGATCCGTCCAGGAAACATGGCCGTAATCATAATCCGGTCCGACAAAGGCAAGGCGTTTCCAGCCGGTTTCCTTTTGCAGATCGCGCAAATAACGCGCACCGGCGGCCATCGACGTCCAGCTGTCATTGGTGACGCGGAAGTAATAATCGTGGCCGGCCTCGATGCTGAGCCGCGATGATGCATGATCGGTACCGACCATGATGATCTTTTCGTTCTTGGCGAGATCGCTCACGGCGTGGGCCACACCCGATGACACGATGCCACAGAAGAACTTGGCATTGTCATTGGTGATGAAATCCTGTGCCAGACGGACCGCATAGGATGCCTTTGATCGCGGGTCATCGGCGATGACACGCAGATTGGGCACATCCAGGCCGGATTTTGCTTCGGCTTCGAGGTCCTGAAGGGCGATCTTGATGCCCGAAATACTGTCGCGGCCATAGGTGGCCGACCGTCCGGTCATCGGGTACAAACAGCCGATGACAGCATCTGCGTTCTGTGCAGATGCGCCCAGCTCAAAGCGTTCTGCCTGTGCGGTATTGGCCGCAAACAGCGCGAACGTGGCAGCAATAATGGTGATGCACCCGGAAACCGGGTGTTTGAGCATCTCCATGACTTTCCTCCCTGCGAATGGTTGTTCCATCCGCGTTTGTACCTTTGTCTCGCTATTCCGCAAAGGCTGTGCCAGTTGCGAAATTTCGGTGCAAAGTCAGGAAAGCCGCGCGATTGACCGTTTTGGGCCAAAATCATGGAGCGGTCTTGAGCGCGAATATGAGCGTTAGGCGCTCAAACAGCAAAACACCCTTGAGCGGAAACCGCTCAAGGGTGCATCGGAAATGCTTCGGGTTGGGGATACGTTATTGCAGGCCCAGCCTTTGCAGGCGACGTTTCAGGGCATGACGTGAAATACCAAGTATTTCTGCCGCACGTCCTTTGTGACCATCGGCCTGATCAAGCGCATCTTGCACCAGATGACGCTCGGTGTTGTCCATGCGGTCCTGCAATTGCGCATTGCCATCCGAAACTCCGCCATGCCGATCATCCGGGTTATCATCCGTGACGTGGAATTCAGCCGGCAGCAGATCCGGTAAAATCTGTTTGGACGGATAAAGAATGGTCAGACGCTCAATCAGGTTTTTAAGTTCGCGCACATTGCCGCGCCAGCGATGATGGCGCAGCAGATCAAGGGTTGCATCGTCAAAATGGATCGGATGGCATCCTTCGGCCTTGGCCTGATGATCGGCGAAATGGTCAACCAGTTTGATAATGTCCTCGCCGCGGTGGCGTAGGGCGGGGATATCAATGGTGATGACGTTCAGGCGGTAAAACAGGTCTTCTCGGAAATTGCCCAGACGGACTTCCTCGGCAAGATCACGGTTGGTCGCGGCAATCACGCGGACATCGGCCGATGCGGAATGTTCGCTCCCGACCGGGCGATAGTCGCCGTTTTCAAGGAAGTGCAAAAACTTCGCCTGCAGCGCCAGCGGCAATTCGCCGATTTCATCCAGAAACAGACTGCCACCATCGGCAAGACGGACAAGGCCGGTGCGTTTCTGATGCGCACCAGTGTAGGAGCCCTTTTCGGCGCCAAACAGTTCGCTTTCAATCAGCTGTTCTGGCAGGGCGGCACAGTTGACTTCGATAAAGGCGTTTGAAGCACGCGGGCTTTGGCCGTGAATGGCACGCGCAACCAGCGCCTTGCCGGTCCCGGACTCCCCTTGCAGCAGGATGCGGCTGGCACTGCTTTGTGCGACACGGTCGATTGTTGTGCGCAATTCGCGCATCGGCGCGCATTCGCCAATCAAACCGTTGTTCGGGACATTGCGCTTGCGGTGGTAATCAAGCTCAAGTGCGGTGCGGTTCTGATCAAGGGTGGTGTTGATCGTGTGGATCAGCTCATCAAGTTCGAACGGCTTGCTAAGGTAATCGGCCGCTCCGAGTTTGACGGCCTTCACCGCCGCACGGGTATCGCCATGGGCCGAAATCATGATGACGGGCACGTCGATATCAAGTTTGCGGATGCTATCAAGGACCTCCATGCCATTGGCACCGGGCAGGCGCAGATCAAGCAGGATGATATCGAACTTGTTTTCACGGACTTGCAAAAACGCATCTTCACCGGAATGGACGCCGGTGACATCCATGCCTTCGGTGCGGAGCGCAAAGCTTAGTGATCGGACGAATGATTCCTCATCATCGACGATCAGAATCCTGATCTGGTGGGGCATTTTTCGATGTTTCCTCTTTTGAAGCTCCCGATTTCGTTGCCGGGAACTTCAATGTGATTGTTGTGCCCTCTTGCGGGGCACTTTCAATATTGATTGAACCGTTATTGTACTCGACCAGTTGTTGGCTGATTGTCAGGCCAAGTCCGGTTCCTTTGCTTTTCATGGTAAAAAATGGCTGCACGACGTCAAGCAAATGCTCTTTGGGGATGCCGGCACCATCGTCGGTGACGCGTATTTCCACCTGGTCATTATGGCGTTCGGCCCTGAGGCTGACCGTGCCACCGGGCTGGCAGGCCTGAATGGCGTTGATCCCGATGTTGAGCAGGATCTGCAAGACCTGATCGGGATCGACAAAGATCGTCAGGCGGGAATCGCCACTGGTATAAAACCGAACCCGGGCTTCTTCGGCGACGGGGGTCAGGACGCGCGATGACTGTCGGAACAGATCCCGTATTTCGGTCTCCTGCGGGCAGGCTTCACCGGGTCGGCCATAAGCCAGAAGATCATTCACCACGCGTGACAGACGATCAATCTGGTGGCCCATATCATCCAAAAGTGTTTTGCGTTCGCCATCGGGTTCCTTGCGCACAAGGGCCTGAACGGTGGTTTTCATGGTGGCCAGCGGATTGCGGACCTCATGCGCCACACCGGTGGCAAACTGGCCCAGAACGGCAAGCTTTTCGGCGCGCACTGTCCGGTCAATCAGGTCTTTAAGCTGCCAGGCCATGGTATTGAAGGCCTTGGCGACCGTGCTGATTTCATCGCGACGGCGACCTTCGGGCAGGCGGTAATACAGATCGCCCGACGCAATACTGTGTGCCCCCTGAACAAGTGTATCGACCCGTCGGCGCAGGCTGCGTGACAGGGCAAAAAAGATCGCCAGAATAACCACAATGATGACGGCGGCTGTCACTGTCAGCCAAAAGCGCGTTTCATCAATCGGCTGCAGGATGGTGCCCGGTCGAACACTCATCACAAGGTTCCATCCCGGAAGGATGCTGGGGCCTTCGATCAGTTCGCCAGTGACCTCGGTCGGCCGCCCGGTCGCATCAAGAACAATACCGCCCGGCGTGCGCAAAAGCGGATCGATCACGCCCGACACCCCGGCACTCGCCAGAAGCTCGGTCAGGGATGCCAGACGCACATGCAGGGCGACAGACGTGTTCTGCCCCAAGCCGGTATCGCGAATGTGTGCGCGCATTAAAATCCAGCCGGAATTGCCATTTTCGGGCAATTTGGGACCGATAAACTCAATGCCTTCGTGCTCTACACGCGGCAGGCCGGAAATATCCCAGCCGTTTTTCGACCAATAAGGCGGGCCGGATGCGGCTTGGCCTGCGACCAGACGATCAAGATTGTCGTACCAGTCAAAAAACAGCACACCATAAAGGTCAGGCGAGTCTGCCTCCACCCGAAGCAGGGTCAGGGCCTCTTCCGCCTGTGGGGAATTCGGCGCTTCAATGAAAGCTGGCATAGCTGGATGATTTGACAGCGTTACCAACTGATAGATTCGGGTATCGAGAAAAGCAGAAAGTTTGTTTGATGTGGCCGCGACCTGTGCGCTAAGCCTCTCACCTGTGAGCCGGTCAATCAATTCGTTGGAAAAGCGCTGATAGAATAGGCTAAGGGCAAGGAGTGCGCATACGACAACTCCTACCGATAATAGTGTATAGCGGCCCACAAGGCTCAGGCGTTGGTTTCGGGACCAGTGAAATCTGGGCACCTTGGACCTCCCTTAAATGGCCGACGTCATAAGAAATCCAGTCAAGGCACAACTCTTGCGAAACGACACTGCTCGGTAGTGCCGATTTTTTGTTGTGCAGAAATGGCGGAAGAATAGCAAGTGATCAAATGGGCTGTGCTCAGAGACTCTTGGTTGAAAGCTTGCGAGATAAATAATGTTGCTTGACAGGGGCGATTATGGCTTTGTCTTACGCTTGCCCTAGCAACATCCCTTATTCCGTAAAACTGTGTAGGCCATTCAAAATTTCTTCCTAGTGAGAAGCTTTGTTCAGCCTCGAAACAAGAAAAATTATTGATTTTATTGAGTTATTTTCTGCGTCAAAATCTGTTTCACTTAGTGAGTGGGAGTTCGATTCTCCCCGGGGGCACCATCGCTTTCCAAACCCAGCCGTAATCGGTTGGGTTTTGTTCTTTTAGCTTCCCACATCTTTTCCAGACGCTGCGTATTGATCGATATGTGCTGCGTTGAGATATGGATTGCTTAAAGACAGTGTTGGCAATGGCGATCGAGCATTGCGTTATCAGCCGGTTTTCTTTGAGGCTGTGCTTGCGCGGACAACAAGCTCTGCGCCGACCTGAACCTTGACCGCAGGCAGGGAGCCCTCTGCGTTTAGGAGTTCATCAAGTACCGTAACAGCCATGCTTCCGATTTTGCGTTTCGAAACATCGATCGTTGTTAAGGACGGGTCAAGAGTGGCGCTCATTGGAAGGTTATCAAACCCGACGATCGAGATGTCCTGTGGAATCTTATATCCTTTTTCTTTCAGGGCTTTGGTAAAGCCATATGCCATGATGTCGTTCGCGCAAAAATAAGCTTCGGCAACGCTGCCGTGATTGGAAAGCGCCTTGAAGCTATCTTCATATGCCGACGAGATGGTGGACCCGATTGACAGGATGTGACTACTGTTCACCGTCAGTCCGAGATGGTGCATGTTTTTCAGGAAGGCTTTCTTACGCAGAGCAAAGTTTCGGGTCTGCGTTTCACTGCCGACAAAGCCAATTTTACTAAAACCAAGATCTTTTAAGTGCGAAAGCACGGTGTAAACCGCATCGCCATTGTTCATGTCGACGAAATTTGCATCAATGAGATCATAAAAAGAATCAATAAAAACAGTTGGTAATCTGAAGTCCTGGATTTTCTGAATATCTTCACGCGTTAGCTCGGTGCCAAGTATGATGGCGGCCGTTGCATCCGAATTTGCCAGGATGTCTGTGATGTCACTTGCAGTGACATTTTCATAGCTTAAAACCTGCAGCTTATAACCACGACTGGTTGCCTCTGATGACATGCCGTCAATGTAATCAGAAATGAAATGGCTATGGTCACGGTTCACAGTATGACCGTGTTTGGCGATCTTGAGAAACTTGATGGTTTTCGCCGTTTTTTCGCGATTTTTGGGAGCGCGCGGTAGGTAGTTCAACGAAGAAACAACTTCAAGGACCCGTGAACGGGTAACGCCGGAAATTTCACCCTTGCCATTCAGAACAAGCGACACCGTCGAAGGGGAGACGCCCGCCTGTTCGGCAATCTGTTTGATCGTCGGTTTGTTATTTTTTTTCATGTACTTAACCTTGGTGCTCTTCCCTGATTCTTCATTGTTTATGTTTTTTAGTAAACATCCTGCCAGATATCAATGCAACTGTGATGTAACAGTTTGTGTCAAACAGATGCTTGCCAACATAAAAATGAATTGATAGTTTTTAGTCAATAAACATAAAAATTTACTAAAAGTATGGGGAGGATCCATGCGCTTTTTTGACGGGCACCTGACCGTTCTAATCGGTCTGATCATCACGTTGATGACGGCGGGCGCGATTGTTTCTGATGGAAACTATCTTTCGCTGTTTAATCTTCAGTCGATGGCGGGCCAAGTGCCTGAAATCGGGTTGTTGGCGATCGGTGTTTTGCTGGCGATGTGTGTCGGGAATGGCGGCATCGAATTGTCGGGGATCGCGTTGGCCAATCTTTCGGGCGTCGTCGCTGCGACCATTGCTGTAAGTTTTTTCTCTGCCTCTCAGGACCCGGAGATTTTCTCGCTCATCTTTATCGTGGTGGCATTGGCAACCGGGTTTCTTGGCGGTTTGCTGAACGGCCTGTTGATTGCCTATCTTAAAATCACGGCGATCCTTTGCACGCTGGGCACGCAAATGCTGTTTATCGGGCTTGCCGTTGCGATTTCCGATGGTCGTTCGGTAAGGGTTGGTGCACCGGGCCCGCTTTATGAAATCGGCAACGGATTGTTGTTTGAAATCCCGATCAGTTTCCTTTTGTTCATCGGGGTTGCCTGCATCATCGGTTTTGTTCTGCGCTATACGCCGTTTGGCATGTGGCTGATGCTCAACGGGTCAAACCCCAAGGCCGCTGAGTATGCCGGGTTTCCAAAAAACAAAGTGATCATTTCGACCTATACCGTAAGCGGCATCCTGTCGTCGCTTGCCGGGATCATAATTGCCGCGCGGACCATCAACGTGAAGTGGGATTACGGCACATCCTACCTTCTGGTGGCAATCCTGATTGCGGTGATGGCCGGTGTTAAACCCGAAGGCGGTTATGGGCGGGTGATCTGTGTTGTTCTGTCGGCAATCACGCTGCAGATGATGTCGAGCATGCTCAACTTCATGGGCCTTTCAAACTTTATTCGTGATTTCGCTTGGGGGGCCCTGTTGCTTGGGTTCCTCGCGATCGGGCGGTTCAGATTGCTTGATCTGATTAACCTGCAAAAGCATGCGATCTCTGCCTCTGTGCGCAGCCCTCACGCACAGAAGTAATCAAAAATCAGAGGGAAACATCTGGCCAAACAGAATATTTCCAATTGGGAGGAAACATTATGAAAATTGCCAACCTTATGAAAACCACAGCTTTCGCACTGGCTGCGATGTCTGTTCTTGGTTTTGCTGCTCCGTCCTCGGCGCAGGACACAAAATCCATTACGACTGTCGTTAAAATTAGCGGTATTCCATGGTTTGATCGTATGGAAACCGGTGTTACCAAGTTTGCCGAACAAAACCCCGAAATGGATATTCGTCAGGTAGGTCCGGCAACGGCGGATTCCGCCCAGCAGCTTCAGATCGTCAATGATCTTGTGGCAACTGGCGTAGACGCACTGGCTGTTGTGCCGATGGATCCAGATATTCTCGAAGGTATCCTTGGCCGCGCGATGGATCGCGGCACAATCGTTGTGACGCACGAAGCCGATAACCAGACCAACACCCATGCCGATATCGAAGCATTCGATAACAGCGATTATGGTGCGGCCCTGAACGAACGTTTGGCGCAGTGCATGGGCGAAAAAGGCAAGTGGACAACGTTTGTTGGATCGCTGGGAAGCCGTACGCACATGCAGTGGGTTGGTGCCGGCGAAGAAAATGCCAAAAAATATCCGGGTATGGAATTGGTCGACCCGAACAATGAATCGTTCGATGATGCCAATGGTACCTATGAAAAAGCCAAGGAAATCCTCCGCAAACATCCTGACATCAAGGGCTTCCAGACTTCGGCTGGCAACGATGTTCTTGGTGTCGGACGTGCGATCGAAGAAGCTGGTCTTGCCGGCAAGGTCTGCCTGGTTGGCACCGGTCTTCCGAACCCGTCAACGGCCTATCTGGAATCTGGTGCGATCACCGCAATTGGCTTCTGGGATCCGCAGAAAGCTGGCATGGCAATGAATGCCGTTGCCAAGCTGATGCTTGAAGGCAAAGAAGTTACCGATGGCATGGACCTTGGTGTTGAAGGCTACGAAAGCGTGACCGTCACACCAGGCGCAGGCAAAGGTCTTCTAATTGTTGGCAATGGCATGGTCCTTGTCGATAAGGAAACCTACAAAGATTACCTTTTCTAAGCGAACCCGGTTGAGGCAGCCCGGAATGTGTCTTGGCATGTTTCGGGCCGCCCGGCCTCGTCAAAGGCCGGGACATGTCAGCAGGAAAGGGTCTGACTGGTGACGCAAAACACGCAGAAAAATCGCTGTTTTCTTGAACTAAGAAACATTCACAAACGTTTTGGCGGTGTCCATGCCCTGCGCGGTGTTGACCTGTCACTTGAAGCCGGGGAGGTATACCACCTGCTGGGCGAAAACGGTTGTGGCAAAAGCACCGTGATCAAGATCATGGCCGGGGCGCATCCGCCCAGCGAAGGCCAGATTGTTCTTGATGGCGAGGTGTTTAACGAACTTACCCCCATTCAATCTCTCGATTTCGGGATTGAGACCGTCTATCAGGACCTGTCTTTGATCCCCAATCTGAGCGTAATGGAAAATGTTGCCCTTGGGGAGCAACTGGTCGAAGGCCACGGCAGGCTTCTGCGCCGTATTGACGGGGCGCGGATGCAGCAAACGGCGACCAAAGCCCTGTCGCAAGTGGACCTGGACGTAACACCCGAACTGATGTCGACGATTGTCTCGGAACTGCCTTTGGCAACACGTCAGCTTGTGGCAATTGCCCGTGCGATTGCCTGTGAAGCACGCCTTGTCATCATGGATGAACCGACGACGTCGCTGACCCGTCGCGAGGTGGAAAACCTTATTGATGTGGTCTCACGTCTGCGGTCGCAAAATGTCGCGGTGCTGTTTGTCACCCACAAACTCGAAGAATGCTATCGTATTGGCGGGCATGCGATCGTGTTTCGTGACGGGCAATGCGTGGCACAAGGACCGATTGAAAGTTATAGCAGGGCCGATTTGGCCGAACTGATGACAGGTCGTCAAATCAGCGAAAAGCGATACCGCGAAGGTAGCCCTTCGGAAGATACGCTGATGTCGCTTTCGAACTTCAGCATGCCGGGCCGTTTCAACGATGTCGGATTTGATCTTCGCAAAGGCGAGGTACTTGGCATTACCGGGCTGTCGGATTCCGGGCGAAATGAACTTGCTTTGGCAATAGCCGGTATCCGGCCTGCGGCAAGTGGCACGATCTCCATCAATGACAAGAACATCCGCATTGCAACAGCATCGGATTCAATTGATGCCGGCATTGCCTATGTCCCGGAAGATCGTCTGTCCGAAGGCCTGTTTTTAAGCAAATCTATCTATCAGAACGAAGTGGCTCTGATCCTGCGTAAACTTGCAGGGTTCATGGGCATTCTCGACATGAAGAAGGGTAAGGAAATTGCCCGCGAAATTTCGGCCGACATGCGTCTGAACACCGCAGATATCGAATTGCCGGTTTCATCGCTTTCGGGTGGGAACCAGCAACGCGTTCTGATTGGTCGCTGGTTAAGCATCAATCCGGAAATTCTCGTGCTGCATGGTCCAACTGTTGGTGTCGATGTCGGGTCAAAGGACGCGATCTATCAGACAATTCAGAAAATGGCTGAAGACGGTATGGGGCTGATCATCGTCAGCGACGATTTGCCTGAACTTCTTCAAAACTGTGACCGCATACTTGTGATGAATGCCGGCGAGGTCGTCTCAGACCTCAATGGGGCATCCGCAAGTGAAGACGATATTTACCAGGCGATGCTTGGTTCAGTACAGGAAGGTGCAGCATGAGTTCGGCTGGAACCTCAAACAAACCTGCTCCGGGCCATGTATCGGCATCCGGGCAATTGCAGCAGCGCCGGGGATTGGGTGATCTGATTGCCAAGAAACCGGAATTGGTGACCTTGGGTCTTCTTATTGCCATTTGTATCGCTGTCGCCATTGCAAACCCGGCCTTTTTGCAGCCATCCACCCTGATTGATATTGGTCGTGCCAGTGTCGTGACCGGCCTGTTTGCATTGGGTGTTTTTGTGATCCTGGCGGCAGGCGGCATTGATGTGTCATTTACGGCCATCGCAGCACTGACGATGTATTCGATCACACTTCTGGCAATCAACCATGCACCGAACATGCCGATCTATGTCGTGTTCCTGATCGCGGTTGCCGGTGGCATTGCACTGGGCGTTCTCAATGGCTTTCTGGTTTATACGCTGCGTGTGCCGTCTCTGATTGTCACGATTGGGACGCAGTACCTGTTTCGGGGCGGCTTGCTGGCTTTTGTCGGCACGACCTGGATCATGGAGTTGCCCGGTCAGATGGGCACGTTCGGGCGTATTTCCCTGCTAGAATTTGAAACGGCAAATGGCGCAACGGTCAGTTTGCCTGTTTACTTCCTGATCCTGCCAGCAGCAGCGATCCTGACCTGGTGGATCATGCGCCGTACCCTGATGGGACGCGCCATCTTCTCGCTTGGTGGAAGTCCGGATGTCACCGCCCGTCTGGGGTACAACGTCAAGATCGTCCATCTTTTCGTGTTTGGTTATGCCGGTGCTTTGGCCGGCCTGGCAGGCATCGTTCATGTGACGGCCAACCGTTTGGCGAACCCGTTTGATCTTGTCGGAACCGAAATTGCGGTGATTGCAGCGGTTGTATTGGGCGGGGCCCGGATCACCGGCGGAACCGGGTCGGTCATTGGCACCATGCTGGGCGTTTTGCTTGTCGTTGTGGTCGATAATGTTCTTGTGATGGTTGGAATTCCAAGCACATGGCAACGGGTGTTCGTCGGCGCGTTCATTCTGCTTGCCGCGGCGTTCTTCGTAACCCGTCAGCGCAAATTCAAACCTGCGAAATAAAGAGAAAACCATGAAAAAATTTATGAATGATCCGAAGAATTTCGTCGATGAAATGCTTGAAGGCATCTATCTGGCGAACAAAGAGGTCACCTATGTTGCCGATGACAAGCGCTGCTATGTCAAGGCCGAGCCGGTCAAAGGCAAGGTTGGCATTGCCACCGGTGGTGGTTCGGGGCATTTGCCGCTGTTTCTGGGTTATGTCGGCGAAGGAATGCTCGATGGTGCGGCTGTTGGCGGCGTGTTTCAGTCACCCAGTGCCGAACAGATGCTTGAAGTGACCAAGCATATCGATCAGGGGGCGGGTGTCCTTTACATTTACGGCAATTATACCGGGGATATCATCAATTTCGATATGGCGACCGAACTGGCCGACCTTGAAGACATCAAGGTGATGTCGGTTGTCGGCAATGATGATGTGGCGTCCTCTGTCGTTGGTGAAGAACACAAGCGCCGTGGCGTTGCCGGGATATTCTTCCTTTATAAAGCTGCCGGTGCGGCCGCACAGGAAGGCATGTCACTTGAAGAGGTCGTTCGCGTTGCCGAAAAGGCCAAAGATCGCACACGCACTATCGGTGTCGCGCTGAGCAGCTGCATCATTCCCGAAGTTGGCAAGCCATCCTTTGAAATCGGCGATGACGAGATGGAAATCGGCATGGGGATCCATGGCGAAAACGGTATTACCCGTAAAAAACTGACTGCTGCTGATCCGCTCGTCGACGAGATGATGGCGAAAATCTTCGCCGAGCAGGATTACAAGAAAGGCGACGGTGTTGCCATTCTGGTTAACGGTCTTGGCGCGACACCGCTTGAAGAACTTTACATCATGTTCCGTCGTGTTTCCCAATTGATGAGCGAGCGCGACATCAACGTGAAGCATGTTTGGGTCGGTGAATTTGCGACTTCGATGGAAATGGCCGGTGCATCTGTTTCGGTTCTGCATCTTGACGAAGAACTTGATCGCCTGATGGCTGCCAAAGCCGACACGCCATTCTTCAAACATTTCGCGCAGTAATCGGAGGCCATGATGGACACAATTAATACCGGCAATATTGCCGCCCTGTTCGAGGCCTTTCATGCCACATTTCGCGACAAGCGTGATGAGCTGATCGCCCTTGATGCCAAGGTCGGTGACAGTGATCTTGGCATCACTATGAATTCTGCGTTTGAGGCTGCCACTAAAACGGTCTCTGACATGGACGGTGAACCGCTGGGCAAGCAGTTCAAAATGGCTGGTGCGGCAATGGCAAAGGCAGCGCCCTCGACAATGGGGACGTTGACAGCAACCGGATTTATGCGCGGAGGCAAGGCTGTTGATGATGCTGACGCGATTGGCACCAAGGAAATGACGGCCTTCTGGCGGGCGTATGCCGACGGGATTGCCGAACGCGGCAAAGCCAAACTTGGCGATAAAACTGTCTTGGATGTGCTTGAGCCCATCGCCCAAAGCCTTGAACAATCTGCCGACCAACACGCCCCGTTGGTCGATGCGGTTGCAGACGCCGCACGTGCCGGACAGGCAGCGCTGGTAGCAACCAAGGATATGGTCGCCCAGCACGGCAAGGCTGCGGCGTTTGCCGATAAAAGCAAAGGTCTTCAGGATGCGGGGGGCACGGTTGCCTTCCTGTTGATTGAAACGCTCGCACGCTTTGTAAAAGGCTGACTTTCTAAGTCTCAGCATGATTGCGCCGTGCTTGGGCGGCATGCTGAGACCTTTTCCTCCTTGCGCCACACCGCAATGACTTGCATCGAAAGGACCGGGTTATGGAGTATAGAAAACTAGGCAGATCAGGGTTGAAAGTCTCAGCCCTTTCGATGGGAACATTTACTTTTGGCGGCGACGGACCGTTCGCAATGGTCGGTTCGCAACAAGTGCCCGAAGCACGCCGTCTTGTCGATTGCTGCATTGATCACGGTGTGAACCTGTTTGACACTGCCAATATGTACTCGACGGGCCTGTCCGAGCAAATCCTTGGCGAAGTCCTTGACGGCCGACGTGATCAGGTTCTTGTCACATCCAAGGCCCGCATGCGGATTGGCGATGGCCCGAATGATGAGGGGGTAAGTCGCTATCACCTGATCCGGGAATGCGAAAAGACGCTCAAGAATCTGCGCACCGACCACATCGACATCTATTACATGCACGAATGGGATGGCGTCACCCCGGTCGAAGAAAAGATGGCCGCTCTTGATGCTTTGGTCACACAGGGCAAGGTGCGCTATGTCGGCTGCTCAAACTATTCGGGCTGGCACATCATGAAATCATTGCAGGCATCCGAACGGGATCGCCGTGTGCGGTTCGTCACACAGCAAATTCATTACACCCTTGAAGCCCGCGAAGCAGAATATGAACTTCTGCCGATTTCGGTGGACCAAGGGCTTGGGGTTTTGGTCTGGAGCCCATTGGCGGCGGGATTGCTCTCGGGCAAGCATCGCCGTAGTCAGCCTGTTGCGGAAGGGTCCCGGCAGGCTGCGGGCTGGACCGAACCACCCATCCGGGATCAGGATCGTTTGTGGGACATAGTTGACGTCCTGATCTCGGTGGGTGAAAAACATGGCGTTGAAGCCGCCCAGATTGCACTGGCTTGGTTGTTAACCCGCCCCGCAGTTTCATCGCTTGTAATTGGGGGCAGCAATATCGATCAGTTCAAAGCTAATTTCCGTGTGTTTGATGTCAAGCTTGATCCAGATGATCTTAAACGTCTTGATCAGGTCAGTGCTCCGCCTTTGATTTATCCTTACTGGCATCAGGGGCAATTTGCACATGACCGTTTTTCCGAAGGTGATTGGGCCTTGCATGCTAGGCCGGGTAAATAGCAGGCCCTTTTGGAAAGTATCGTCCATGAGTTAAGCATGATTTTCTTTTCAATTAGAATGAACGTGTCTTGTTGAGCAAGTTGTGATGCGCGGCCCTCGTTTCCAATTTTGGGGGCGTAAAAGTTGAATGTGCCCGTCAAATGAAAGGGACTTTCGTTTGAGAAAGCCCCGAGTTCTTCGGCGCGCGGTCATCTTCGCATATCGATTTTTCATAGCTTCGCTGAACGGCAGGTTGAATAATCATGTTGTTTCAGCTTTGGAGTTGACAGCAATCTGAGCCGAGAAATCTTAAGTACTGCGTGGTCAGCGGATATGATGAAATCCATTCCGTAAATTCATTCACGAAGTACAAGATACAAGCTCCGAAATGCTGCCTGTATTTTGGAAATGTACTGATTTCATTGAGTTTTCTCCGCCCTCAAAATCTGTTTCTCTTTGAGAGTGGGAGTTCAATTCTCCCCGGGGGCACCATCGATTTTTCCAAGGTTCAAAAATTTCGCAATCATTCTTGAACGCGAGAATAGTCAGGCCTTTTATAGGTCTGTGTGAAGTGTAACCTATTTGGGACTTGTCCATCGATCCGTGAAACGGATGGTGAAGCACAATGATTTCCCCTTGTTTTGTGGAGCTCGAACCCTGTTTACGGTTGAATGCCGTAGTGTCTGGGGATTTGACAGCATGAAAAATTCAAAGTAAATGCAAACAATTCGCAGTTGCTTTGCTGCGGGATGTGATCTGTCGGGGGCCCATGGTTGCAAGTTGGCGCGACGAGGAATTGCTCGCCCTGTTCGTGACCAGAAGGCGCGAACTGGTCAATTACGCGCGCGCAATTGTCGGAGATCGTGCTGCTGCCGAGGATGTCGTGCAGGATGCCTATTTCCGGCTGGAACGTGCCGGTGCCGTTAAAATGGATGATAGGCTTGATGAGCCGGTTGGCTATATTTTCCGGATCGTTCGCAACCTTGCCATAGATGGCCGTCGCAAGATGGTACGCGAAAGCAACCATGTTGGCATTGATGAAAACAGCATGACCGACGCCGTTCCCGAAGATCGGCCGGACCCTGAAGCACAAGCCATCGCACGAAGCGAACTCAGGCTGCTTGAGCAGATATTGGCGGAGCTTCCGGCCCGGTCGCGCATCGCCCTTGAAATGCACCGGTTTGGCGGGTGCAAATTTTCTGAAATCGCCGCAAGGCTTGATATTTCGGTAGGTACAGCGCACGCGCTGGTGACCGACGCGATAGAGCATTGCAAAACGCGTTTGGCAAGGGAGAGGTAAGCGTGCGCAATAAATGCTGAAAAATTGAAAATTCAGCAGACTGCCATCGTTTATTCAGTAAGGAAGCAACGCAATGTGTCAGGACATGAAAAATCCCGCAAAACGGACCGCAAAGGCGGCCCCTGTCCTGCGAAGCACATGGAGAGATGCGAAGCGATGAACGATATGACGAAACCAGAGTCGGCAAGCGAGTGGATCGCCTTGCTAAGCGACGATCCCGATAACCGGGATTTGCGCGCGCGCCATGACGCGTGGCTGGAAAGCAGTATGGAAAACCGTGCCGACTGGAACGAGACACTGCGTGTCTGGCAGATGCTTGATATGACTGTGCCGGTCCATGTTGCGGAATGGCAGGACAGGATAGGACAAGTACAACCGACCGTTTCGCGCGAAGATCGCGTCGTTGCGAGGCCGGATACGGATGCCGGTCCAGTTGTCCCGGTGCGCGGGCGAGGCGGGCGTTCATTCTGGCCGCGGCAGCTGTCGCTGGGGCTGTCGGGATCTGCCCTGATCGCGTGCCTGCTGGTCTTTGCCTTGCCGGGCTGGATGATTGATCTGAATGCGGATTATCAAAGCCCGATCGGGGAGATACGCGTGGTCGAACTGCCGGATGGCAGCATGTTGCATCTTGCTCCAGATAGTGCGGTTGCGCTGGCTTTTGCCGGGGACAAACGACAGATTGAACTGCTGCGAGGTGAAGCGTTTTTCGACGTTGTACCAATGACGGATCGACCGTTTCGTGTGATTTCCGGCGAAGCGGAAACAACGGTTCTCGGGACGGCGTTTGATGTCCGTCGCGGTGGATACGGTGTTGATGTCGCGGTCGAACACGGGCGGGTTCGTGTGGAACATAGCCGTGGGAGCCAGTCGGACAATGTATCCGAACTTGGTGCCGGTGACATGGTGCATGTTGACCCGGATGGTTCATTTGTTCGTCAGACGATGGCGCCCGAACTGGTGGCGGCATGGCGTGGCGGACGACTGATTGCCAAGGATCAGTCGGTTGCCGAGGTCGTTGAAACGGTTGACCGTTATTTCGATGGCTGGATTTTGATCAGCGATGATGCACTCGGAAGTGAGCCATTGACCGGGATTTATAACCTTGAAGACCCCAAGGCGGCTCTTGCCGCGATTGCAGATGCGCAAGGTGCTGTGCTTCGCGAAATTTCGCCATGGATTCTTATGCTGTCACCCGAATAGCGCTTGTCTGAAATCGCCGTGAAAACACGGCGAAGAATGATATTGCGAAAAAATCTCAACTTTTTTTGAATATCGCCACGCCCCCCTTCGTTGCTTGGTTAAAGGGTGAACTTAATTCGCATTTGCAAATCACCCATTCTGCAAAACGTAAAACCAGGCGGAGACTGAACTTTATGACGGGGGTTAATTTGTCGATGGCTTCGGGGAAATGGCGTCGTACCTTTGCGATGTCGACAGCATTATCGGCATTTGCGGTTTCGGGGATCGCATTTTCGGCCGGTGCGATGGAAAATACGATGCCGGCCACGCCGGCCCAAGCCGCAACCAGTGAACTGGCGCAGGCCAGCCAGCAACATGATTTCGATATTGCCAGACAACCACTTGCCGATGCGCTTGCCCTTTTCGGGCAGCAGGCTGGTCTTCAGATTTCGGCCCATGGTGATCTGGTGCGTGATGTTGAAACCAATGGCGTCGTCGGTCTGATGAATACCGAGGCTGCGCTACAACGTCTTCTGGCCGGAACCGGGCTTGTGTACCGGATTGCTGATGACGGCTCGGTCACGATTACAAGTTCGGCGCAAAGCAGTGACGCATCCGAAACCATGGTCAGCCCGATCCTGATCGAAGCTGCCAGTGTGGCTGATGATCGTCCGGGGGCCGCAGATCGGGCAAACTCGGTCCGTGTTACGCGAGAAGATCTTGATCGTCGTAATCCACAAGACGTCAAACAGGTTTTTGCCGGTGAATCCGGTGTTTCGGTCGGTGGATCGATCCCCTTAAACCAGAAGCTTTATGTTAACGGGATCGAGGAAACCAATCTTGCGGTTTCCATTGACGGCGCGCGCCAGAACAACAAGGTGTTTCACCATAGCGGAACAAACCTGATTGACCCCAGTCTTCTGAAGGCGGCCCGGATTGATCCGGGTGTGGCCCCGGCGGATGCCGGGCCGGGGGCGCTTGGTGGTGCGATTGTCTATGAAACCGTCGATGTTGCCGATGTCCTGGAACCGGGCCGTTCACTTGGCGGGTTTGTCAAAGGCAGTTATGACACCGACAGCGAAACCTTCAGCAACGATCTGTCATCCTATGGACGAGCCGGTGCCTTTGAATTGTTGGGCTATTTCAAATGGGCCAAGGGTGACGATTACGAGGCAGGGAATGGGGAGCAGGTCCCAGGCACTGAAGCCGACATGCGTTCAGGTCTGATCAAAACTGCCTACGAAGCCCAAAACGGTCACCGTTTCGAATTTTCCGGGGAACAGGTTCGCGACCGCGCCCAGCGTCCGTATCGTGCCAACATGACCGATCTTACCAACCGGAACCAACCGGACGAACTTGGTTATGATATGCGTCGTCGTAACTTTGCGTTCAATTACGGACAGGCCGGTGCACAGGGGCTTTGGGATCCCAAAGCGGTTCTGGCCTATAGCGAGACATATCTGTACGCGCCGTTGACTGAACAAAGTCGTGGCACGACCAGCAGTTTTTCGGGAAAGTTCGAAAACGACTTCAATTTGACGGACCGCGATACGGTTACGACCGGCGTCGATTTTTATAATGACGTTGCCGAATACGATGGGCCGGATACCGATGTAGATGAAGAGGCAACCAATTTTGGTGCCTATGCGCAGGCACGTATCCAGCCGTTTGATCCTTTGCGTCTATCGTTCGGTATGCGTGGCGATACACAGAAATTTACAGGCATTGACGGTACCGAGTTTGAAAATGATGGACTGAGTGGCAACGTATCTGCGGCGGTTGACGTTACCGATTTTCTGACAGTCAATGCAGGTTATTCCAATGTCTGGGGTGGCATCGCACTGGCTGAAAACTTTATCCTGAACCCGGCATGGGATTACAGCGACGGTATCAAGCCGGTTCGTTCGGAAAACTACACCACCGGATTTGAAGTTCATCACGAAGGGTTCAGTTTTAATGCCGGTATTTTCCGCAGTGTATTTGACAATGCCCGTGATCCGGGCTGGACACCCGGTCCTTCGGTTGTCGTCGATTTCGAAACACGCGGCTACAATCTCGGTGCCGGTTATAATTGGGGCCCAGGTTTTATCCGGGTGTCTTATACCGACAGCGAAATCACCGTGAACGGCAACCCGGGTGATTCTGACGGTACCCAATATCTTGGTGCGCCGCTTGGTCGGATCATCGCGCTCGAAGCCGCCCACCGGATCGACACGATCAATCTGACCTTGGGCGGGACGCTTGATGCCGCCTTGAAAAATACCGATACGGCCGATGCGGGTGGAACGGCACAGGAAGCCTATGAGGTCGTCGGGCTTTATGCCGAATATCAACCCGAAGCAGCTGACTATCTGACGCTTCGCATCGAAGCAAACAACATCTTTGATGAAGAGTATTCCGATCGTGCATCTTACGGGCAGGACTTCACCAACGTTGTCCCGCTTTACGAACCGGGCCGGTCTTTCCTGTTGATGGCGAAGGCGCGCTTCTAGGGTTTTAAAGGATTTGGATGCATTGCCTGGGACCGGTTCGCTGGTCCCAGGTTTTTCTGTTAACGGAGGCAAAGTGGTATGCCGCATGTGATACGCGCGCTTTTTCTGACGGGTCTGGCTTTGATGGCAAGCCTTCCTGTGCGGGCTGGAACGATTGAAATAACCGACCTTGCCGGGCGACAGGTGCGCATTGAAACGCCGGTCGAACGACTGGTAATCAGCGAGGGGCGGTATATTCCGCTTTTGGCCATGCTGCGGCCATATGATCCGGTTGGCAGTTTGGTTGGTATGATGACGCCGCTTGGCTGGACTCAGCCCGACCTTGAACAGCAGCTTTTTGCCAGTTTCCCTGAAGCAAAAAACATCCCCTTATTTGGCGGGCGCAGCGAGGATAGCGTTTCGGTCGAAAAGATTATCGATCTGGCCCCGCAATTGGCGATTTTCGGGCTGAATGACCACGGCCCGGGGGCAAAAAATGCAGAAATGATTGATCAGCTGACCGCCGCAGGTACGCAAATCATCTTTATCGATTTTCGAGCTGATCCATTGAACAACACCCTGCCTTCCATCGAAATTCTCGGTCGTGTACTGGGGGCGGAGGACCGGGCAGGCGACTATATTGCCTTTTACCAAAGCCGGCTTGAGACCATTCGCCAACGGGTCGCGGATGTTGATGTCCGTCCGACGGTATTTTTGCAGGCCCATCCCGGTCGTTTCGAATGTTGCTGGGGCATGGCAGAGGGCATGCTGGGACCGTTTGTTGATGAGGCGGGCGGCCTTAATATTGCCGATGCCGTCGCCCCCGGACCAACGGCCCAGCATACGGCTGAGTTTCTGCTGACGGAAAATCCGGATGTCTGGATCGGGACAGCATCGGGTACGGCCAAGGAATATCGAGATGGGGCTTTGCCGGTTGCGCTGGGGGCAGGTATGACGGCCGAAATGGCGGCCGACAGTCTCGCACGCTATCTCGCTGCGCCGGAATTTGCAGCCCTTGATGCCGTTCGAAGCGACCGGGCACACAGTATCTGGCACAATTTTTATAACTCGCCTTTTAACATCGTGGCGCTCGAAGCCTTTGCAACATGGATCCATCCAGACCTGTTTGCCGATCTTCATCCGGAAAAGACCATGCAATATATCTACGACACCTGGTTACCGTTCGACCTTCATGGTGTTCACAGCGCGACGGTACATCATGGCGCCCGCTGATCTTTCGCTTCATGACCGGTTTGGAGCCATTCATCGTCGCAGGTTGTTGATCATATCCGTAATGGTTCTGGCGCTTTTTCTCAGCCTTGGTCTTGATCTGGCGGCGGGGCCAGCCGGGCTTGATATCCGCGATATTGTCGGGGGTATTCTTGATCCGCAATCGCTGGCGCTTCGGCATCGGATCATTCTTTGGGAAGTCCGGTTGCCTGATGCACTGATTGCGCTTGCGGTTGGGGCTGCATTGGGGCTGGCAGGGATCGAAACCCAGACCATTCTTGATAATCTGCTTGCCAGTCCCTTTACGCTTGGCGTGTCATCGGCTGCGGTTCTCGGGGCCAGCCTTGCAATCGTGCTTGTTCCGGTTCTGCCCTTCCTGCCCGAAACCGCGATCTTGCCGGTGATGGCACTGCTTTTCGCGCTGGGATCTGGGATATTGATCCTGTTGATTGTGCGTTGGAGCGGCGGCGCACGCGAGACCGTTGTTCTGTTCGGGATTGCATTGGTGTTCCTTTGCAATGCCCTGACCGCCGGGTTGCAATATCTGGCCAGTGCCGAAGCGGTTCAGCAGATCGTATTCTGGACCATCGGCAATCTGACCCGTGCCGGATGGCTTGAAGTCGGGCTGGTGACGGCGTGCTTCATGGTTATTCTGCCCTTTTCCCTGCGGCAGGTCTGGATCATGACACTTCTGCGCGGGGGCGAGGCCCATGCGCGCAGCATGGGGATCAATGTCGCCCGGCTTCGCATTTGGGTGATCCTGCGCATTTCTGTTCTGGCGGCCTTTGCTGTTTGCTTTGTCGGGGCGATCGGTTTTATCGGGTTGGTCGGGCCGCATATTGCCCGCCTGCTTCTGGGCGAGGATCACCGTTTGCTGGTCCCGGGATCGGCAATTTGCGGGGCATTGATCCTGTCGCTGGCGTCTTTCCTGTCCAAGGCACTTGTGCCGGGCGTTATTATTCCGGTTGGCATTCTGACTGCTGTTGTCGGCGTGCCGGTCTTTCTGGGGCTTCTTGCCGGACGGAGGAAAACGATATGACGATCTTTTCCGCCACCGGTATTTCCGCATCCTATGGCCGGACCCGGATATTGCATGATGTCGATCTGCCTGAATTGCAAGATGACGAGGTATTGGGGCTTCTTGGCCCGAATGCATCGGGTAAATCGACCCTGATGCGGTGCCTGACCGGCGAGAAGACCCATCATGGCCGAATCGTTCTGGATGGCAGCGACCGGGATGATATGGACGTTATGGCATGGCATCGCCGGGTGGCAACCATGCCGCAAACACCGCCCAATCCCAGTGTCCTGATGCCGACCGAACTGATGTGGAGTACGGCGCGCGCCCTTGATCTTGATTTTTCGGATCGCGAACTGGCTGATCGGATAGAAGATATCTTTAACCGGCTTGGGCTGGATGATTTTGCCCTGTCGCCGCTGCATGTTCTGTCAGGTGGCAAGCGACAGCTGGTCGGGCTTGCGCTGGCACTGCTGCGTGACCCGGATGTTTTGCTGCTTGATGAACCCACATCGGCACTTGATCTGCATTGGCGAATGGTGGTGCTTGATCTTGTGCGTGAACGGTTGACTGAGCGCGGCGGGGTTGTGATTGCCGCCCTGCATGATCTTGATCTGGCGGCACGTTATTGCGACCGGATTGTATTGCTTGAAGCCGGTCAAATCGTTGCATCCGGCACCCCCGGCGAGGTGTTAACGCCTGATAATCTGGCGCGCGTCTATCATGTGGAAACATCGGTTTCGCGAGATGAGCAAGGGCGGCCTGCGGTGCAGGTGATACGGCCCATTCGTTCCGGCGAACGGCTTGCCCGATAACGGCAAACATGAAACGGCCCGGCTTTGCAATAGCCGGCCCGTTTCCTTTTACCTCTCAGGCGCAGTCCGACTTGTTATCGGTCCTGATGCCAAGTGACTGTGCTTCATGCAGGCGCCGATAGGTGCCACCGGCGGCAATCAGGGCATCATGGGTACCTTCTTCGGCAATGCCGTCTTGCGTGATCACGACGATCCGGTCGGCATTGCGGATGGTGGCCAGACGATGCGCAATTACCAGTGTCGTGCGCCCTTCGGCCAGTTCATCAAGCGATTGCTGAATGGCGCGTTCGGTTTCGGTATCGAGTGCTGAGGTCGCCTCGTCCAGAATAAGGATCGGCGGGTTTTTTAGGAAAATACGGGCGATTGCGACACGTTGTTTTTGGCCGCCCGAAAGTTTGACCCCGCGTTCACCGATCACGGTATCAAGCCCGTCAGGCATATCTGCAATCAGTTCCCGCAGGCGGGCGCGATGGGCGGCATCAATGATTTCATCCTCGGTCGCGTCAAGACGGCCATAGGCAATGTTGTCGCGCAATGTTCCGGCGAACAGGAAAACATCCTGCTGGACGATGCCGATCTGACGGCGAAGCGATTTCATTTTGATGTCGCGAATATCGATCCCGTCGATTGTGATCCTGCCCGCTGTCACATCATAAAAACGTGGTACGAGCGAACAAAGAGTGGTTTTACCCGCACCGGATGGCCCGACAAATGCAACCGTTTCACCGGCTTTGATCGAAAGATTGATGTCATTGAGTACAGTGCGTTCCGGGCTGTATCCAAAGCCGACCTGGTCAAATGCGACATTGCCGGAAAGGTTTTCGATATCACGCGCACCATCGCGATCGACAATATCGGGTTCGGTGGCCAGCAATGCCTGATAGTTTTTGAAACCGGCGATGCCCTTGGGATAGGTTTCGACAACAGCAGCGATCTTTTCAAGCGGTTGATAGAACACATTGACCAACAGCAGGAAGCCGACAAACCCGCCAACCGTCAACCCGCCGGTCACAACGAAATATGTCCCCGTCACCAGAATGACGACCTGGACAATTCGCATGCCAAGGTAATTGATCGCAAGGCTGATCGCCATGATGCCATAGGCCTGCAATTTCACATGGCGATAAAGCTCGTTATCCTTGTGAAACAGGGCGCGTTCGTGATCCTCGTTGGCAAAGGCACGCACTACGCGTACGCCACCTACATTTTCCTCGATCCGGGCGTTGAAGGCACCAACACGGCCAAACTGGCTTTGCCAGTTGCGTGTCATTTCCCCACCGAACCGGACGACCAGCCACATCACCAGCGGCGCAATCGTCATTGCAATCAGCGCCAGTTCCATATGCACGGTAAACATCAGGATCAGCGCCCCGACAAAGGTCATGACCGCCACAAACAGGTCTTCGGGGCCGTGGTGGGCGACCTCGCCGATTTCTTCCAGATCCTTGGTGATGCGTGCCACCAGATGGCCTGTCTTCTGGTTGTCGTAAAAGCGGAAGGAAAGCTTTTGCAAATGGTCGAATGCGCGTTTGCGCATTTCGGTTTCGATCGTGATACCCAGAACATGGCCCCAATAGGTGACGACGGCCATCAAGACGGTATTGGCAAGATAGACCAGAAGCAATCCGACAGCCGCCAATCCAATCAGCAGCCAGTCCTGTTTGGGTAACAGCACATCGACAAAACCGGCAACCGCAACCGGAAAGCCAAGGGACAAAATACCCGACAGGACAGCCGACCCGAAATCGAGCATGAAGAGCCGTTTATGCGGCAGATAGTAGGAAAAGAATTCTTTGAGCATGGGGCGGATCCGGTGGCAAAGGATTAATCGCGGCAACAGGGAAATTACCAGCACATGAAATAGCGAAATTGATTACTATTATCAATTGATACGATGCGAATTTTAACTGTTATTGCACCGGGCTGCCGGATAGTTGTGATTTCGGGGCCGTAATTCTGACAGAGGTGACCCAAGCAGGAATGTTCAGGCCCTTTGATCGAGGCTTCAGCTGTTTATAATCGCCCTCTATTTCCATTCTGAACTCGATAGCCCGGCAACAAGTTTTGAGACAGGCATCAGGGTGACAATTCCCCCAGCGCATGTGCCAATTGCATTGCAAATCTGGCGGATGCGACGGGCAGGGTACGTCCACGCATCTGGCCGAGAATAAGACTGCCCGCTGGCAGATCCCGTTCCGAGATCGGACGGTTGATCAGGATGCCATTTTCTTCCGTTCGAAGACCGATCGGAATTTGGAATCCGATCACATTTTCATGCATTACATAGTGCCGGATCAGTTCAAAGCTTTCGGTTTCAATAACAGGCGACATCTGTCTGGAATTACGGCGGGCGGCAAAATCCAGCAAGTGGCGGACACCAAACCGGTGGGTCGGTGCGACGTGGGGAATGTTCAGGCAATCGCGCAAACGAATTTCCGGTTTGGTTGCCAGGGGATGATCAGAGCGCATCACCACGTTAACCGTTTGCGGGATCGTGTGGATGACTTCGAAATCGACAAGGTATACGGGCTCAAACACCAGAGCCAGATCGCTTGAATAACTTGCCAGTTCCTGTTCGGCTTGCGCCCGATCACGGATATTGACGCTGAATGTTACGCCGGGGTGATCCTTGCGGTATTCGGCGATCTGCCGGGGCAGGAAATAGGGCAAAAGAGCCTGTGAGCAGGCAATCGAGATATGGCCGCGCCGTTCCCCGGAAAGGTCGGCGACCTGCCCTTGCACGCGTTCCAGGTCGGATGCCATTGCCCGATAATGGTGCAAAAGAAGTTCGCCCGCCGGATTAAGTCGCACCCCGCTGGGCAGTCTTTCAAACAGTTCTGTCCCAAATTCATCCTCGAACCCGTTAATCCGCCGGTTCAAGGCCGAAGCTGTGAGGTTCATATCTTCGGCAGCCTTGCGCATTGATCCTGCGCGGGCAACGGCCTCAATCAATCGGAAGGTTTGCAGATGCCGCATGGGTTGCATTTTCCTGATGATGCAAATGGTGGTGCATTTTTTGCAACGGATTGGTGAAATCATAGCAATTTTCGCGAACGCGAAAAACTGCAAACTATCAGGATTACATCCAATCATGCTGTTCATGGGGGTTTTGGCGATGGTTACGAGACGCAATTTTCTAAAAGCCGGTGCTGTAATTGCAGGCACATTGCCGTTCGCGCGTTCATTGTCCGCATTGGCGGCAGGAAGCGACACGCTGGTTGCCGTGTCCGCCCAGACGGTCAATAGTCTTGATCTGCATCGCACCGGGACCAACCGTGCCAGTTACCAGATTGCGGTGAACTGTTATGACCGTCTGGTATCTTTTGGGTCGAAGCCTGCCGAAGGCGGTGGTCTTTCCTATGATTATTCCACCATTGTGCCGGAGCTGGCTGAAAGCTGGACCTTTTCCGAAGACGGCATGAAGATCACCTTCAAGCTGAAATCCGATGCGGTTTTCACCGATGGCAGCAAGGTAACGGCAACAGACGTCAAATGGTCGTTTGATCGTGCCGTCAGTGTCGGCGGATTCCCGACAGTTCAGATGAAAGCCGGTGGCTTTGTTCGCCCCGAGCAATTCGAGGCTGTTGATGACGAAACCTTTGTTGTCATCCTTGATCAGGCATCCAAGCTTGCACTTCCCGATCTGGCAGTGCCAGTACCCTTCATCATCAATTCGAAGGTGGCCAAGGAACATGCAACCACGGATGATCCGTGGGCAATGGAATATCTGCATACCAACACCATTGGTTCGGGTGCCTATACCGTTACCCGTTGGGATGCCGGTCAGCAGGTCGTCTTCGAGCGTAATGACAAATGGGTTGGCGGGCCGGTTCCGCCGGTGCGTCGTGTGATCATGCGCGAAGTTCCGTCTGCGGCCACCAGCCGCGCCCTGATCGAACGGGGTGACGTTCAGGTTGCCTTTGATATTCCGGACAAGGATGCCGCAGAACTGGCCGGTAAAGTCACGGTGCATTCAACCCCGATTGAAAACTGTATCCATTCACTTTGCCTGAACACCAAATTTGAACCGTTCCAGGACCCTGACGTGCGCAAGGCGATCGCCTATGCCGTACCGTATGAGGCGATCTTTAATGCGGCGGCCTATGGTCGTGGTGCGCCGCTTTGGGGGGGCGGGGCAAAGGCAACCGATATCGCGTGGCCGCGTAAGTCGCCCTATGACACCAACCTGGACAAGGCCAAGGAACATATGGCCAAGTCGGGCTTTGCCGATGGATTTGAAACCAAGCTTTCCATTTCAACCGATTTGTCTTCGTGGATGGAACCGACCGCCCTGCTTATTCAGGAGGCGGTTGGCAAGCTTGGTATCAAGGTCGAGATCGAAAAGATCCCGGGTGCCAATTGGCGTACAGCGGCACTGGTGGAAAAGCGCCTTGATTTCCATCTGGAAAACTTCGGTGGCTGGCTGAATACGCCGGACTATTACTTCTTCTGGGCCTATCAGGAAGGACATCTGTTCAACTCGTCGAACTATTCCAATGCCGAGGTTGAACAACTGACCAATGAAACCCTGCATATGGCCATGGACGATCCGGAATATGCGCCCAAGATCATGCGCATGATTGATATCGTCTTTGAAGATTTGCCACGTATTCCGCTGTGGCAGCCCGCCCTTAACGTCGCACTGAACGGGGCGGGTGGTTATGAATTCTGGTTCCATCGTCAGCTTGATATCCGCGGCCTGACAACGGTGGAAAGCTGAAATCATGGCAGTCCGGGGAACCAGCGTTCTGACACGTATCGCACAGGCCATTCCGGTCCTGTTTGGGGTCATCGTTATCAGCTTTGTCCTGACGCGTGCCTTGCCTGGTGACCCGGCTGTACAGTTTGCAGGGATCATGGCAACACCCGAGACAATTGAAGAAACCCGGGCAAAGCTTGGTCTCGACAAACCGCTTCCGGAACAGTTCGTGGTCTATCTTGGTCAACTGTTTCAGGGTGATCTTGGACAATCGGTTTCAACCGGGCGACCGGTTCTGACCGAACTTACCAGTCGCCTTCCGGCATCGCTTGAACTGACGCTAAGTGCGTTGCTGTTGTCTTGTCTGGTGGCGGTGCCGCTTGGCGTTCTGGCGGCAACGCGACCGGGAAGCTGGGTTGACCAGATTTGTCGATTGCTTGTGACAATGGGGGTGTCGCTTCCGACCTTCTTTACCGGTGTGATGCTGATTTACATCTTCTATTACCTGCTGGGTATCTCGCCGTCACCCTTGGGACGACTTGATTTTATCTATCTTGATCCTCCGCATGTGACGGGTTTCTTCCTGATTGATGCCGCACTGGTCGGCGATTGGGAAACCTGGTTTGGCGCGTTCAAACAGCTCATTCTTCCGGCTGTGACATTGGCGCTTTTCACCCTTGCACCGATTGCCCGCATGACCCGTGCCGCCATGCTTTCGGCCCTCTCATCGGATTACATTCGAACGGCCCGTGCTGCCGGGTTGGGATCGGGTCGCATTCTTTACGGTTATGCGTTTCGCAATGCGTTGTTACCGGTGGTGACGACACTTGGCATGGTGTTTTCCTTTGTGCTGGGCGCGAACGTTCTTGTCGAAAAGGTTTTTGCCTGGCCGGGAATCGGATCATATGCGGTCGAGGCCCTGATTGTGTCGGACTATGCCGCGGTTCAGGGGTTTGTCCTAGCGATGGCGTTTCTTTTCGTATTCCTCAATCTGGTGATTGATCTGGCTTATTCGCTGATTGATCCGCGTTTCGGGACCTCAGGAAAATGAACAAGATTTTGTCATCCGCCTCCGAAACGTCTGCTGCGGAACCTGGAATGGCCGATGCGGCTATCGACGTTACCCAGCCAGCCAAATCAAGGTCCGGTGGCTTTGCCCATCTGGTTTATGTGCTGCGCGAAAATCCGGTTACGGCATTTGCGTTTGCAATGTTCGGGGTTCTGATTTTTGCCGCCGTATTTGGCCCGTCAATCGTGCCTTACGATCCGCTGGAAACCAATGCGGCAAGTGTCCTGCAGCCACCTTCCATGGCCCACTGGTTCGGAACGGACAACTTGGGCCGTGATGTTTTTAGCCGCGTGGTTGTCGCCACCCGCCTTGATCTGGTGATTTCGGTTGCGGCGGTGGCACTTTCATTTGTTATCGGTTCATTTCTGGGTGCGATTGCAGGTTATCGGGGCGGCTGGACAGACATCACGCTGAACCGTGTTCTTGATACCATCATGGCCTTTCCGCTGTTTGTTCTGGCGATGGGCGTTGTTGCGGCCCTTGGCAATTCGGTTGCGAACATCATTTACGCAACTGCGATCATCAATATTCCGTTCTATGCCCGCCTTGTCCGGGCCGAGGTCAATATTCGTCGCAATGCCGGCTTTACCCTGGCTGCCAAGCTTTCGGGCAACAGTGATGCGCGCATTCTGGCGTTTCACATTTTTCCGAACGCGTTGCCGCCAATGATGGTGCAGGTTTCGCTGAACCTTGGTTGGGCAATCCTCAATGCCGCGGGGCTGAGCTTTATCGGCTTGGGGGTCCGTCCGCCGACCCCGGAATGGGGGATTATGGTGGCCGAGGGGGCGAACTTCATCGTGTCGGGTGAATGGTGGATGGCCCTGTTCCCGGGGTTGTCATTGATGATCGCGGTTTTGACATTCAATCTGATGGGCGATGGTCTGCGCGATATCGTCGATCCGCGACGGAGGACATGAAAATGCTATCCATCAAGGGACTAGGCGTAGCCTTCCGGACGCGAAACGGCGAAGTCAATGCGGTCAAGGGGATCGATTTCGAACTGGCAAAAGGCGAACGCCTAGGCATCGTTGGCGAAAGTGGGTCGGGAAAATCGGTTACGTCCTATGCCTTGATGCGCATCCTTGATGCTGGCGGGACAATCAAATCCGGCGAAGCGGTCTATGGCGGTATTGATCTGCGCCGAGCGTCCGAGCGCGACATGCGCGACATTCGCGGCCGCGAAATCAGCATGATCTTCCAGAACCCGCGTGCGGCACTCAATCCGATCCGTAAGGTTGGTCATCAAATCGAAGACGTTCTGCGGCGTCACAGCCGCGCCACCCGTCACAATGCCAAGATCAAGGCGATTGAAGCGCTTGAGGCGGTTAAAATCCGCGATGCGGCAGCACGCTATGAAGCCTATCCGTTCGAGCTTTCGGGTGGAATGTGTCAGCGAGTTGTCATTGCGCTTGCGCTTGCCTGCGATCCGAAACTGATCATTGCCGATGAACCGACCACAGGGCTTGATATCACCACCCAGAAGGCGGTTATGGACCTAGTGGATGATCTGGTGCGTGCACGGGGCATGTCATCAATCCTGATCACTCATGATCTTGGACTGGCATCGCAATATTGCGACCGGATTGTCGTGATGAAAGACGGCCTGATTGTAGAGGCTGGTGATCCGGTCAAATTGTTCACCAATCCCCAACATGCCTATACCCGAAAACTTGTCCATGCGACCCCGCGCCGGATGGGCACCATTCGATCCCTTTTACCCGAAGGCGAACGACCGGAACTTGAACCGCACGTAATTGGTGACAAGCCACTGATTGACGTGATCAATCTTGCCAAAACATATCAGGGCAAAAGCGGCCCGGTTCATGCGGTCAGGAAAATCAGCTTCACTGTCCATGAAGGTGAAAGTGTCGGGCTGGTTGGTGAATCAGGTTGTGGAAAATCAACCACTTCTTCGATGCTGGTGCGGTTGCTGGATTCAACATCGGGCAGCATTTTCTATCGCGGCGAAGATATCGCGACATTGCCAGCAGCAGGTTTTGCCAAACATCCGTTGCGATCGAAAATCCAGATGGTGTTTCAGGATGCGACCGATAGCCTGAACCCCCGCTTTACCGCCCGTCAGGCCATTGCCGATCCTTTGCATCGCCTGATGGGGATGCGCGGCGATGCGGTAACCACACGCACCGAAGAACTGGCGGAGATGACAGGCTTCCCGGCGCATCTTCTTGACCGGTTCCCGCATCAGCTTTCCGGTGGGCAGAAGGCTCGCGTCGGTATTGCCCGTGCGCTCGCGACTGAACCTGATTTCCTGATCCTTGATGAACCGACAGCTGCCCTTGATGTGTCCATACAGGCGCTTGTCCTGAACCTTCTGGCGGATTTGCGTGTGCGGCTAGGCATCAGCTACCTGTTCGTCAGCCACGATCTCAACGTCGTCAGGTTGCTCTGTGATCATGTGATCGTCATGCAAAATGGCAGCATCGTTGAATCCGGTCCTGTCGCAACCGTGATGGAAAATCCGCAACACCCCTATACACGCGAATTGCTGTCCGCGGCCCCACAGGCCCCGGAACGTGAAATCGCCTGACCTTCCGACTTTTCAGAACATTCAACAACGCCACAGACGGAATACCAAAATGATTGCTGATCTTCCCTTCACACTTGCCGCATTGCGGCAGGCATACGCATCCGGTTTGCGTCCAGAGCAGGTAGTAGAAGAAGCATTTCGTCGTCTGGATGCGACCGGTGACCCGGGTATCCTGATTTATACCGCGCGTGATGAAGCGTTGGCAGCGGCCGGGGAACTTGGTGCTTATGATGGTCGTCCCTTGTGGGGCATTCCCTATATTGCCAAGGACAATATTGACGTGATGGGGATGCCGACAACGGCGGCTTGTCCAGATTTTGCATATGACGCGCTGTCAGATGCTTTTGTTGTTGCCCAATTGCGGGCTGCCGGTGCGATCTGTCTTGGTAAGGCTAATCTGGACCAGTTTGCAACCGGTCTTGTCGGGGTCCGAAGCCCCTATCCCGTGCCACTTAATGCAATTGATCCTGCGATTGTGCCGGGTGGATCGTCGTCGGGGTCTGCCGTGGCGGTCGCGCACGGGATCGCGAGTTTTTCCCTTGGTACGGATACGGCGGGGTCGGGCCGTGTACCTGCCGCGCTTAACAGCATTGTTGGCCTGAAGCCTACATTGGGCACCCTGTCTGCAACAGGCGTTGTTCCGGCATGCCGGACTTTGGATACGGTTTCAATTTTTGCCCTGAATGTATCGGACGCGTGGGACGTGTTTGATGTTGCAGCACAATTTGACGCCGCGGATGCCTATAGCCGGAATTTCGTCAAAAAGGGTGGATTGTCAAAAACGCTTCCTTTGCGCGTTGCGGTGCCGGATGCTCGAACTCTCGAGACGTTTGATGACGACATTCAGCGCGATCATTTTCATGGCGATGTCGCGAAGCTTGCAGCACTTGGTTGCGAAATTACAGAGATCGATTTTACGCCCTTCTATGATGTCGCAAGCATGCTTTATCAGGGCGCATGGCTGGCCGAACGTGTTGCCGCGGTCGGCTCACGGCTGACTGAAAAGCCGGAAACCCTGCATCCAACAACACGGGCCATTCTTGAGCCAGGGTTGGATTTGACTGCGGTCGATGCTTTTAACGGATTTTACCGGCTAAAAGCCCTGCAGCGTCAGTGTGAGAATGCGTTGGCGGGGATTGATGCCATCTGTGTGCCGACCATTCCGCATTTCGTGACGGTGGACGACATCGCGTCCGACCCGATCGGACCAAACTCGCGTTTGGGGACCTATACAAACTTTGTGAACCTGCTTGATATGTGTGGCATTGCGGTTCCGACTGGCCCCCGCAAAGATGGGCGTCCGGGCAGTCTGACAATTCTGGCAGGCAAAGGTGAAGATGCGAAAGTTGCATCCTTGGCAGCCTTGCTTGAGGCTGGTGATGTTGGCGCAACAGGATGGACCCGCGACAAGATCCGCTATTCCGAACCGGTCATCGGTGAAGATGAAATCGGGCTCGTGGTCTGTGGGGCACATATGTCCGGCTTGCCGCTTAATGGTGAATTGACCGGACGGGCGGCCCGCTTGATCCGTAAAACAAGGACAGCCGCAAAATACAGCTTCTATGCCTTGGCCGGTGGCCCGCCCAAACGTCCCGGTATGTTGGTCAATACTGATACCGGCGGATCAATCGAGGTTGAGGTATGGGCCGTTCCCAAATCGGCAATCGGCGGTTTCCTTGCCGGGATTCCATCACCGCTGTGTCTGGGTACCGTTGAACTCGAAGATGGCAGTCGCCAAAAAGGGTTCTTGTGCGAAGCCGCAGGTCTGGATGGCGCCACCGATATTACCGAGTTGGGCAGTTGGCGGACATATCTTGAGAAGATGGGCAAGACGGGTTGAATATTGATCTTCCAGCCTATCGGTGGTTGTATTGATGGTATTGCGCTTGAGGACGGATATGTCGGGTAAGGCATTGCCTGCGAACCCAATCGTTGATGATTGGGTTTTCGGGTGGCAGCAGTATTCTAAACTATCCGGATTGATCATGTAGAGAAGGCTAAACAGGAAACAGGTTCAGTTGGCGAAAGACAACTGAACCTTGACCGATTTGCTGCGATCACTTGCCACGTCAAAGGCTTCTGTGGCGGTTTCAAGCGGGAAGGTCTGGGTGATGATCGGGCTTACGTCAATTTTACCGCTATCGATCATGCGAACGGCCTCGGCAAACTCCGTATGGAAACGGAAGGTGCCGGTGATTGTGATTTCCTTGGCGACCAGCGGATTGAACGCTACCGGAATTTCGCCGGCAACGCCGACCTGAACGAGGATGCCTTGCGGGCGCAAAACGCTGATGGCGGACCGCAAAGCCGCTGGGGCGGCGGAGCATTCCAGGCAAACGTCAAACTGGCCCTTATCCTGTTCATAAGGTTTAAGGTCGTCGGCGGCCGTGGCGATGTTGATGGTGCGGGTTGCCCCCATCTGCTTTGCAACATTCAACGCAAAATCCTGCAAGTCGGTCACAACGATTTCGCTGGCACCGGCAAGTTTGGCGGCCGCCGCACAAAGGCTGCCAATCGGACCAGCACCGGTAATCAGAACCTTCTTACCCGCAAGATCACCTGCGCGTGCAACTGCATGCAGGCATACGGCAAGGGGTTCGGCACAGGCGGCCTTGCAGATATCGGTTTGATCGTTGATCACGAAACACTGGCCTTTGCGCACATTGACCAGATCGCGGAACGCCCCCTGAATATGGGGCATCGGCATTGCCGACCCAAAGAACTTCATGTTCAGGCAATGCTGCTGCAGGTTCTGTAGGCAATAGCGGCACGTGCCGCACGGATGGCTTGGGTTGATTGCAACCTTTTGCCCGACGGCCAGACCGTTTACATCCGGGCCAAGTGCAACGATGGTACCCGCGGCCTCATGTCCAAGAATGATCGGTTCTCGCACGCGGATTTGACCAATCCCGCCTTCGAAATAGTAATGCATGTCCGAACCGCACACACCACCGGCACCTACACGGATAAGGACTTCGTCACCAATAGGGGCGGTGGTTGCTTCGGTATCGATCCTAAGATCATCTTGGCCATACAGACGGCAAACACGTGTTTGCATTCATTACTCCATCAGGGACGGCAGCCAGGTTGACAGCGCCGGGATATAGGAAACAAGGAACAGGATCAGGATATTGGTCAGAAGGAACGGCATCAGTGCCCTGATAACCGTGGTCACCGGGGCTTTGGCGATGTTCGCACAGATGAACATGCAAATGCCTACCGGCGGGGTCGTCAAACCGATCATCAGGTTCAGAACCGCAAACACCGCGAAATGGATAGGATCGACACCGACATTGGTGGCAAGGGTCAGAAGTGGCACAAACAGGATGATCAATGCCGCAATCGTTTCCATGAACATGCCGACAATGAGCAGAACCAGATTGATCAGCAATATCACGGCATATTTGTTATCTGTGAATGACAATACCGCGTTTGAAATCATCTGCGGGATGCGTTCGGAAACAAGGATCCAGCCAAACACGTTTGCCAAACCGACAAGCGCAAGAATGGCGGCGGCGGTCACCGCGCTGTCGATGATGATTTTCGGAACCTTGCGCAGCGGCAGTTCGCGATAAATGAAACAGCCGACAATCAGGGCATAGATACTGGCAATGACTGCGGTTTCAGTCGGGGTGACGATGCCGCTCAGCAAACCGCCGACAATCAGGGCCGTCATGGCAAGTGCCCAGAAGGCGCCGACGAAGGATCGGGCCAGTTCACCAAATCCCTGCCACGGCTGGTGCGGAAAATTGCGTCGGACCGCGATGATGTAGCAGGTCACCATCATTGCAAGACCCATCAGGATGCCGGGAATAGCACCCGCAATGAACATCTTGCCAACAGAAATGCCAGACAATGCACCAACGATGATCATGGGCATGCTTGGCGGGATGATCGGCCCGACCGTTGATGATGCCGCCGTAACAGCGGCCGAAAAAGCAGGAGTGTATCCGGCGCGGACCATGCCGGGGATCATCATGCCGCCGATTGATGCCGCGTCGGCAACAGCTGTTCCGGAAATGCCCCCAAACAGCATGGAACCGGTAACATTGGTCAGGCCAAGGCCACCCCGCATCCATCCGACCATCGCATTGGCGAACCGCACAATACGCGGTGTAATCCCCCCGCCATTCATCAGGTTCCCGGCAAGGATAAAGCCCGGAATACAAAGCAGAACAAATACATCCATCCCGGCAAACATTTTTTGCGGGATCACAACAAGAGGAATGCCTTCCAGCAGCAAATAGCACAGCGAGGACAGACCCAGCGTCACGGCGACCGGAAGGCCGATGACGAGGCCGAGGGCAAAAACGCCAAGTAAAATTGCGAGGCTCATGGGAAGTCCTTCGTCGTATCTTCAGCTTTTCCGTCAGAAGCCCCGGCGATGACACGTATCATCCGCAGGACCGCGAAAAGGCCGAGAACGGCAAGAAGAATGAAAACGGTGGCGTGAATGAAGTCCATCCGGACGCCTAAAGCGGGTGAAGTTTGAAGAACACCGATTGAAACAAACATCCACGCAGGGGATAGCAGTATCAGGCAAAATGCCGCCGTCAGCCCGGCCGAGATGAACATCAATGCCCGCTGAATACGCAAAGGCAGCATTTCGCAAACGATGTCGACATTAACCAGTTCGCCATTGCGAAAAGACAGCCCGACGCCAAAAGCCGCAAGAAACAGCAGCGCATGACGCGTGAGTTCTTCGGTCCATACCGGTGAACTGGTCAAAAAGGTTCGCGACACAACCTGTATCAGGACCGTGCCGATCAGAATGCCGAAAGCGGCACCGGTTCCGATCCGGCAAAGTGCAATGATGGATGCGTATAATCTGGCAGAAAGCACGTTACTTCCCCGTCGAAAAAAGGTTCGGTCGCGCGTACGCAACCGAACCGGTAGCAATCAGTTTGCGAAAAGGTCTTCGACGACAGGACGGATTTCGTCGGAAACATTTGCAAGAACAGCGTCTTTTGCTTTTTGGGCAAAGGCCTGCGTGTCGACTTCAACGAAGGTCATGCCCTTTGCCTGAAGTTCCTTCGTCAACCGTTCTTCATCAGCGCTAAACAGGTCGCGCTCATATGCCTGCGCCCGTTTTGCGGCTTCCATGACGGCTTCCTTGTCGGCATCTGACAGTTTGCCCCAGGTGATTTCCGAAATGGTCAGATAAATCCATGAACGGACATGCTCGGTCTTGTTCACAAATTTCTGCACTTCGTTGAAGCTTGCCGAATCAATCAGCGCCAGCGGGTTTTCCTGTGCGTCGATGGTGCCTGCCTGAAGCGAGGTAAAGACTTCCGAGAACGCCATCGGTGTCGGTTGCGCGCCAAGCGATTTCCAGACATCAACAAAAAGCGGAACGTTCGGAACGCGCAGTTTCAGGCCGTTCAGATCATCCGGGCTTTTGATTTCGCGATTTGACGTCAGGTTGCGCGGGCCGCGGGCAAAATAGGCAATTGGGCGGATGCGGGCTTTCTCGACGATCTGCTGTTCGATTTTGTCGCCGATTTCACCACTGGCAACGGCATCCATGTCTTCGAGCGTCTGATAGGCATACGGAACAGCCAGAAGGGCCGCCATCGGTGCCCAGTTCTGCAGGCTTTCACCGGTAATGGTCATGTCGACCGAACCAAGCTGCATGCCGTTGATCAGGTCGATTTCCTTGCCGAGTGTTTCGTTGGGGAAGACCTGCACATCAATACGGCCGTCGGTAAGGGTCGAAAGTTCCTCGCCGAACTTCACGGCAGCTTTGTGCCAGGCATTCTGTTCATTGGCGAGATGACCAAGTTTCAGGGTTATTTCTGCGGCAATCGCAGAGTTACCCATCATCATGGCGGCTACACCGGCGATCATCAGTTTCTTGGTCGTTTTTTTAAGCATCTTTTCCTCCCTGTTCGGTTGATGCCTTAGGGCGACAACGTGGAATTTGCGTTGTCAAAAAGCTCCGTTCTGGAGCGGGCAATATCAGGCAGCGTATGCAGAATCTCACGGAGGTGCTCACGCATGGCTGCGCTGGCTGCTTCGGGATCACGGGATGTGATCGCGGAAACAATTCGGATATGCTGTTCGATGATCTCGTTCATCGGAAACTGGAAGTAACTGAGGTAGCGCACTCGGTCGAGCTGGGCGCGAACATCCTCAACGACCTTCCATGCGTATGTCTTGCCTGCCGCTTCTGCGAGGCAGCGATGGAAATCATGATCCAGTTTAAGGAATGCACGCGCATCGCCTTCCATCGCCTGGCGCTGATCGGTGATCAGTTGTTCAAGGCGTGCCAGAAATGCATCATCGGGCTTGGTTGCGACGAAACGGGCAATGTCGGCCTCGATGGCTTCGCGGACAAAACGCGCATCAAGAACGGCGGCGACGGAAATCTTTCGGACATAGGTTCCGCGTTGCGGGCGAACCTCCAAAAGGCCTTCGTCGGCAAGCTTGATGAAGGCCTCGCGGACGGGTTGGCGGCTGACATTGTAATGTTTGGCAAGTTCGGCTTCGGACAGGCGCACGCCGGGAAGCAGATCCGTGCACACGATCCGTTCGCGAATAATGCGATGGATCTGTGGGCCTACGGCCTGATCGTGTGTGATTTCCCAGTCATTTTGTTCGGGATCGCCCATCAATCTCTCCTTGCTTTTCTGAGTCATGATGCATACTACCATACTAGTCAACAAAATTATGACGTGATATTATTCCTAACCGTTATAGTCGGTGTTGAAGACACCACGCCAATACAGAGAGAAACACATGAAACAAACCTGGAGATGGTTCGGCCCGCGCGATCTGGTCAGCATTGACGATATTTGCCAGGCTGGCGCACATGGCGTGGTTTCCGCCCTTCATCATGTGCCAAGTGGTGCTGTCTGGACGCCGGATGAGATTGCCAAACGTCATGCCGAAATCGCGACCATGAAGGATGGGGCGCCTTCGGGCCTTACCTGGGATGTCGTCGAGAGTCTTCCGGTTTCCGAATCGATCAAACGGCAGGTAGGCCCGTGGCGCGATCATATCGCAGCCTACAAGCAAAGCCTGCGTAACCTTGCCGATTCCGGGATCAGCATCGTTTGCTATAACTTTATGCCGGTTCTTGACTGGACCCGAACCCATCTGAGCTGGCGTCTGTCAAACGGCGCAACCTGCATGCGATTTGATCTGGTCGACTTTGTTGCATTTGATCTGTTCATTCTGAACCGCGATGGTGCTGCCGATGATTATCCGGCCGCAATTGTTGCGGATGCAAAAAGTCGTTTCGCACAAATGTCCGAAGATCGCCGTAGTGAACTTGAACGGACGGTTGCCTTCGGCTTGCCCGGTTCGGTCGAGAATCTCTCGCTGGATGATTTGCGTGCGTTGCTTGCAACCTATGCCGATATTGATGCCGATACGCTTCGTGGCAATCTGGTTGCCTTCCTTGAGGAAGTCGTACCTGTCGCACGCGAGGTTGGTATTCGCATGTGCTGCCATCCCGACGATCCGCCCTTTGCCCTTTTGGGATTGTCGCGGATCATGTCGACCGAGGCCGACTATGCCTACATCATGCAGGCGGTGGATCTTCCGGAAAATGGCATAACGCTATGTTCCGGGTCGCTGGGTGTACATCCGGAAAATGATTTGCCGGGGATGATGAAACGCTTGGGTGACCGTGTGCATTTCATTCATCTGCGCAATACAAAACGCGAAAGCGAAGGTCTGCCATGCAGCTTCCATGAGGCGGAGCATCTGGATGGCGATACCAACATGGTCGATCTGATCGAGGAAATCCTGCGCGAAGAGGCACGTCGCAAAGCAGCGGGACGTGCTGACTGGAACATTCCGATGCGTCCGGATCATGGGCAGGATATTCTTGATGACTTGAACCGCAAGGGACAGCCGGGTTATCCGGCGATTGGGCGCCTCAAAGGCCTTGCCGAGTTGCGCGGTGTGATGACGGCACTTTCGGCAAGGTTTGATTTGCTTGGGGTCCCAAAATGACATCTTCCGATAGTTCCGCTGCTGCACCCGATGCAGATAGGGCAACGGCCGGTATCGTGCATATCGGGATCGGTGCCTTCCACCGGGCCCATCAGGCGGTTTATACCGACGTGGCGATGCAGGCCAAAGGCGGGAACTGGCGCATTATCGGTGTCAGTTTGCGCAGCACTGACATTGTCGATGCCTTGAATGCGCAGGACTGCGCCTTTACGGTGATTGAACGTCATCCCGACGGCCCCAAAGCCCTTAGGATCACCAGCCTGTCAAAGGCAATTGCGGCTTCGCGTGATATTGCACCGGTTTTGGACGCGCTTACCGATCCGGCAATCGGGATCGTGACCATCACGGTCACCGAAAAGGCATATGGCATTGATCGGGTGTTGGGGGCGGTTCAGGCGGAACATCCGGCTGTGAAACATGATCTGGCAAATTCCACCACGCCAACCGGGCTTCTCGGGATCTTGGTCGCCGGGCTGAAGCGCCGCAAACAGGCCGGCATTCGACCGTTTACAATCGTTTCCTGTGATAACCTGCCATCGAACGGAGTGTTGTTGCGCAGCGGTGTGATTGACTTTGCCAAGCGTGTCGACCCGGATCTGGCAGGTTGGATCGAGGAAAATGTTTCCTTCCCCTCGACGATGGTTGACCGGATTACGCCAGCGGCGGCAGCTCGCACGTTTGAAGATGCCAAAATTTTGACCGGAATCGACGATCCGGCTGCGATTGAAACCGAACCCTTTTCGCAGTGGGTTATCGAGGATGATTTCCCTGATGGCAGGCCCGCCTGGGAAGAAGCCGGTGCGATTCTGGTTCACGATGTCGAGCCATACGAACTTATGAAACTTCGTATGCTTAACGGCAGCCACTCCCTGATCGCCTATTTGGGGCAAGTCGGTGATTACCGCTATGTTCGTGACGCAATGGCAAATGAGGCCTTCTCGCAACTTGTTGCGCAACATATGAAAAATGCTGCCGCAACGATGGCACCGCTTGCCGGGATTGATTTTTCCGATTACGGGGCCGAATTGGTCGAACGTTTCCGCAATCCCGAAATCGCACACGAAACCCGTCAGATTGCCATGGATGGCACGGAAAAACTCCCGCAGCGGATTTTCTCCCCGGCTTGTGATCTGCCGCAGGAAAGCAAGATGCTCGGTACGTTTGCCCTTTGTTTTGCTGCATGGATGGCTGTGATTTGCCAGCGCGTCAATACAGCACAGGATGGAACCGCTGAACTGCTCAATGATCCGCGTGCAAACGAAATCATGGAAGCACTGGCGGATCATCAGGATGCAACCGCGATATACGAAAAACTTTCCGGTCTTAAGGGCTGGATGCCCAAACAGTTGCAGGATAGCCTGTTCTGGCGTGAAGCCGTGATTAAACGCTTGTCGATACTAATGTCGGACGGTGCAGATGCCGCCATCAGGCACGAGATCGACGCGTGACTTTATCCCAGTTCTTTGCGATCAAGCATATGCCAAAATGGTTCCATCCGGACCTGTTTACCGATTTGATCCCGACGAAACATTTCGCCGGCTGTATGACCGCTTACTGCGGATCAATTATCAGCCTAGCTATTTTGCGTTATCGAACGGAGCAAAGTGACACCGCAATACCTCACTATATCGCGATGGATATGGCGGGAGATTTTGCGGTCTAAATGATTTCCAGAACCGGTGTGGTCAAAAGCTGCCCCGTCGTGACATCGCCGATACCACGGTCGGTTTGATGCGGGCCGGGGTTGCAGGCCAATGTAGCGCCGAACAGGGCCTTGAAAACCAGATAGGGCGGTTGCCAGTCGACAATTGCATCTGTCGCGGTTCGGATATCGGCAAATTGCTGCGCAACATGATCCATCGGTGCGTCGGACACCAACCCACAAAGTGGCAGCGGAAGAAGCGCATCAAGTTTGCCGTTTGATGCGACCGCCATACCGCCACCGGCACGGATGACGGCATTGGCGGCAACCATCATATCGCGCGGATTGCCACCGAACACCGTAACATTGTGGCTGTCATGCGAGACGGTGGTGCAAACGGCACCTTTCCAGTCACCCCATCCGGTCAGAAAGCCGACGCGTGGTTTGCTGTCTGCCTTTCCGTGGCGATGGGCAACGGCGATCATGGTCGTGCCCATAGGCGGCACCACATAGCCGTTTTTGACATCGGCGTCGTCTGTTGCCCAGCGAGTAAAGCGTGGCCGGTCAATGGTGGCGATCCGGACGCGATCCCCGGATGCAGGAACACGAAAATCATCGATGGTCAGGACATCCATCTTCATGGTGTCAGACAGGGGGGCGGGATCAATCGAAACCGCCCGTGATGCCATTTCACCGACCCCGGCGACGATTTCACCATTTGCAATAACCTGGCGTGCCCTGAAATCGGTCAGGTCGTCAAAGATGACAATATCTGCACGCCGTCCGGCAGCAATCAAACCAAGATCGGAACGGCCAAGGCGCATCGCGGCATTCAGGGTTGCCGCCCGCAACGCCCATTCGGGCTTCATGCCATAACGGACCAGCCGACGCACCACATCATCAAGCCCACCAGCATGAAACAGGTCATCGGGGAATACGTCATCGGTACAAAGCGTGACGGTTTGCGGCAGGAAACCCAACTCATTAAGCGTCTCGACAAAGCTCGGCAGAAGGTGGTCGTGCGATCCGCGCATTTCAATCGCAAGACCGGCTCGCAGTTTTGCCATCAGATCATCGTTTGAAACCAGTTCATGGTCTGAACTGACACCCGCCGTCATAAAGGCGGCAAGATCGGGTCCTTCAAGGCCACGGGCATGACCACAGACAAGTTTCCCCGATGCAAGACCTGCCTGCATGATGTTGGTCATGCGGGGATTGCGATCAATCACGCCGCGCATATTCATGACTTCGGCAACCCCGGCGATTTCTGGCCAGGACAGCATTTCGGCCATGGCCTCACCGTCAAAATCAGCACCGGATATTTCAAGGCCGGGGGCGGCGGGAACGCAGGACGGTGCCAGAACCAGAACACGTAATGGCAGGTCACGTGTTGCATCAATCGCCCAGCGGACACCATCAAGCCCCCGCACATTGCCAAATTCATGCGGGTCCCAGACGATTGTCGTGACGCCGCGGGCAACGACCGTTTCGGCATAGATCGCCGGTGTGACCATCGAACTTTCGATATGCATGTGCGTGTCGATCAGGCCGGGGCTGACATAACCGCCCCGGGCACTGACGATCTTGCGGGCGTCGCTTCTGGTTGCCGGTTCATGGACGCTTGCGATCATTGGACCGATCAGGCCGATATCGGCCTTGCGGATTTCACTGGTCACCATATCGACAAGCTTGCCACCGGTAATCAGGATATCGAACGGTTCATCGCCGCGTGCGGCGGCGACGGCACGTGTGCGCAATTTATGGCAGGTTAGATCGCCGGGTTCTGTCGTGCGATTATTCATTTCGCTGCTTCCGCCTTGAGGGCTGAAAAGATCAGGTCGCACGCACGTTCCGTGTTAACAGAAACGGCATATTGCGCGTTTTTGATCGCGGTCGGGCGGGGATCAATAATGGTTTGCCCGCGCGAAGGATCTTGGCTGGTGTCAATTTCGATATGTGCATCAGCAAAGCTGATCGCATCTTCATCAATCACCGCTACCGCTGCGCAAGGATCGAAAACCGCCATCGCATCGCGCCCGCGTGACAGGGCGATATTGATGTATCCTTCGCTCAGATCGGCCAGAAGCCCCGCATTTTTCCCACCAGCATTGCGGATAGGTGCAACATCATCCGGGGTGGCAAGCACCCGTCGGCAAAGGTCGAGATCAACCATGCGCAATTGCACCTGATGGGACAGGGTAATGGCGACCGCTTCGGGGTCGGCAAAGGCATTATATTCGGCGAGGGCGGTGTGATTGCCGCGCGTTACGGCGCCCCCCATCCAGGTCACGCAGTCGATTCTGCGCGCCAGATCAGGCCGGGCCAGAACCAGCGATGCAATATTGCCAAGCGGGCCAAGGGCCAGAATATGGCGTTCGTCATTCGGTCCGGATTTGCTTTCAAGCCAGTCACAAAGACCGTCGAACGCGCTGCATTCTGCAATCGGGCGGCAATCGGGAAGATGTACGCCGCTTGATTGCATGCCAAGGGGCCCAAGAATCCGTTCGGCGGTTTCAAGCCCACCCATAACCGCCGTTTCGCGACCGGTATAGATTTTGAAATCCCAGTCAAACTGGCGCGCGGCACTGGCAGCATTAATGCGCACGCGCTCAAGAGGGGAGTTCCCGGCAATCAGCGACATCCCGTCGATATGCTTTCCGGCATGGATGACAACCAGCACGGCGACCAAGTCGTCAAAGCCCATATCGGTGTCGATCCACAGTCCCATCAGAGGCTCCCGACGCGCGATAGGGATGCGGCCCGCGATACAGGCAGATCGAATTTCAGGACAGAACTGAATTCATGGGCCGGAAGGCTGGCATCGCATTCCGCCTTGATCGGGCCAAGCGGGGTATCAAGCAGATACTCCCGTGTTCCACCGGCAAAAGACGTACCGCGTATCGTGCCCTCGAACGGCCCATCGCCAAGGGTGACCATGGACGGGCGCCAGGCAAGGCCTTTGGTATCAAGAGGGGCCGTGCCCGACAGTTCGACAGCCCCGGTTGCGGTTTTAAGTTTGCCGTTTTCAAGCGCGAAGACATTTTCAAACCCGACAAAGTCCGCAACGAAATCGGAAACAGGGCGGTAATAGATATCTTCTGGTGTTCCGATCTGTTCGATATGACCATCAAGCATCACGATAATCCGGTCCGCCATCGCAAGGGCTTCGACCTGATCGTGGGTGACGAAGATCATCGTGACACCGCTTTCCTTTTGCACGCGCTGCAATTCGGTCCGCATTTCAAGGCGCAGACGGGCATCAAGGTTTGATAGCGGTTCGTCAAGAAGCAGCACCTTGGGCTCCATCACCATCGAACGCGCCAGTGAAACGCGCTGCTGCTGGCCGCCGGAAAGCTCGGCGGGTTTGCGGGTGGCGAATTTGGACAGCCCGACAGTACGAAGGCCTTCCTGAACCTTGTCGTCCAGTCCCTTGCCGCGAACTCCCATCAGCTTCAGGCCAAAGGCAACGTTTTCATAGACGTTAAGGTGCGGGAACAGGGCATAGGACTGAAACACCAGCCCGACCGGGCGTTTGTTGGCGGGGGTCCGGGTGATGTCGACATTATCAAGGATGATCTTGCCCGATGACGGCTCCATCAACCCGGCAATGGCGCGCATGGTGGTGGTTTTGCCGCAGCCCGACGGGCCAAGTAGGGCAACCAGTTCTCCCTTGCCGATATCAAGATCCATTTCCGGTACGGCAACATTTTTACCGTAAGACAGGGTCAGTTTTTCAAGACAGAGAAAGCGGGCATCAGACATAGCGGGAAAATCCTAGGAAACGTTCGGCCAGAAAGACAATGCCCAGCGACATGAAGGCAAGCAGCGCGGACAGGGCTGCGACCGACGGGTCATAGGTGATTTCCATATAGGCGAGCATGTCGATTGGAAGGGTTCGGACACCGGGCCCGGACAAAAACAGGGAAACCGGCACCTGATTGAAACTGGTGACAAAGCCAAGAATGAAGGCAGCAAGAATACCGCCACGGATATTTGGCATCACCACGCGGAAAAAGGCACCAATCCGCGACGACCCCAAAAGCACGGCGGCTTCTTCAATGTCGGATCGCAAATTGTTCAGGCTGGCCGACACTACGCGTACCGCATAGGGCAGGATCAGCGCGGTATGCGCCAGAAACAGTGCAAACAGAATGCCGAAATTGAAAGGTACGACGAAGTAACGCAACAGTGCCAGACCGACAATGATGCCCGGCACAATGATCGGTGACGATACGATGGTCCGGATGGTTTCAGCACCGGGGACCTTGTAGCGCGATAGCGCATAACTTGCCGGAATGCCAAGGATCAGGGCGGCAAGCGTGCCGCCGATGGCAAGAAACATCGAGATGCCGAAACTCGCACGGAAGCTTTCGACCTCGAAGACTTTCAGCACCCAGCGCAGGGATAGTCCCTGCGGCGGGAAGGCAAGCGTTTCGCCGGCCGACAGCGATGCCGCGATAATGATCAGGAACGGACCAATCAGAAAGGCCAGTACCAGTAAAAGAATGATCGGGGAAAACAGCTTGTTGGTCATTGCTTGTTCCTCGCGGTGGCAAGGCGTTTGAGCAGAAGATTGGCCGCAAATGCCATGACGATCAGGATCAGGGCGATCACACTGGCCGATACGAAATCATTGGCAACAGTCACGCGCTGATACAGTAGGGTTTCAAGCATCAAAACCTTGGAACCGCCCAGAATGGCCGGGGTGATATAGGCGGTCATGGATCCGGTAAAGACCAGCGTGCCACCGATCACAAGGCCCTCTTTGGTTAGTGGCAGGATGACTTTCGTGAAAACCTGCAACCAGTTGGCGCCAAGAACGCGAGCAGCTGGCACCGCATCGCGCGGCATGTTTTCAAGCGCACTGATGAGTGAAATGATCATCAGCGGCAGAAACAGTTGCAGCAACCCGATGAAAACGGCTGTTTCGGTGAACAGGAAACGGATCGGTTCATCCGATAGCCCGACAGCAACCAGTGCCTTGTTCACAAAACCGGTCCGGCCAAGGATCACCAGCCACGCATATGTGCGTGCTACTGGTGAAATCATCAGTGGCAACACAACGAGCCCTGTAATCCGGCCCTTGCCCTTTGGCGGCAGGTTCACGATTGCAAAGGCCGCGGCATAGCCGATCACGGCGGAGGCTGCCGTGACCAGTGCCGCAAGTTTAAGCGTGCGCAAAAAGACGGTCTGATTAAGCGACTGGGAGAAGAAATCGATATAGGCCTGTATCGTCCAGCTATCGCCCGACCGAAAACCTTCGGACAGAAGAATCAGAACCGGGGCCAGAAAGACCACAGCGGCAAAGATCGCGGCAGGGAGGACCAGCGCAAAGGCTTCGGCCCGGTTCTGAAACATCTCGGCAACCTTGTCGTCGGTTAAAGTCAATAAGTGGTGGCGCGAGCAAGGCCCGCCGGATCGGGGTAAATGAGAGGAGGCCCCGATCCGATAATGATCATGGTGGCGATTACTGGCCGACCTTGTTGTTCCATTCCGACAACCAGGTTTCCTGATTGTCGATGGCAACCTGTGACGGGATCAGATGCAGATTGGCAACGGTATCGGCCCCATAGGTCAGGTTTTCGGCAATCTCGTCGGAAACCTTGACGTCCTTGTTTGCCGGGCTGTCGACAAGGTTTTCGGCCAATGCCGTCTGGATTTCGGTCGAAAGCCAGAAATCCATGAATTCAAGCGCAAGATCGCGGTTCTTGCTGCCTTTGGTCAGGACCATGACATTCATGCCACCGGACTGGCCTTCTTTCGGGGTTGCCCATTTGATCGGCAAATCCATTTTCGAAAAACCGGACCATGCAAAACGCCCGATGGGTGCGGCCCAGATTTCTTCCTGCTGCATTAACTGAACCAACTGCGATGAACGGACATAGAAGGTGACGATCTCGTCCTTCTTTTCGCCAACGGCGGCAATCGGGGTTTTCAGCGACGGGTCTTCATCGCCAAGTGCCTTGCCCAGCATATAAAGGGTCAGCGGGCCCTGTGTGGTCGTGACGTTCGGAAGGGCGACATGATCAACCACGTCATCAGCCAGAAGGTCCGACCAGCTTTCGACTGTCATCTTGTCAGAACGATAGGCGATCGAGCTGGCATAGAAGGTGTAACCAACACTCATGCCATCGCCATTCGGGTCTTTGGCAATGTCGTAAAGCTTGTCAAAGTTCGACAGCCTCGACGTATCGATCTTGTCGGTCAGGCCATCCTTGGCAGCGGCCAGTGCATCGCGCATGGAAATAACCGCAAGGTCGATGACCGGATCGGCTTTGTTGGCTTCGATTTTGGCGAGACGTTCGACCGAGTTGCCGGTTTCGACAACCAGTTCGCAACCGCATTTTTCTTCGAACGGGTCGTACAGGAGTTCCTTGAATTCATCCTGTGCGAAACCATAGACCGAAATGGTCAGGGTCTTTTCCTGGGCCTTTGCCGCACTTACGGACAGCAAAAGGGCAGCAGAAGCCATAAGCAGTTTTTTGATCGGCATCACAGCGTTTCTCCGGTTGGGAAGGGTGCGTCAGGGGAAGCCGCCGGTCCGCTTGACGCGCGGACCATCAGTTCCATCGAAACCTTCGACGTATCGGCGGTGACGGTCTGTCTTGCCGTCTTGCCACTTTGAACGGTGGATTTGCCCTGTTCGATTTCACGGACAAGGGCGGCGATGGCCAGCTCGGCAATCCGGGCCATATCCATATGCACCGTGGTTAGCGAAGGGGTCACCACGGGGGAAAAAATCAGATCGTCAAAACCGGTCACGCTGACCTGCTGAGGGACCTTGATCCCGGCGGTCTGCAATTCGGTCAGAACGCGAAGGGCATGCAAATCCGAAACGGCGGCAATCGCCGTGACGCCGTTTTTAACGTGGTCAATCAGGCCAAGCGATGCCCGTTCGCCACGTTCGTGCATCAATGTTTCAAGCCAGACCGTCGTATGACGGGTATTGCGACCAAGGGCCGATTTCATGCCGCCGATCCGGTCATTCTGCACATTCGATGCCGGATCATGCCCGATCAGAAGAAAATTCTTATGCCCCAGATCGACCAGATGGCGCGCAACCTTCGCCCCGCCTTCCCAATGGTCCGCCGAAACGGTGTTGCCCGGTGTTGAAGGGGTATCGACCATTGCGACAGGACATCCAACATCGCCGATCCGTGTGCCACGACGCGGAATGACGACCAGACCATCAACACCTCGTTCGATCAGGCGACTGATGGCCTGTGTCTGGGTGGTGACCTTGCCACGCGAGTCCGCAATCAGAACCCCATATCCGACATTTGATGCCGCCGCTTCCATGGCCTGCGCAATTTGCGGGAACAGCGGATTGGAAATATCTGGAAGGACAAGCCCCAGAACATTTGATCGGCCCGTTCGCAGTGCACGGCCCGCATTGCTGGGCACATAACCAAGTTCGTCGGCCTTCTTGCGGATTTTATCGACCAGGTCGGTCGATACCCGGCCTTTCCCCGAAAGCGCGTTCGATACAGTTGCCGAAGACACGCCCAAGGCGTCAGCAATCATGCTCATATTCGGTCCGGAACGCGGTGAAGCCACTTAATACCCCCGTCAAACATCCAAAAGATGTGATCTGGCAACATTGATTAACTGGTTAATCGATTAATCATACGCTACCGGACTCTTTTTGAAGAGTCGAGGGGTAAATTTATACAATATCCGGTGGCAGACCATGCCAAGGCAACGGCATAAATGCGAAGCCTTTGAAACAGGGCGAAAAACCCGGGCGCGGAAAATTTCCGGCCCGAACGTCGTCGGGATGCTTTTTAGAGGAGGGTTGCGGGGGAATTAAATGATGCCGATGGCGGCCCCGTCGCTACGTGGATCATGGGCACCGTCAACATTGCCGTCAGGCGCGATCCGGATGATGCCGGCCTGTCCGGCAAGGGCACTTTGTGCCTCTATCTCGCGCAGGATATGACCACGGTTTTTCAGTTCGGCAAATACGGTAGGTCCGGCGTCTGCTTCGAGTTTCAGGCTGTCACGCGAATCAGAAAATGTTTTCCCCAGAAGGAACCGCGGGCGGGCAAGGGCGTCAGCCGGGGATAATCCGAAATCAATCAATCTGGTCAACAGCATGGCCAGTGTCTGTGGTTGCCCGTCAGCACCCTGCGTTCCGTAAAGCAGGCAGGGTTTGCCGTTCCGCAAAGCCAGACCGGGGTTCAATGTATAAAACGGTCGTTTGCCTGGTTTAAGCTGGTTGGGATGGCCGTCGATTGTGCTGAATGCCGCACCGCGATTTTGCCAGACAATGCCGGTATTGCCCGCGACTACGCCACTGCCCCAATCGAAATAGGTACTTTGCAGAACGCTGGCGCAATTACCCTGTGCGTCTGTTGCTGCAAGAAAAACAGTATCACCATGGCGGAATGGGTGCGGCCATTCCATTGCGTGATCTGTTGCAATATCGGCGGCATTTTTGCGCAGCGTGTCAGCTCCAAGCATATCGCTGAAATCAAGGTTCGTGCCGTCAGGATCACAGATCCGATCACGTTCCAGAAAGGCGCGTTTGATGGCCTCTACCACCAGATGGAAATGGTCCGGATTGCTTTCATCCCAATACTTGGTCCCCAATTCACGCAGGATGCCCATGGTCATCAAGGTTGCCAACCCCTGCGTCGGTGCGGGCGGGGCAAACAGCGTAACGTTACCATATTCTAGCGAAACAGCATCTGCCGTCCGGGTGCGGGTCAATTGCAGATCGCGCGCCCGGATCGGAGAGCCGACCTTGCCAAGGCCCTTGGCAATCCGGGTAGCCAGTTCGCCTTCGTAAAAATCGCGGGCACCATTTTTGGCAATCAGTTTCAGGCTCTCGGCAAGGTATGGCTGGATAAATGTGTCACCTGCTTTGGGGGTGCGGCCGTTCGGAGCAAAGATATCGGCAAATCCCGGCCAGTTGCGGTAATCATCTTTTCGGAAATCCAGCCAGAAACATTGTGATTTGCTGACAGGAAAGCCATTTTCGGCCAGCGTAATCGCCGGTTCGATCAGATCGGCAAGCTTGCGCGTTCCGCCCCAATTGCGCGCCGAATGATCAAGCGCGTGTTGCCAGCTATCGACCGTGCAGGCCGTGGTCAGGGTTGATGCCGGTCCGCGCAACGCAATGGGGACGCCCGCATCACATTTGGCATCAAGCGCGGCCTGTCCGATGCCAAGGAACGATGAAACCTTGCCGGTTCTGTCGGCAACCATCCAGACGGCATCGCCGCCGATGCCGCAAAAATGCGGATATGTCACGGCGAGAACCGATGCGGTGGCCACAACGGCCTCGATTGCGGTGCCGCCATCACGCAGGACCTGGGCGCCTGCCTCGCTGGCGGCGATACTCGGGCTTGTGACCATCGCGCGATAGGGTGTGGAAATGTTGGCAGCACTCATATCGGCGTCTTTCGTAATGGATGGTTGGGCTGGAAATGAACGATCAGATTGTGTGGATCGGCGGTGGCGCAATTGCATGCAATCGACTATACAGAGTTGCATTCATCATCATTGTTGCCGGGATCTTATGAAGGCTTCTGATAAAGCAAAGCATCGCAATGAACTGATCAGTTCGGCATTGCGGTCCGCCATTCTTGAACGTGTTCTGCTGCCCGGTATGAAGCTGCCCGAAGATTCCCTTGGTGAACGGTTCGGCGTCAGTCGCACTTTGATCCGTCAGGCGCTTGAACGGCTTGCGGCCGAAGGGCTTGTGGAACTGCGGCGCAATCGAGGGGCGATGGTGGCCAAGCCAAGCCTTGAAGAAGCCCGCGATATATTCGAGTTGCGTACCCAGATCGAGGACCTTGTGATCAGCCGTGTGATCAAGGAAATGACCCCGGAAAAGCTTGCGGAACTTGAAGCCCATCTTGCCAAGGAAGTTGAAGCCGAACATGCGTCCGAGCCGATTTCGATCCGGCTTGCGACCGAGTTTCATATCCTTCTGGCAAAGCTGGCCGGAAGCCCGGTTTTGTTGCGTTACGTCGAAGAGATCGGCTATCGCTGCGGACTGACATTGTCGCTTTATGCGCGGCCGCATTCCACCGATTGCGGCATTCAGGAACACCGCCAGATTATTGATGCCCTTGCTTGCGGGGACGAGGAAAAGGCGCGTGAGTTGATGCGATCGCATCTGACGGCGGTTGCTGACCGGGCGCTGATCACGCGCAAGGAAGCCGGGCCGCTTGTGTATCTTGATGCGCTTGAGCCCTATGCACGCAAAGTGCGTGACGGTCAGGAATAGACCGTCACACGGAG